>JBASXE010000318.1:0-26213 GCA_049276875.1 Roseovarius sp. | reverse complement strand
GATCTCGGCCGGGTCGATTGTGATCTCGGCACTCACCGCATCGCCCGCACAGCCCAGCATGAGCGATGCGGGAAACGGCCAAGGCTGGCTTGCGAGATAGCGCACGTCACCCACGCGGATACCCGCCTCCTCATAAACCTCGCGGCGCACAGCCGCCTCGATCGTCTCGCCCGGCTCCACAAACCCCGCGAGCAGGGAAAACATCCGATCGGGCCAGCCCGGCGAGCGCCCCATCAGCACCGAATTGCCCCGTGTGATCAGCATGATCACGACAGGATCGGTCCGCGGGAAATGATGCCCGCCGCAAGTGCCACAAGTGCGCTGCCAGCCATCCATCGTCACTTCGCTGGACGCACCGCACCGCGCACAAAACCCGTGAATCGAGTGCCATGCAAAAAGCGCACGTGCCGTGGCCGCCAGTTCTGCATCGCGCGGACTGAGACCCACCATCACGCGGCGAAGCTCCGCAAAGACAGCATCGGGGGCGGCGGGATGCACCTGCTCGGTCGGATCAGCGAATTGTGCGAGAGCCGCCTCGTCCACGCCCTCAGGGTTCCATAGGGTCATCTCACGGGCATAGATTAACCCGCCATCGTCCTCTCGGCCCAGCAGGATCGGGACACCGTTGGCATCGCCAAAAATTGCATGATCCATCGGAAGCCGCAGAACGGCGCTCAAATCGGCCGTGACCAATGGTTTGCCACGCCAAAACGCAATCGCTTGCCCGCCTTGGGGATGCCCCTTGCCGCGCAGTTCAGCCGCCCGGTCCAGTGCAGAGCCACCAAAGGTCACCGTTTCCGCTAATTTCATATCCTGCCCCTCGGCTTTTCAGCCCGGGTGCCAGAAGCACAGCCCAGCTTCAAGCGTGCGCTGAGACAACTTCGAAAAGAAAATTCGATCATTCTACCTAGAGGCGATTACGATTACCTGATAAAACCATAGGACGTGCCCACCAGCCACTGCACCGAAATGGACCCGCCTTGCCGACATGACCTCCGAGCGCCCCAGGACAGAGCCCGAGACCAATGCCCCGACTGTCGTGGCTCAATTGCGGCTGCTGGAGACCACCGATCTTCACGCAAACCTCATGCCGTTCGATTATTTCTCGGATGCGGATAACCAGCCCTTCGGCCTCGCCCGCACTGCCACGTTGATCCGTGCCGCACGCGCGGAGGCGCGCAACGTGATGCTGTTCGACAATGGCGATGCGCTCCAAGGCACGCCGCTGGCCGATGTAACCGCCCAAGAGGGCAGCGAATGGGACGGCCCCCACCCGGTGATCAGCGCGATGAACGCGCTTGGGTATGATGCAGCCACGCTTGGCAATCATGAATTCAACTTCGGGCTGCGCTGGCTTGCGCGTGCGCTCGGGACAGCGCAGTTTCCCGTGACCTGCGCCAATATAAAACTGGGCATGGCAGAGACTGCCTTGCTCCCTCCCTATCTGCTGCTGAGGCGGCAGATTTACGATGATATGGGCGCAGCGCAAAACCTCACCGTGGGTGTGATCGGCCTAGTGCCCGCGCAAATCACCACATGGGACCAGGGCCACCTGCAAGGGCGGCTGACTTCGCTCAACATGATAGAAACCGCCCGCGATCTGGTCCCGCATCTGCAGGCAGAGGGGGCGGATATCGTTATCCTGCTGGCCCATACCGGGATCGACGCAGGCCCACCCCACCGCTTCATGGAAAACGCCGCCGTGCCGCTGGCGGCTATCCCCGGTGTCGCGGCCATCCTGACGGGGCATAGCCACTCAATCTTTCCGCACCCGGGCAAGATCTCCAATCAGCGGCACGAGGCAGACAGAGGGATCGACCATGCCGCAGGGACGCTCAGCGGCACGCCTACCGTCATGGCCGGCTCACGCGGCTCACATCTGGGCGTGGTGGACCTCACCCTGGAGCGCCGCGCAGGTGTCTGGGACGTTACCGGCCACAGATCCGAAGCGCGGCCCGTGCAGGCCACCCCGGGCACGGCCCCCACCGCGCCGGATGCCGAGATGCTACGCGCGGTGGCCCCAGCACACAAAGTGACCCGCCAATTGGTCAGCGCGCCCATTGGCCATACGCCAATCGCGCTACACAGCTATCTCGCGTTGGTGCGACCAGACCCGGCGGTGCGCCTCATCAACCGTATTCAACATCAGGTCGCGGCCCGTGCCCTGCGCGGCACAGTCGATGCGGACCTGCCGCTTTTGTCGGCCACGCCATCATTCAAAACCGGGGGACGCGGCGGCGCCGACAATTACTTCGACATCCCTGCAGGTCCCATCGCCCTGCGCCATGTAGCAAACCTCTATATCTTCCCCAACAAGCTGTGCGCACTGCGCGTCACAGGCGCGGACCTGCATGATTGGCTCGAACGCTCGGTCATTTGCTTCGCCCAGATCACGCCCGGTGCGCAGGACGCCGCTCTGCACGACCCCGATATCCCAGGGCATGATTTCGATGTAATCGAAGGTCTGACCTATGAGATCGACCTGACCCAACCCGCCCGATACGACCGGCTGGGCAAATTGCTGGGCGCCGACCACACCCGCATCCACAACCTGCTCTACAAGGGCCGCCCGCTGGATCCCAACGCGCCGTTCCTCCTTGCCACCAACAGCTACCGCGCCTTCGGCGGCGGCGCCTTTCCAAAACCCGATCGCGGCGCGGTCGCCTATCAGGGCAGCACGCTCATGCGCGACGAAATCGTAAATTATCTAAGTGATTGCGGCGATCTCACGCCATTGCTTGAGGGCGCGTACGACCCGCCCACCTGGCGCTTCACCCCGCAACCCGGCACGAGTGTGCTGCATTGCACTGGCCCGGGTCTGCGCGCTTATCCGGACGATATCGCCTCGGTCGGAGGGCAGGATCTGGGCCTTTCGCCCTCGGGGTTCATAGGCCTGCGCATCCCGCTCTAGTGCCGCGCGCAGCCCTTGCCAAACGCGCCCACCCCGCCTATGTAACCCCTCGAGAGGTTGGCGCGGGCAGGCACCTCGCCAACCCGGTCAGATCCGGAAGGAAGCAGCCGTAACGAGCCTCGCTTGGGTCGTTGTCCAGCCTCTCACCTTATCGCCAGTGATGCGCCACGCCTGCTGGCAAACGCTCGCAACATATCACCGAGGCCGCTCAGGCTAGGTGCCAAGGCCCATAACCCGCTCGCCAATCTCCAGCGCAGAAGCCTCACATACATCATTGCACGATTCGTTCCGATCACGGGTTTTCCGAGCTTTTGATCCATCAGATCCCGCGTCTCGACACCGCGCAATTTCGTGCATCACAGCACTATGGCCTCCACCCCAGACCCATCTGCCCAAAGCCCCACAGCAGAGACGCCACCCGGGTCCGGCGCACGCGTGAGGGCATCTGCCGAAGTGTCACGCAAGACGGATGTCATACTGCATGTCTCGATCATATAGGCCTGATGGGCAACGCCAGAATTTGAAGGGCGCTTTTGCGCGCGTCTTGGTTTTTCCTTTGTGCTGCAAGCGGCGCGGCCAAGACCCGAGCCCGAGCCTCGCAAAAGCCGCGCGAAGATGACCCTACCCCGCAGATCACCCACCAAACCGCTCTTTTGCTGATTGATGTGGGTTTCCTGAAGGCGATATTCGTCTTCGTCATACCACTCATAGTCATATGAGCGTTTGCTGCCGCCACCGAAGGCTATTTCATAGCCAAGTGCCGCCAAAGCGAGATTGTCGTGATTCTCTTCGCGGTTTTCACCCCCTTCAGGTCCGGCTTCTGGCGGGGCCGGTGCGGGACCGCTACACGTTCTACACCGGCCCCGCCGCGATCGAGGCGCTGGCCACGCTGCGCACATTGCCCACGGGCAAGGATGCACGCTTGTGTGTCTCCGCGCGAGATTTCAACACCGCCAAGCTCAGCGGGCTGACCGTGAGGCGCAGACCCATGCGCTAAGTGGCACGACATATGACCAGGTGATTTCGCTGTCACGCTTGCTTGATGTGGATCTCATTTTGATCGGCGCGCATCGGCCCGGCTTCACCGATTACCTGCCCGGCTCCAACGCCGCGCGGGTCGTGCGCCACGCCACGACGTCCGTGCTGGTTCTGCGCGACGAGGGTTGCGTCAAGAATCAAAGCCCACACCGAACCGGTCAAGGACACGCAGCATGAGGGGCCGCTGTCCGGTGCGATCCTCATGGGCGAGGCCCTTCTGCGCCATTCGCACAGCAATGCTGCGCAAGGGTTCTGGCGGAAAAGGCACAGGGAAACGGCGGTGCATGGAAAGCTCCGACGCCTCGGTCTTCTTGCCCTCCAGTTGATCGAGCATCGCACCCGCCGCGAAACGTGTGGCTGACACGCCCTGCCCGGTAAAGCCCAGTGCATAGGCCAGCCGCCCACCCAGCGCCGTGCCCGTGAAAAACGTGATCCGCGCAGATGTGTCGATGATCCCGCCCCACGCATAATCAAACCGGACATCCGCAAGGCTCGGGAAGGCTTGCGCGAATTGCGCGGCGAGGCGATCAAAGCTCTCCTCCCGGTGATACATCTCCGCGTCGCGCCCGCTGCCCTTGTGATAGATCGCGTCATAACCCGCCCAGAGAATACGGTTGTCGGCGGTCTTGCGCAGATAGTGAAACTGGTTCCCGCTATCGGCAATGCCATGCGGGCCGGTCCAGCCAATGCTGGCCAGCTGCGCTGCACTCAGCGGTTGAGTGACCAGTGAATAATCGAAGATCGGGATGATGGCGGTTCGAAACCGCTTCAGAAGTGGCTCGGCGGCGTTGGTCGCCATGATGGCGCGGGCGGTGGTGACCATACCGCCGGGTGTGGTGAGGCGCAGCACAGTTTTGGTCTTTTTCAGAGCCGTCACGCGCGTGCCTTCATGAATCTCGACGCCGCGTGCAAGGCAGGCGGCGCGCAGCCCCTCAACCAGCTTCGAGGGATTGACCAGCGCATAGGTCGGATCGAACACACCCGCCGAATAAACCGGGCTGTCGAGCTTTGCGCGCAGCGCATCTCCCTCAAGAAACGCACTTGGCAAGCCATGCGCGGCAAAACCCTCGGCCATGCTGCGCAGCCCTTGGACCTGCCACGGGGTGGCCGCCACATTGAGCTTGCCCGCACGCTGGAACTCCGCGTCGATCTCGTAACGCTCCAGATCGGCCTCCAATGCTTCCACATTCTCCACGCCCAACCGGATCAGACGATCCGCCTCGCGCGGATACCGTTCCATCGCATTGGAAATCCCGTGGCTGATCGACGGCGCGCAAAATCCGCCATTGCGCCCTGACGCCTCACCGCCGCAGCGCCCCCCCTCAAGGACCACGATCCGCGCATCAGGCATCCGCTCGCGCGCTTTCAAAGCGCTCCAAAGCCCCGTGAAGCCACCGCCGATGATCGCCAGATCACATGTGATATCCGTCGCCAATGCCGCATCTGCCGCGCGGGGCGCAATGGTGCTGAACCAATAGGGATCGGGGCTGGCGCCCTCATAGGGCTTGCCGGGGATCGCAATGGAAAATGGCGCAGTCATGGCAGTCTCCTTCAACTCAGCTTGCGGCCCCCCGAGCCGAGGAACCAATCGTCGGGATATGGATACCACCAATCCTGCCGAACGGGTTTGTGATCAAGTATCACCATTTTCGAGCGGCGAAAGGCATCGAGCCCCTGCCGCCCCAATTCTCGGCCCAAACCGGAGGCTTTCCAGCCTCCAAAGGGCAGCGCGTCATTGTCGATGAGGGGATTGTTGATCCACACCATACCCGCCTCAAGGCGCGCGTGGGCCTCATGCGCCTCCTCCAGCGACGTCGTGAAGACGCACGCACCGAGACCGAACCTAGACGCATTGGCCTCCAAGATGGCCGTGTCAAAGTCGCGCACCTTCATGATGGCCACAACGGGCCCGAAACATTCCTCCTGCATCAAAGCCATATCAGGGGTGCAGTCAGTGAGAATTGTGGGCGTGTAGAACCAGCCTACGGGCTGATCCTCGGGAATGCACCCGCCGCACACCACGGTAGCCCCCTTGGCCACCGCGTCAGCCACAAGGCGCTCGACCTTCTGGCGGCCCGCCTCGCTCACCAAAGGCCCGATCTCTGATCGCTCCAACCCATTGCCGATGCGCAGGCGCCTCGTCTCGGCAGCAAAAGCTTCGACGAAGGCGTCGTGCACCTCTTCGACCACAAACATCCGCTCGGTTGAGGTGCAGACCTGCCCGCTCATGTGAAACGCGCCCGTCACGGCCCCGGCGGCGGCCACGTCGATAGGCGCATGGGCGGAGATAATCATCGGGTCCGATCCGCCCGCCTCGATCACGGCGGGCTTCATCCGGCGCGCGGCCTCAGCAGCCACATTCTGCGCCGCATTGACAGAGCCGGTGAAGGCGACAGCATGGGTCGCCTCGCTCGCGACCAAAGCGGCTCCCAGATCTGCGCCACCCGGCAGGCAGGCCACGAGTCCCTCAGGCAACCCGTCGAAGACCTTCATGAACTCCAGCGTCGAAAGCGTCGTTGCCTCGGCAGGTTTTACCACGCATCCATTGCCCGCCGCCAGCGCCGCAGCCACGGTCCAGCACATCAGCAAGATCGGAAAGTTGAACGGCATGATATGCACGGAGACGCCCAGCGGCTCATATTTGGCGAATTGCAGCGATCCGGCTTGCGTGGTCCCGGCAAGTTTGCCGGCCTCGTCACGGGCCATTTCGGCATAATACCGAAAGATCGGCGCGCAATTGGCCAACTCCCCGATGGCCTCGGGGTAGGGTTTGCCCATCTCGCGGCTCATCAGGATCGCGCAGTCCGTATGATCCGCCGTCTCGATCCGGCCCGCCAAAGCATGCAGCATGGCCGCACGGCTTTTCGCATCCACCTGCGCCCATGCCTTTTGCGCGCGGCCCACCGCCCCGAGAGCCGTGGCGAGTTCTGGCTCCGTCACATCTGCGCGCTGGCCGACCACCTCTAGAGTGGCGGGATCAATCACATCGCGGCCCGCGCCCGCACTTGGGTGAAAGCCGGGTGTGACGTAAAAGCGGGGGGTCAGGGGGGCGGCCATGGCAGGCTCCTTTCGCACCGCGTCAGCGGATCATGTAAACCTTCTTGATCGTGGCGTGCACGGTGCACACGCCCTTCCAGTCTTTCGGGAAAAACGCAGCCGTGTCGGGCGTGATCTCGATCACATCGCCGCTCTCGTGGACATAGGTGCAGCGGCCTTCGAGGAAATGGCAAAACTCATCACTGGTGACATGGCAGTCCCATTTGCCCGGCGTGCAGATCCACAGACCACATTCCGATTGCCCATCAGGGCCCTTGTGCAGGACGCGGCCAGACACATGGCTGGTGCCTTCGATCATTGTCGGGATCGTGCCCCAATCGACCACATCTGTGATCTCAAGCGGGCTTTTCATAACGGGGGTTTTCATAAAATGTCCTCAGCTCAGCATATAAATGTTGCGGATGGTCTCATGAACTTCGGCCTCGCCGGACCATCCTTCGGGGAAGAGAACGCAGGTCCCGGGGGTGACCTCAATCACCTCTCCGTCGTCCGAGCGGTAAGTGGCCCGCCCGCTCACGAAATGGCAAAACTCGTCGCGCGGCAGGCTGAGCCGCCAGCGACCGGGCGTGCAATCCCAGATGCCTGTTTCGGGGATATTGCCCGGGCCCTTGTGCAGAAGCCGCCCGGTCGAGTGTGACGCTCCCGCCAAGGCATCCGGCTGCACGCCCCAATCCACAAGGTCATCATAGGTGGTCGCGCCATGGATGTGCGGCGCGGAGGAAGTGAGATCGGTCATTCCACCAGCCCCGCCAAGAGACGCGCGGCCTTACCCGGACCATCGCTGCCCTGCATGTGAAGCGAGATTTTATCCAGCCGCGCCTGCATCCGGTCATCCGTGAGGCACGTCTCGATCTTCGCAATCAGCTCCTCCGGCGTCCATTCATACCGGTCCGAGCGAAAGCCATAGCCCGTCTCCTGCACGCGCATCGCGTTGTCATGCCCGTCCCAGACATACGGCATGATGATCGCGGGCTTGCCGAAATAGAGACACTCGGTAAACGAGTTGTTGCCACCGTGATGGATCACCGCATCAACCTGCGGAATGACAGAAGGCTGGGGATACCAGCTCTGAATGATCACGTTGTCAGGGATGTCGTCATAGGCGTCCATGTAATCGCCCACATTCACCAGCGCGCGGTAGCGCGATTTGCCCATAAGGGCGATCAGCCGCTTGAGCAGATCCGTGTCACCCGCCCCAAGGCTGCCGAAGGAGATATAGAGCAGCGGGCCGTCGTTATTGGCCTTGAACTCGGGCACCTCATAGGGCTCATCCGTGCGCACACAACCTTCCAGATATTGGAACTGATCGGGGTCCAGAGGATGCTCGCGGGTATAGGTCAGCGGCTCGGGGTAGAGCATCAGATTGAGATGCGGGGAGGCCTCGAAGAACTCGCCCAGTTTGTAGGGGGCCTCGTTGTTTTCCCCGAGGAAGGTGTTGAAATCAGCGTGGATGGGCGCGATCACCTCCTCGAACCTGGCGCGGAAGGCCGCGTGGCCCTCGGTATCCGTCTCGCTCATCCCCGAGAGGTGCGGAGGGATCGCGGGGTCCTCGATCTCATTCTCGGAACAGCTGATGATGCGCACCCATGGCACGCCATATTGCTTGATCGCCGGAAAGAGGATCACGTTATCCACGGCGATCACGTCGGGTTTGATCTTGTCCAAAACGGCCGGCAAATCCTTCTGCGCCCATTTGGCGCTGTCCACGATCGCCTCCCAGCACTCCTTGACGTAGTTATCGATCTGATCGATGGGGGCCTTTGCGAAATTGGGGATATGGCCGTTGATGAAATCCTCCCAGAACTTCGCCATTTCCTCGGGCGGCATTGGTTCCGACAGGGCCACGGGATGCGCCTCAAACCCGTAGCCTTCGTAGATCTCGACAAAGCCCGGATCCGACAGGAAAACGGCCCTATGCCCCATCTTGGTGATCGCCTGCGCGATGCCGACAGAGTTGAGCGCCGGGCCAAAAGCGGCCTCGGGGAAGAACGCGAATGTTTTGGGGGTCATGAGGTCTCTCCTTTTCAGGTCGGGTTAATCGGGGAAAATCCGCGTATGCTTCGCGGCCCAGGTGAGGGTTATGTCGGCGCCTTTTTGCGGGCGCAGTGTCTCTGCCTGATCGGCAGTCATGCGCGCGATCACGGGCGCATCGCTCAGGCCCGTCTGGACATGCAGCAGCAGGTCCAGCCCATGATACGCGATCTCGGCAATCTCGCCGCTCAAGGCATTCTCGCCCGACCCGTTCACATGCAACCGCTCGGGGCGTATCGCGGCCATGGCAGAACCATCCGCTGCCGTATGTTTGGCGGCGATCCTGGTGCCCCGCGCCATCACCGCGCCTTTCTCGATCACCACGGGCAGGAAGTTCATCACACCAATGAACCCGGCGGCAAAGCGGCTGGCGGGGTGCTCATAGATTTCCTCAGGCGTGCCGACCTGCAAGAGGCCACCGTCCTGCATGATCGCCACGCGATCGGCCATGACAAGCGCCTCCTCCTGGTCATGCGTGACCATGATGAAAGTGATACCAAACTCCGCTTGCAGCCGCTTCAATTCCAACTGCATCTCGCTCCGCAGCTTTTTATCCAGCGCGCCAAGCGGCTCATCCAACAAGAGAACCTTGGGCCGTTTCACCAGCGCACGAGCCAGCGCCACGCGCTGCTGCTGCCCGCCCGAGAGCTGTGCAGGCTTGCGCGCTGCAAGATGGCTGAGCTGGATCACCTCCAGGATTTCCGCCACCCGCGCCTTCACCTGCGCCTTGGGCAGACCGTCCATCTCAAGCCCGTAAGCGATATTCTGCACAACACTCATATGCGGGAAAAGCGCGTAGGATTGGAACATGAGGTTCACCGGGCGCTTGTCCGGCGGCATGGCGGCAATCGAGCGGCCCTCCAGCAGGATATCACCCGCGCTCAACCCCTCGAACCCGGCGAGCATCCGCAAAAGCGTGGTCTTGCCAGAGCCAGAAGCGCCGAGCAGAGCGAAGAACTCATTCTCATAAATATCAAGGCTCACGTCCTCAACGGCACGCACATCACCAAAGCGCTTGGCCACATTGTGCATGGACAAAAGCACATTCATTGCCCCGGAAGCCCCCCTTTGTTGAGCCGCTGCGACAGCGCCAGTGCCACGACCGACACAGCCATAACAAGCGTGGCCAGCGCGTTGATCTCGGGCGTTACACCAAAGCGGATCATCGCGAAAATCTGCATCGGCAGCGTGATGGATGCGCGCCCTGCGCCGGCGGTGAAGAAGGCAATGATGAACTCATCCACAGACAGGGTGAAGGCCAAAAGAGCGCCCGCCATGATTGCAGGCGCCAGCACCGGCAGAATCACCCGGCGCAGGGTCGTGGCCATGCTCGCCCCCAGATCGACAGAGGCCTCCACAATGGACCAATCAAACCCTTTAAGCCGCGCACGCACAACGGCGCAGACAAAAGCGAGGTTGAAGACCACATGCGCCATGATGATCGTGTGCAGCCCCATCTGGACACCCAGAAGCGAGAAAAAGCTGAGCAATGCAATCGCCAGCACGATGTCGGGAATAATCATCGGCGCGAAGATCACCGTCTCCAGCCACTTGCCGTTGCGGCGGCGCAGCTCCACCCCCACAGCCAGAAGCGTGCCGAGGATAGTGGCCAGAACCGTTGAGATGAGCGCGACGAAAAGCGTGTTGCCCGCCGCCCGCAGGATATCGCTGTTCTCCCAAAGCGCGCCATACCATTTGGTGGAAAACCCCGTCCAGGCTGTGGGCAGGCCCCCCTCATTGAACGACAACCCGACCAACACCGAAATCGGCACGTAGAGAAAGGCAAAGACCACGCCAAGAATGAGCAGCATCAACCGGAAGGTGCCCCGCTCAACCACGGCCCATGCCCCCGCCCGAAGCGCGCTCGGCCACCATGGCCTGCACCATCAAGAGACCAAGCATGATTGCAATGAGCACCATCGAGAGAGCCGCGCCAAAGGGCCAGTCATTGGCCGTCAGGAACTGAGCATAGACAAGGTTGCCGATCATCTGAAACTGCCCGCCACCCAGTAGCGCGGGCGTCACGAAATTCCCGATCGACAGAACGAACACGAAGACAAAGCCCACGGCGATCCCCGGCACGGTCATGGGCAAGGTCACACGCCGGAACGTGGTCCAGCCGGACGCGCCAAGATCGCGGGACGCTTCCCGGACCTCGGGGTTCAGGCGCGAGAGGGGCGCATAACAACTGAGGATCACGAAGGGCAGGTAATTGTAGACGAGACCAACCACCACAGCGCTCTCGGTATAGAGCATCTGGGGCAACTCGCCTTTATACCCCACCCAACGGGCGAGGTTCACGATAAGCCCCTCACGGTTCAAAAGCACAATCCACGCATAGGTTCGCACCAGATAGTTGGACCAGAACGGCAGCACCGCAAAGAAGAGAAGCATCGGCTGGTGCCGCCGCGGCATAGCGGCAATCGCATAGGCGGCGGCGTAGCCCAGCACCACGGCGATGCCCGCCGCAAGCCCGGCAATGCCCGCGGATTTGAGAAAGATCTGCGCGTAGAGCGGATCGAACACCAGCGCGATATTCTCAAGCGTCCATGTATACTCGATGCCGCCGTAAATCCCGCGCCGGAAGAAGGCGAGCACAAGGATCAAGCCGCAAGGAATGACCATCAGCCCGGTCAGCCACAAGAGCGCCGGGGTCATCAACAAAAGCGGTTTACGATCAGGGGTCATGCGCGCGGAGGGACCAGTGCATTTGGATATTTAGACCAAGAAAAAGCCCCTGGCAGGGAGAGCGCCGGGGGCAAGTCACTCAGGGTCGTTTCAGTTGGCCGCTTTGATCTCGGAGACGAGGCGGGAATAATCCCGCTGCGCCGCGCCGACATCGCGAAGCTGCTCAAATTTCAACATGTCCGCAGGGGCCATGCCCATGTTGGGGAAAGAGGCGATCAGATCTTCTCCAATCCCGGCCATCGCGGCCTCGTTGGGCACTTTGTAAAGGATGTTCTCCGCCGCCCAGCGATGGTTTTCAGCGTCCAGCACATAGTTCACGAAAGCATAGGCCGCATCTTTGTTCTCCGACGCGTTCAGGATCACCATCGTATCCACCCAAAGGTCAGACCCCTCGGGCGGGATCATGTATTTGATGTCTGCGTTCTCGGCGATGCCGTAGTTGCACCAGCCGTCCCAGGCTTGGACAAGCTCGGCCTCACCAGACACCAACTTGGCATAGAACGTGGTATCATCATAAGCCAGAAGTGTGCCCTTGGCGTCGATCAGCAGGTCACGCACCTCGGCCATCTTATCCGCATCCGTCTCATTCACCGAATATCCCAAGGCAAGTTGCCCGGCCGCCAGAAGCCAGCGGTCGGTGGCAAGCATCGTGGTCTTCCCGGCCACATCCTCGGACGGCTTCAGAAGGTCATTCCATGAAGACGGGCTGTCAACGAGATCAGAGCGATAGCAGAGCCCCGTTGTGCCCCAAGCGTAGGGGACAGAGAAGCTGTTGCCGGGGTCATGCGGAAGCTGCATCGCCTCGGCATAGAGATTGGCCATATTGGGCAGCTTGGCCGGGTCGAGCGTTTCGGCGAGGCCAAGATTGTTCAGCACTTCGGCGAAGGGCGAGGAGACGAAGACAACGTCATAGCCCACACCATTGGACGCGATCAGCTTGCCCATGATCTCCTCGTTGGTGCCGTGCAGAACCAGCTCAGCCGAGGCGCCGGATTGGGCGTTGAAATTATCGATGGCGTCGGGTGCCATGTAGCCATCCCAGTTTGAGATGACGAGATCCTGCGCGAGCGCGGGTGTCCCGGTGAGAACGAGCGCTGCGCCAAGGGCGCGGGCAGCTGCACTGTGTGACGTCATAAGGATGGTCTCCCGTGTTGTGCGATGCGGCACCCCGCATCAGGGTCCGCTTGCTTTGATCTTGCGCGACTCTTTCGTCGCTGTAAGATCAGTATTGTTGATGCAAAAAAAACTTCAATTTGTTTTTGATGTTCTTTTTGGCCGCACTTTTGGACGCGGCATATTCCGGAGGCATTTGCATGGCGCGGCTGCGCGGAAATACACGGCAGAATCACGTGACGCTGGCACGCCGGATTGTCGAGGTCGCGCTGGAGCGCGGGTTACGTAACGGCGACCATCTGCCCGAACAGGTGCTGTCACAGGCCTGTGGCGTATCGCGCACGCCGATTCGATCCGCCCTCAAGATACTCGAAGAGAACGATATTGCGACACGCCAGGAGGAGCGCGGGTTCTTTCTGCGGGTGGATCCCAGCGAAGGCCTCCCGGGCGGCGGCGCCGCATTGGAAGAGGTGGAAGACACGCTTGCCGCGCGCATCCTCAAGGACCGCGCTGAGCGCCGGATTTCAGATGTGCAGTCGGTCAGCGCCCTGGTCCGGCGCTATGACGCCCCACGGTCGGCAGTATTAATAGCGTTAAAAATACTCTCATCAGACGGAATCGTCACCCAGCTCCCCGGCCGCGCATGGGCGTTTCAACCAATGCTCGACACGCCCAACGCCCAAAGTGAAGGCATCGCCTTTCGTCTGGCGCTGGAGCCGCAGGCGATCCTGGCTCCCGGTTTTGCCCTCGACGGGCAGCGGGCAAGGCTGATGCGGGACCAGATGGCGGAGCTTGGCACACGGCCAGAGGGGCGCATTGGGCCAACGGCGTTTCACAGGCTTGATTGCGATTTTCACACCATGATCGCCGATAGCGCAGGCAACCGGTTTTTGCGCGCAGCACTGCTGGCGCATCAAAAGCTGCGCAGCGCCACCCAAACCGATCAGGCGCTGCCCGATTTCCGGATGCGTCAGGCACTGGATGATCATCTCGGCATCCTCGACAGCCTTGAACGCAGCGAACTTGATCTGGCCGCCGATCAGATGGTCCTACACCTGCGCCGCGCCCAAATTCGGCGTCCCAAAGCGGCCAATCGCGGGCTGCCACCACAACGCGGTGGAGGTATGGCATGAGCCCAGCCCCCGTCATCGCCTTCTTTCCCGAAGCGAGCTTTGGTGCCGCTCTCAACTGCGTCGGCATCGCGCAGGAGCTGCGCCGCAAGGGCGCCGTGCCAGTCTTCATCTGCCACGCGGGGTTCACCGGGGTCTTCGCGGAATATGGCTTCAAGGAGTATCACCTGCCGACCGCCGCCACCGAAGTGCAGGCCGCAGAGTACTGGCAGTCCTTTCTGCGCAATCACCTTGACGATTTCAACCTCTCCCCACTGGAGCAATTGCCGCGCTATGTGGCCCCCACATGGGAAGCGATCGTCGACACGGCGATTGATGCCGAGGCGGGGCTGACCACACTGCTGGCGCGGATCAGGCCCAACGTTATTGTGCTCGACAATGTCATCATGTTCCCGGCCATCGCATCCACGGGCGTGCCATGGGTGCGCGTCATCTCTTGTGCCGAGACGGAGCTGCCAGACGCGAATGTGCCTCCTTATCTCTCCGGGCTGGCCGCAGATGATCCGGAAAGGGCCGCCTTCGAGGCGGCAGCGCTTCAAACCTGCGCGGCTCCCCATGCGCGCTACAACCACTTTCGCACAGCGCGGGGCCTCCCGCCCCTCCCCCAAGGGCAGTTTCTGGAGCCGTCCCCAAATTTGAACCTGCTGCTTGCGCCCAGCGCTATTCGGCATGATCGTACCGCACAGCTGCCCAAGGACCGCTTCGTCTTTCTGGAGGGCTGCGTGCGCGACGAGGCGCATTTCGACGTGCCTTCCCTGCCACGCAACGAAGGCCCACTCATCTATCTCAGCTTCGGCAGCCTCGGGGCCATCGATACAGGCCTCATCTCGCGCATGATCGCGGCCTTCTCCGATCTGCCCGCGCGGTTTTTCGTCAATGTCGGCGATCATCTGGAGGCTTATGCTGCCGTGCCCGACAATGTTTATCTGGGCAGTTGGTTTCCACAGCCGTCCATCGTCGCCCAAGCCGCCCTTTTCATCCATCACGGTGGCAATAACAGCTATTGTGAGGCGCTCTATCATGGCATCCCGTCGTTGGTGATGCCCTATTGCTGGGACGGTCACGACAACGCACGCCGCGCGGTGCAAACGGGCACAGGCGAGCACATGCACCGCGCAGATTGGCGCGACGAAGATTTGTGCAGGACGGTAATGAATTTGGTGCAAGACAGGGGCCTACGCGAACGTCTGGAGCCCATATCACGCACCATGAAAGCCGATCCCGGCACCGCCCGCGCCGCTGACGCGATCTTGAATATAGCCGCTCACGCTTTGCCCGTGGAGCCCGCAAAGGCATAGAGCCTCAGAGGAACACGAAATCAGCCTCCGTCAGATCCACAAGCTGCACCCCACTCAGCGCAATCTGATCGCCGGGCGCGCCGTAAGTGATTACAGCGTCCAAGCCGCTCTGAACCATGCCAAGATCACCCCATTCAAGACCCGTTTGGGCCAACAGCACCGTATCAACGCCACTGTGAAAATCGGCGATCACATCAGCACCGCCACCGGGCAGGAACACAAACGTATCGGCACCGAGCCCCCCGATCAGCAAATCATCGCCGGCACCGCCCACCAGAGTATTATCAGCCCCATCCCCCTTCAGCCGGTCATTGAACATGGTGCCAAGAAGGTTCTCTACCTGCTCCACCTCGGCGATGGCACGCCATGTGCCAAAGGTTAAATCCGCTTGATCGCGCGTCCAGACCTCAAAACCCGCCCCGCTCAGATCAACCCAGACCGCCGCCTCAAAACCACTGTAATCTACCGTATCCGACCCGGTGCCCCCGCTCAACAGATCGAGATTCCCCTCACCGATCAGCCGGTCATCGCCCGCGCCGCCAAAGAGACTGTCCCGCCCGCCACCGCCGCGCAGGATGTCGTTGCCCAGCCCACCGAAAAAAGTGTTATCCGCACCATCGCCTATAAACTGATCATCAAAATTCGTGCCCACAACCGTCTCGATAGACACCAAGTCTACGATATCTGCCCAAGTCCCTGACCCCAGCGTGGGGCCAAGCCGCGTCCAGACCTCGGCATCGGTCAGCTCAAAACTGACCCAAATCGCTGCGCCAAAGAGCGAAAAATCAGCCGTATCCATGCCAGCGTGCCCATCCATAATCTCAAGCGGAGTCTGCGCTGGCATGGGGGTTAGGTCGCCCACGTAACTGAAGCTGTTATCCGACGCATTGCCGTAGAACTGATCAATACTGGACGTGCCGATTACATTTTCGACCTCTTGCAGGTTCGCAAGTGCGCGCCACGCCCCGCTCAGCACATCGTCGCCGTCGCGTGTCCAAACCGCAGAGCCCGAAAAGGCCATATCGACCCAGATCGCCGCATCAAACCGAGAGAAATCCGCAGTATCCGTGCCGCCGCGTCCGTTGATGATATCAACCGTGCCAGGGGCCACTGCCCCCCCACATAGCCGAACGTGTTGTTCTGCGCATCTCCGGCGAAGTAATCCGCACCCGCGGTGCCGAAAACGTTTTCGACACCCACGACATCCATGATTTCGCGCCACGCGCCGCTTGAAACGGTGGGACCATCGCGGGTCCAAACCTCCTTTGCGCTCAGGGTGAGGTCGACACAAATCGCACTATCGAACAGTGAGAAATCGGCCCAATCCTCACCACCACGCCCGTCGAAAAAGTCCATGCCATGCGCGGCACCATCCAGGGCCATCATGAAATAATCGGTGTCCACATCGCCATAGATCTGATCGGCGAAATTCGTGCCGATGATCGCCTCAACACCGTCCATCTCGGCGATACGCTGCCATTGACCTGCATTGGGACCTGCGATCATGCGCGACCATACATTCTGCGTGGCACCACCAGCGGCCAGATCAGCCCAGAGCGCCGCACCAAACCCCGAGAAATCCACCCGGTCAAACCCCTCTCCGCCGCTGAGCAGATCACCATCCCCATCCGCCATCAAAAGATCATCACCTGCGCCGCCTATGAGCATATCCCGCCCCGCGCCACCAGAAATCGTGTCATTGCCCTCCCCGGCCCACACCGTGTCATTGCCGTCAAGCCCACTGATATCATCCGCGCCACGACCGCCAAAAAGCGTGTCCGCAGCCGCCGTCCCGGTCACACTGCCGCCGCGCGGATCAAGGATTTGCACCACCACATCGCCCGCAGCTTGCTCCCACGCGACCACGATACGGCCGTCGCTCAGCGCCTCAGCCGAAGCGAGAAACGCGCCGGGTGCAGCCCCGCCAACCAACGTGTAGGTGGCTCCCTGAGGGCTCGCGAGCGCATCGAAAACCTGGCCCATATAGGCGCCAAGCGCTGCGTCATAATGGAACCCAACAAACCCACCACCCGACAGGGCCACGGCAAAAGCGTTGCTCTGCTCGCCCACGACCTGCGTGTTCAGCAGCACCTCTGCCGTCACAAAGCTTCCATCCGGCGCAATAATCCGGCCATAGATATCCATCCCATCCGACGGCGGCCCCCCCGCCTCCTTGGTATAGGTCACAAGGTAGTTACCATTGTTCAGCGTGATCACCTGTGCGCCAGGCTCGGCCACCCATGTGTTGGAAATCACCTGATCCACGCCAATGGGATCACCCAGCGCGTCAATACGGCGAAACTCCAGATCGCTGCCCTGCTGAAACACCACGATACCGTCACCACCCGGACCTAAGGCGATGCTGGGATTCGTCTGATTGAGGGTGGAGGCGCTATTGAGGGTGCGGGTGGCGTCCCCCGATATGCCAAAGCCGTTCCACTCATACGTGCTGAGTGTGATGTCGCGGTCCCCGCCCGCAATGGCGGTGAAGGCATGCTGGACCGTATTACCCTGCACCGCCAGACCCAGCTGCGCGCCTGCCGGGATCGGCGACATAACCGACGAGATGATGCTCTGCTGCGTCGCGCCGGATGCATCGACAAAGCTCAGCCAGGCCTCGGTGAGCGTCGCATTGGGCGCGCTCAGCGCATAAGAGACGACGAACTGCCCGGGGAAACCTGTCAGAACGGCCACATCGGGCATGGCCAAAGTGACTCCGCCAGTGCCCTCGGCCACGGTGACGGCCGCACCCACCATATCGCCAAGCGCATCGAAACGCTGCGCGATGATCCGCTGCGTACCTGCCCCGTCATCCGATTGGAACACGACGACGAAACTCCCATCGTCGAACACGGCCACATTCGGGTCTCCGCGATCGCCTCCGCCCGACGCATGGGCAGGGCTTGGCGCGCTCCAGCTTTGCAAACTCATATCCCATCCCCAAACGCGTGTGGTTTGCTGACAGGTATTTGCCAGAACCTCAAAAGGTCTGGTTAAGACGCACTGGAAACTGCGTAAAACTTGAGGGGTGGTGATGAGGGATATCCCCGCGCCAAGACGTCTTCAGCGCAGGGATATGTGCGGTCTCACATGTGGATCAGCCCGCGATAAGGCCCATCTGCTCCAGCTTCAGGATCACCTGATGCGCGCAGTTATCCACCTCGACATTCTCAGTCTCAACGCTCAGCTCTGGGTTTTCCGGCACATCATAAGGATCTGAAATACCGGTAAATTCCTTGATCTTGCCCGCACGGGCCAGTTTGTAGAGACCTTTGCGATCGCGCCGTTCACATTCCTCGATCGTGGTGGCGACATGCACCTCCACGAAAGCGCCAAACGCCTCCACATCCTCGCGCACGGCGCGACGCGTGGTGGCGTAGGGGGCGATCGGCGCGCAGATCGCAATACCACCGTTTTTAGTGATCTCAGAGGCCACATAACCGATGCGGCGAATGTTGAGATCACGGTGCTCCTTGGAAAACCCAAGCTCGGAGCTGAGGTTCTTGCGCACAATGTCGCCGTCCAGAAGCGTCACAGGACGCCCGCCCATCTCCATCAGCTTGACCATAAGCGCGTTGGCGATGGTCGATTTGCCCGAGCCGGAGAAGCCCGTGAAGAACACAGTAAAACCCTGCTGAGCGCGCGGGGGCCGCGTCTTACGCAGCTCGGTCACCACCTCCGGAAACGAGAACCACTCAGGGATCTCAAGTCCCTCTTGCAAACGGCGGCGCAGCTCGGTCCCGGAGATGTTCAGGATCGTCACGTCATCCTTGTCAGCAATCTCGTCCATCGGCTCGTATTGCGCGCGCTCCTGCACATAGACCATGTGTTTGAAATCCAGCATCTCGACGCCGATCTCGTCTTTGTATTTGCGGAACATCTCCTGCGCATCATAAGGCCCATAGAAATCCTCCCCAGCGGAGTTCTTGCCGGGGCCTGCATGGTCACGCCCCACAATGAAATGCGTGCAGCCGTGATTGGCGCGGATCAGGCCGTGCCAGACCGCCTCACGCGGTCCCGCCATGCGCATCGCGAGATTCAGAAGCGACATCGCCGTGGTCGAGCCGGGGTATTTGTCCAGCACTGCCTCGTAGCAGCGCACGCGCGTGAAATGGTCCACATCGCCAGGCTTCGTCATGCCAACGACCGGATGGATCAGCAGGTTGGCTTGCGCCTCCTTGGCCGCACGGAAGGTCAGTTCCTGATGCGCGCGGTGCAGCGGGTTGCGGGTCTGAAACGCCACGACTTTGCGCCAGCCCAGCTTGCGGAAATAGGCCCGCAGCTCGTTTGGAGTGTCGCGGCGGGCGCGGAAATCGTAATGCACCGGCTGTTGGATGCCGGTCACCGGACCGCCAAGATAGACCTCTCCGGCAGTGTTATGCAGATAATTCACCGCCGGATGCGCGCTATCGTCTGCGCCAAACACCTTCTCGGCCTCGCGCGCCTTATCGGGCGTCCAGCGGTCGGTGACTGTCATTGTGCCCAGGATCACACCTTCTTGATCGCGCAGCGCGATGTCCTGCCCAAGTTCCAGCCCGGCGGCGAATTCCGCAGTCACATCCAGCGTGATGGGCATCGGCCAAAGCGTGCCATCGGCGAGCCGCATATCCTCAACCACGGCGTCATAATCCGCTTCGCTCAGGAACCCTTTGAGAGGGTTGAAACCACCATTCATCAAAAGCTCAAGATCGCAGATCTGACGCGGCGTTAGGTCATGGCTGACCAGCTCAGCCGCCTCCAGCTTCATCTTCTGCGCGCTGTCATAGCTGACGTAAAGTTCTGGAATCGGGGTGAGGTTGCTCGACATCTTCATAGGATTCACTCTCAAAAATTGCCTCAGTTCGGGGTTTTGGCACCCGTTTGGGCGCGGGATAGCCGCTGATTGTGGCAAAAGTCTAGCAGCCGCTCAGGTTTTTCGCGATTTCGCATAATTTTGCCAATCACCCGCGTGTTTCCTGCATCGAAACGCTCTGTATGAAGCCGCGAAACAATTCAATCATCACACCGGATCGCAGATGCACGCAAATTGGGAATGAACCCGTTTCGCTGGCTGTCCTTTTTCCAAGCCGTACCGTGTCTTTTCTGGCACAAAGTGGCGCGGCCCTGTCGCCTTCTTGGCTCAGGTCGAGAATCACGGGGGCTTTGATTTATCCTATCTTGCCCGTGTCGGTGTGTTCGGCCTGCGTCTGGCGCTCAGACGAATCCGTGTAACGCATCCGGCCCGGTGATCAGCGTGTTGAGCGCGCTGACGCGCCGCTCATGCGGACCATTGGCCATATCGGGCGGTGTGGCGCGGATATCCTCAAGACAGGTGATCAGCGCCGCCAGATGGGCCGTGTCCAACTGCGGCGGCTGCGCGGCCTCGGGGCTATGCGCGTCCCCGTGGGCACCAAAAATAACCGCGCGGGGCGGTAATTGCGCCTCCAGATCTCGCGCCGTGCCAAGATAGGCGCTGAGCGATGCACCGGGCACCTGCGCAAACAGTGGACCGTGATAGAGATAGTCGGCTGCGAAAAGCACCCCCGCCTCCGCCCACCACAACGATACGCTGTCGGGCGAGTGGCCGGGCGTATGCAAAAGCTCTAGCCGCCGCCCACCCAGATCAATCTGCGCTCCTATTTCAAGCCATTCGGCCACACGAAAGGCGGGCGGCACCCGCCCCTCACTCTGCGGAAGAAAAAGATCATCGCTGGGCGTGACGATATCACCCGCGGCACAGGCCCGCAAAATGGCAAGATCCGGCAGCACAACACGTTCAAATGCCTGAACATTTCCCAGATGATCGTAATGCATATGCGATGGCATCACGGTCAGCGGCAAATCGGTCAAACCTGCAACCACCGGCGACATCTCGCCAAAATATGAACCCGTATCAAACAGGAGTGCCTGCTCGCGCCCACAAATCAAATAGGACCAATTCTGCTGCTCGTAGCGCGGCTCACCGATCGCGAAGACGCCCGGTGCAAGAGAGACAACTTTATACCAGTCCTGCATGCCCAAGCCCCCCCGGGCTTCTTCTTAGCAAAAATACTCGAAAACCAACCTCGCAGAGCGCTCTATTCCGCCGCTTGGGCCACATCTGCGTCCTGCTCAGCAAGCCAACGTTCCGCTTCCAAAGCCGCCATGCAGCCCATGCCCGCCGACGTCACCGCCTGACGATATTTGTGATCGGTGAGGTCACCGGCCGCGAACACGCCCGGGATCGAGGTTTCGGTGCTGTCCGGCTTCGTCACGACATAGCCGCCCATATGCGTCTCCAGCACGTCCTTTACCAACTCATTGGCCGGCGCATGGCCGATGGCGATGAACACGCCCTTAGCGGAGATATCCGTGATCTCGCCCGTCTTCACATGCTTCACTTTTACGCCCTCGACGCCCAGAGGGCTCTCGCCTCCATACACCTCATCAAGCTGGTGGAACCACAAAGGTTCGATCTTGGGGTTCTTCATCAAACGGTCGATCAGGATCGCCTCCGCACGAAGCTCATCCCGGCGGTGCACAAGCGTGACCTTGGACGCGAAATTAGTGAGGAACAAAGCCTCCTCCACCGCCGTGTTCCCGCCGCCCACGACGACAATCTCCTGACCGCGGTAGAAAAACCCGTCACACGTGGCACAGGCCGAAACCCCGAAGCCTTTGAACTTCTCTTCCGATGGCAGGCCAAGCCATTTGGCCCGCGCACCGGTACACAGGATGATCGCATCGGCCACGTAAACGGTGCCGCTGTCGGATTGGCACACGAAGGGGCGTGCGCTGAAATCCACCGAGGAAATGATATCGCCGATCACTTCGCATCCCATCGCCTTGGCATGGGCCTCCATCCGCACCATCAGGTCCGGGCCCTGCACTTCCGTGTCACCGGGCCAGTTTTCCACCTCTGTGGTCGTGGTCAACTGCCCGCCCGGCTCGATCCCCTGCACCAGAATTGGGTCCAGCATTGCCCGGCTGGCATAGACGGCGGCGGTATATCCCGCAGGGCCAGAGCCGATGATCAGAACTTTGGTTTTGCGGGTCTCGGCCATGGCGCGCCTCTTTTGGTTGGGATGGATCGAATGCCTTATACAGCGATATAAACCCGCCCGCGCCACAGTGAAACCCCCCGTCGAGCGCCCCCCCTGCCACGCGCTGACAGGAGCCAATGCACGAAAGTATATTGCGCCACGGCGAAACAATGTTGCGCAGCTGCACGCGCGCCTGTAAGAAACGCCAAAGCCGAAACGCGATATGCAAACCACAGGTGCGAAATGCCAGCCACCCGACTCGATCCAATCGACAGAAAGATTCTAGCCGAACTTCAGGCCGATGGCCGCATGACCAATGTGGAGCTGGCCAAACGCGTTGGAATTTCCGCGCCGCCCTGCCTGCGCCGGGTGCGCACGCTTGAGGAAAACGGGCTGATCCGCGGCTATCACGCCGAGGTGGACGCGCGCGAATTGGGGTTTGAGGTGCAGGTTTTTGCATCCGTCGGGCTGCAAAGCCAAGCCGAAGCGGATCTGAGCGCCTTCGAGGCGCGCTGCCGGGCCTGGCCGTTGGTGCGCGAGTGCCACATGCTCAACGGTGAGGTGGATTTCATCCTCAAATGCGTGGCACCTGACCTGAGCACATTCCAACGCTTTCTGACCGAGGAATTGACAGCCGCCGACAATGTAGCAAGCGTCAAGACATCGCTGGTCATTCGCGGCGCCAAGGACGAACCCGGTGTGCCCTTTGAGGTGCTCGAAGCGCGGCTGGCGCGCGAAGCTTAATCCCGATCGCGCAGCAAAGGCTGTCTTGGATGGGCCAGCGCACCAAAATCGGCAGGGCGCGCCACATGCGGAAAGAGCGCCATAAACTGGTCAAAATGCTGATACGGTAAGGTGTTCTCAAACCCCGGCCCGGGGTGGAACGTCTCCATCGCAAGCCCTGCCGCAGTGACGGTGGCATGGCGGCGCAGCGCGATATGATAAAGCTGCACGGCACTTGGCGGGCGCAATTCAATCACCTGCATCCCGTCCAGCATATCGCGCACTGGGCGCAAAACCTCCTCGGCCATACCCGGCAGACGCTGCAAAATCCGCGCACCGGGGCCGGTCATCAAATCCGACAAGGGCCTGCCTAAACCCAACGCAGCGGATGTGATCCGCGTCAGGCTTGGCCCGTCCCGCTCTGACGGGTGCATCGTAATGCTGCCCACCCACATCAGCGGTGAGGGGCCGCGCTCATTGGTAATGATTTTGTCTCCGGGCAAAAGATCCTCGACTGCCGTCGGGCCGGAGGCAGTGGCGATCAATGTGCCGCGCGCAAAAGCGGTAAACGCCGCCTGAAAGAGCGGCAGATCAGGGGCCATCTGCCGGAGTCGGCAAATCTCGCCCGTGCGGCTCAGATAGGAAATATCATAGGCTTGTGTGGGGTGGTCGCCAGCGCCTCGCCGGCCTGGACGCGCGTCCAGGCGCGGGTCGGCAAAGCCGGCTTCAGACTGCATTGAATTCAAAAGGTTCAACGCCGAGGGGGTATAGACCATTGCAACACGCCACTTATTTTACAGGCTGTCACAATCGCGCCGGCCCCCACCGACAACGACAATTGGACATCTATCGTCTTCAATTGAATGGCGGCATAACACTCCGCCATCGATTACGTCGTACCACTTCCCATGGGGTCTCGGTCGCAATAGCACCGATCCCCGTTTGCGCCATCACCTTGGCGTCTTTCTCAGTCTCTTATGCCGCCCGCTGCATTTAACAACGGACCTGCATCCCAATATCGTCTGATCGGCCACGGCCCGCCCCAAACATTGCAGGCCACATGCGGATCAGGCTGTTTTCAACGCCAACGAATGCGCCGCTGGCCCGGACCGGCGCAGCATCAAGGCGCGGCGCTTGCCACGTTGAAATGGCAGGGCAACCATATCGCCTTGCGCTGTTTTCAAAGCGGATGCCATCCAGCGAGGTTGTTTTTTGATCGTTGCGTTCATTGTCTCATATCCTCTTTTGCGGCCCGGTTGATCCGGTGCTGCGTTATCTGCTGAGGATTATTTTGCCCCTGCTTTCGGGCAGGAATGGGCCGGGGATGGGACAATTTATGCGCAAAACGCGAAAATCAGGGCGATACCTGCCCTATTGTTTCGGAGCCATACAATAAGGGGTTTGGCAGCCTATGCACCGGTGTCTTGGTGCCAAAACGGTCGCAATCAGGGCAAAGCTGTGGCCATGTCCGGACAAAAAGGCCCATGTTTGAGCAGATGCCTCAGAGCGTGATCGAAGCAATCAACCGCCCGTAATCCGCCTCACCGAGATGTGTCGCCCGGCGGTAGGAGTAAAACCGGTCCTCAGCAGCATAGGTGCAATGGCGGGTCCATTCGGCACGGCCAACCCCAGCGGTTCGAAGACGAGACAGACCAAACCCCGCGAGATCAAAGAGCATCCTATCTCCCTCACCATTCGCGAAAAACTGCGTATAGCTTGGGTCCTCGGCGGTGAAACTATCGAGAAACTCAGGCCCGACCTCGTAATTCGCTTGCGAGATGCAGGGGCCGATAATGGCGGTGATCCGCTCGCGCTCTGCACCCAACCCTACCATAGCCTCCACCACCGCTTCCAAAACACCATCAAGCGCACCGCGCCAGCCCGCATGGGCCGCACCGATCACACCTGCTCGACTGTCAGCGAAAAGCACAGGCTGACAATCCGCCGTGAGGATACCCAAAGCCACGCCCGGCGTAGCGGTCACCATCGCATCGGCCTTTGGCCGCGTGTCCAAGGGTCCGTCCACCACAACGGCTTTGGCCGAATGGACCTGATGCAACGTCAGCAGATGATCTGGGTCCACCTGCATGGCGTTGGCCACGCGGGCGCGGTTGATCGCCACGATCTCTGCCTGATCCGAGCTGCCCACGCCGCAATTGAGACCCTTGAATATGCCCGAGGACGCGCCGCCCTTGCGGGTGAAAAACCCGTGGCGCACGGGGGCCAGCGCGTCGGCGGTGAGAATTTCCAGCGTCATGGCTCAAGCCCCGGTGGCGGTGTGGTGCCTTCAGGATAAAGGCCCATCACCTTGAAGAGGGTTCCCATTTCTGATGGATGCGTCAAGCGCCGATGTGCGGCGATATGTGCCTCAAGCGCCGCACCGCTGAGCGTGGCCGCCAAAGCCTCGGCCCGCGCGGTGATGCCGAGCCGCTCCAAAAACACGCCTTGCGGGGTGAGGCGGGTGTGGCGCGCGGGTGCGGCGGCAAGGGCCAGCGCCTCAAAATCCACATGCGTGGTCAGATCCGCCTGCCCCGGCGCGGCAAAGGGATCGACGGCCTCGTGACCGCGCAGCGCCTGAAACGTATCGCCCAAGGAACGCCAGTCGCCGTAATCTATCAGCAGCGCAGCGCCCCCATGGGCCGCAATGCGCTTGCCAAGCGGGCCCGCCACATCCGCAGCGATCGTAGCCAACTCCACCACATCGCCGTCCCGTGTATCTTGCAAACGATGATCCAGCGCCGCCACCGGGCCGGGCGCGCCGAGGCCAAACCCAAGGACGCCTCCGGTCAGCCCAACGCGCCGCTCACACCAGCCTGCACCGCGCCGCTCAAACTGGCGGATGGGCAACGCGTCGAAAAACTCGTTGGCGATGGCAAAGATCGGCAAGTCTGGCACCGATACGAGACCCGTGTGATGCGTAGATTTGACAACCCGGCTTTGCTGCAGCATTCGCAGCGCCGGGGACGCCTCAATCAGATGCACCTGCGCCGCCTCGGCAAAGCCCGGCACGCCGCGCGTGGCCCTCACCACATCGGCCATCAACGTGCCCCGTCCGGGCCCAAGCTCCACCAGCGCGAACCGTTCCGGCGCGCCTTGGTCAAGCCACGCCTGCGCCAACGAGAGCCCGACAAGTTCTCCAAACATCTGACTGATCTCAGGTGCCGTGATGAAATCCCCCGCCGCACCGAACGGATCACGCGTGGCGTAATACCCGTGCTCGGGG
>JBASXE010000317.1:0-4370 GCA_049276875.1 Roseovarius sp. | reverse complement strand
AGACTACGTAGGGGCTTTGGTGGATGCCACTCTGATCCATTTGGCCAAGAATTATATAGCCGAACGCGATACAATTTCCGGCGATAATTGTTTTCTTTCGTCGCAGCAATTGGCAAAGATCAAGAAGTTTGTAACGGATAACGTGGACACGCCGATAAGTGTCGCGGATATGGCTGAGGTCGCGGGGGCGAAGCTATTCGAATTTCCTAAAGCGTTCCGTTCGACGGTTGGCATAACGCCCTATCAGTATGTCATTCGCGAGCGGGTAAACTGGGCCGAACATCTTCTCGGCACGACCGATCTGAGTCTGGCAGAGTTGTCGTATATCGCAGGCTTCTCGAGCCAAAGTCACTTTACACGCACCTTCCGCCAGCAGATCGGTGTTACCCCGCAAATCTATCGACAATCCTTGTCTTTCAAGACACCGCCGGAATAGGTTGTAACCATCGCTAACCGCCGACTCGTCAAGATGCATCGGGCACCCGAGCAACGACCTTCATTTCAAAGTCAAATCCGTTCAACCAGTTAACGCCAACTGCGGTCCAATTAGGATAAACAGGGCCGGTAATGTATTTGTTCCGGACCGTCACGATATCGTCGAACTGGTTTTCCGGGTCCGTATGAAATGTTGTAACATCAATCAAATCGCTCAGTGTGCACCCAGCCGCTTCCAGCGTAGATATCAAGTTGGTGAACGCCAGTTCCACCTGTTTCTGAAAGTCAGGTTCCGGTGAACCATCCGGACGACTTCCGACGTGACCCGACGCAAACAGCAAGTCTCCAGAGCGGATAGCAGCAGAGTATTTGTTTTCGTCGTAGATTGTTCTGTCGCCGGCCGGAAAAATCGCTTCGCGTTTCATGGTAAGTCATCCTTTTATTATGGCCTACGCCGAACACAGCTGCATCACCACGTTGACGTTAGTCTGGCAACTGCGGTAAGCCGTTTCTGTGCGGGTGTCTGTCACGATCCTTCGGTCAGCTTGCACAAACATAAAATGGGCTCGGCTTGGCATTCGAGCGAAGGGCCGCCTAATTGAGTTGAGAGACCGGAGCACAAGCGCGACAAGTCCAAACAATTGCTTATGGTCCACTGATTTCTGCTGAAATCCGGCCCGATCGCACCTTGTGTTGGCGACCGAATGCAACTTGCCGTGTGCATCACCGCCATGAAGGTGGGATCATATCTTTTTTGGTGCGATTTGGTAACACCGGATTGTGCTATATGGACTGAAATCGTGCAAGACACGTTCGGCCATACACTTTGTAGTGTTTCCAGGCTGGCGCCGTCTCTGGGCAGAACCTCACTTTGCATTTTTTTAGCAAAGCACGAAGAAAGGTCGTCCTTATCGATTCTGGTGCTACCCAAGATAACAGGGAGATACTGGATGAAACACAACATGAAATTTACCACGCGCCTCGCGCTTGCGACTTGTCTGATGGCAAACGCAGGTCTCGCTTCGGCAGCCGAAATGGGTGCCGTCGATGAACGGATCAAGCTAGCGATCAACGAATGGTCGGGACAACATATCACAACGCGTGTCGCAGGCGAACTACTGACCCAAATGGGGTATAAGGTAGAATATGTTACCGCTGGATACTATCCGCAGATGACTGCGCTGGAAGACAACTCCGTAACGGCAACGCTAGAAATCTGGACCTCGAACATTGGCGATTTGGCGACCGAGGCCTTGGACAGTGGCAACGTCACAGACATTGGTCGTCTGGGCTTGGAGATCGGTGAAACCTGGTGGTACAACAACGCTGCAAAGGAGGCCTGTCCGGGCCTGCCCGACTGGAAAGCTTTAAAAGACTGCAGTGATTTGTTTGCGGTCGCAGAAACCTATCCAGACGGCCGTTTGCTGGACTATCCGGTTGAATGGGGTACTACAAATGTCGACCGAATTAAGGCATTGGATCTACCACTGAAATCGGTTCCGGCGGGTTCGGAAGGAGCATTGGTCGTTGAGATCAAGGCGGCCGAAGAAAAAAACGAGCCGCTGTTGGTTCAGTTCTGGACTCCACACTGGCTAGCCGCGGAAGTTGAGCTTCATATGGTCGACCTCCCCGAATTCTTCGAGGGTTGTTTCGACGACCCGTCAGGCGGGATTAACCCAGATGCGACATATGACTGCGACTGGAAAAGCGGTCACACTTTCAAGGTGGCATGGATCGGAATGGCTGATAAGTGGCCGGCAGCACACGCGTTTCTGTCAGCTTATCAGATGACCCTTGATGACCAGCTTCCGATGCTGGCCGCCGTCGACAACAACGGTGAAGACCTTTCAACCGTGGTCAACGGCTGGATTGATGCCAACGAAGCCGTCTGGAAGCCTTGGGTGGACGCGGCAACGAAGTGAACTTGATCGCTGAAAAATTGAAATGGCCGACGACGTTCGGCCATTTTAACACGCGCGCTACGGTAGAACGGTTCCACCTTACTCCGGCGCAAAATCTCAGGTCCATAGTGTTGGCGGTTCCTCTTGATCTAAATCACAATTCCCAAACAGTTTGAATATCAAGCTGAGAGCGAGCCTGTCAGCGGAAACAGAGTAAGGTACATGTCAAAGACGATTTGGACACCTACGGACCGGCGCATCGCCAAATCAGAAATCTTGGATTTCGGTAACTTCTTCGGAAAGGTCCTCGGCCGTCCTGTTTTGGATAGCCGGACGTTGGCTCGGGCTGCGCTGGAGCACCCCGAAATATTCTGGAATGCGATATGGGACTACTTTGACATTCTCGGCGACAAGGGCGACGCTCCTTGGATGACCGGTGGCAAGATGATTGACACTCGGTTTTTCCCAAATGCTCGGCTGAACTTTGCGGAAAACCTGTTGCGGCTCGGCGAGCAACGCGATCCAGGATCGACGGTCATGGTTTTTCGGAGTGAAGACAAAGTGAAACTCCGCTGGACGTGGGGTGATCTGGAAACGCATGTTTCGCGACTTCAGCAAGCCCTTTCCAGCGCGGGCATCGGCCCCGGAGACAGGGTTGCCGGATTGCTTCCCAACCGACCGGAAGCCGTAGCAGCGATGCTGGCGACAGTGTCATTGGGGGGTGTCTGGTGTAGTGCGTCACCGGATTTTGGAGCCCGCGCCATTCTCGACCGCTTTGGCCAGATCAAGCCCAAGGTGCTGTTCGCGACGGATGGCTATTGGTACGCGGGCAAACGTATTGACATCTCCCAAAAGCTCGGAGCTATCGTTAATAACTTACCGTCGATCACACGGACCGTTGTGATCGACTATATCGGTGAAGACCGCGAAACCGCTGACCAGTTGCACAACGGTATTACTTTTGCGGCATTCGAATCCTCTGTCGCTGCCCGCAAACTTAGCTTCGTCCGGCTGCCATTCGACCATCCTCTGTATATTTTGTTCTCCTCCGGCACCACGGGTGCCCCAAAGTGCATTGTTCATCGTGCTGGAGGCGTTCTCCTGCAACACCTGAAAGAACATGCTCTGCATGCCGACATCTGCCCACGCGACAGAGTGTTTTACTTCACAACATTGGGATGGATGATGTGGAACTGGTTGGTTTCAGGATTGGCGCGGGGCGCAACATTGCTTCTTTATGACGGTTCACCATTTCACCCGGGGCCAGAGGTTTTGTTTGACTATGCTAGCGATGAACGGATGACCCATTTCGGAACTTCCGCTAAGTATATCGACGGCCTGCGCAAAGTGGATTTCCACCCCAGCAGCAGCCACGAGCTAACGGAACTTCGCGCAATGATGTCGACTGGGTCGCCGCTGCCGGAGAGCAGCTATGAATACGTCTACGAAAAGCTGAAGGCTGACCTGCACCTTGCATCAATTTCGGGTGGGACGGATATTGTTTCCTGTTTTGTCTGTGGTGATCCGACTTCCTCAGTGAACCGGGGAGAAATACAATGCGCAGGGTTCGGGCTGGCAGTTGATATCTGGCGAGAGGATGGAAAACCGGCGTCCGATGGGGAAAAAGGCGATCTGGTCTGTACTGCTCCTTTTCCATCGATGCCATTAGGATTCTGGGGAGACGAAAACAATGAACGCTATCGCAGCGCATATTTTGAGCGTTTCCCTGACGTTTGGTGTCAGGAGGATTTTGCAGAACGGTTAAGTTCCGGCGGCTTTATCATTCACGGTCGCTCTGACGCCACGCTGAATCCTGGCGGCGTTCGCATTGGAACCGCTGAAATCTATGCGGAAGTCGAGCGTTTCCCGCAGGTCCGTGAATCGGTTGTTATCGGGTTGGAAACCGATGGTGACGTGCGGGTTGTCCTGTTCGTAAAACTCGCTGAAAACACGCAACTTTCCGATGCACTCGTTACCGAAATCAAGGCAGCGATAAGGGCAGGGTCATCACCCCGCCACGTCCCTGCGATAGTC
>JBASXE010000316.1:0-2366 GCA_049276875.1 Roseovarius sp. | reverse complement strand
ACGTAAAGCAACGCGGGCGCGCCGGCTTCCGCCGCGCCCGGTCTTGGCGAAACAGGGTGTCGGGCCCCGGCATCGGGCCAATCAGGCCCCGAACACCTCGTTCCAGCGGCGGGTCAACTCTTCGGTGTTGGCGTTGACCCATTCCCAGTCCCAGTCAATGAAGCTGTCCATCGCCGCGCCGGTCACCGGCACATCGACAAGCAGGTCCTTGGGCACCTGGACCTTTGTGTTGACCGGCGAGACAAAGAACTCGCGCATCAGCAGGTCCTGCGCCTCGGGGCTGAGGATGTAGTTCACATAGGCATAGGCGTCGTCGATGTTGGGCAGGTTGCGCGCGATCGAGAAGGTCTGATCCCACATCATCATGCCCTCTTCGGGGATGATGCAGTCGACCGGCAGACCCTGTGAACGTAGCCGCGCGATCTCGCCGAAGTCGAAGGGCGCGATGGCGATCTCGCCCGCGGCGAAGGCCGTCGACATGTTGAAGTCGGTCTGGTAGACGCGCCCAAGTTCCGTCAGCTTCGCAAAGCCCGTGTCGATGTCGTAGATATCGGCGCCGAAGATCTTTGACGTCATCATCAGGAACATTTTCCCGGCCGAGTTGACGATGTTGTAAAGCCCCAGCTGGCCACGGAATTCCTCAATCTCCCACAGGTCTTTCCATGCCGTCGGGCGGGTCGACAGCATGTCGGTGCGGTAGCCGATGCCGATGGGTGACACCATCCCAACCGCGCCGAAAGCGCCCGCCCGGCGCGTCGCCACGGGATAAAGGTCGGCGTAGTTCGGAACCTTGCTTAGGTCCCATTCCTCGAAATACCCCTCGGCCCGCAGCACGGTCGAGAAGATCTCGTTGGTCATCACGACGCTGTAGGGCGGGTTCTCGACCCCTGCGGCGCGCATGTTGGTGGTATAGACGCGGCCCAGGCCGGTATCGACGCGCGGGGCGATGCCGGTGCGCGCTGTGAAGTCGGGCATCAAAGTGTCGCGCCAGAACGCCTCCCAGCTGCCGCCGTAGGTTGTCACGACCAGTTCTTCGGTCGCGGCGCGGACTGCGGGCACCTGCAGAATCGATGCACCGCCGACGGCGGCCAAGGCCTGAAGGACGCGGCGTCTCGTCAACGTGTTCATTGGTCTACCTCCATCTGAATGTCGTCCGCCACCGGGCGCCATGCCGGGCTCCGGATGCGCGAAGGGACCCTTCAGTGCGCCCCCGATATATAGCATGCCGAGTAAAAAGTATTTTGTATACAAAATTCGAAAGCGCCGCGGCGCTGTTAGAGCAACTCTGCTTGAGGCGGGGCAGGGCGCTGGCGATCATCTCTCGATGATCAAACGCAGCCCCTTCCGCCACTTCAAGCCCAGCCCCGAGATCATCCGCCTGGCAGTGATGCTATACATGCACTTCCCGCTCTCGCTCCGAAACTTCGAGGATGTGATACACGAGGGCGGCGTTAACTTAAGTGTCACATCCCGTGAGGTAGTATGGCTGTTCTTTGAACAGCTCTGGCCTGAGTTTGTGCCAGTCCTTCATCGCCTGCAAGGGCGTTCTGGATGCCAATGCTGACTGCGGAAGCTGCTGATTGTAGAGCGTGACATAGCGCAGGATGGTCTGCTCAAGGGCCTCGCCGCTCTGGAAGCGATGGCTTTGCAGGACGTCTTCGATCCGGCCATTGAACCGCTCGACCATGCCGTTTGTCTGTGGCCGCATTGGTGGCGTGAGGCGATGCTCGATGCCGAGATCGGCGCAAAGCTGGTCGAACTCATGCTGTCCCGTGGCCGCGTGCTTGCTCATGCCCTCGGCACACGCCAAGCGAACCTTCTCGTAAAGTTCCACGGTATAGATCTCCCCAACCTCCCTGCCGCTGCAAGAAGGGAAAAGTGGCAGGATTTTACTCCGCCCGCAGCGAGACGATCCCGCCGCTACCGTGGCCTAATTTTGCACCGCCGTTTCCATTTGATTCCAGACCCATCCCCTCGCTGATCTTGCACCGCCGTTTCCAACATTGAGCCCGGTAAGGGACGCTGACGTCAGACGGGCCAATCCCTGTAGAACTCAGCCACAGGTCCATGGAGCGCCTTGGCAAGATGCTTCATCGCCAGCTCCACTTTGTTGCGCGGCGCGGCCAATGCGCAGGCGATTTCCTCCAGCACGGCGTCCCGGTCGATCCGCGTGAACTGCCCCTCCAGATAGACCGTCTCGCCGCCCACCAGCACCCTGCGGACGGCCCCTGTCTTGGCCCGCCGCACCAGCACATCGACCAGCGCAAGCCCCGGGTCCTGGTGCGGCCAGGTCACCGCCCGCCAGTCGAGAAGCACGATGTCGGCCAGCAGGCCGGGGGCAAGGCGCCCGATCCGCCCGGCAAAGG
>JBASXE010000315.1:0-5944 GCA_049276875.1 Roseovarius sp. | reverse complement strand
TGCGTCCAGGCTGACCGTTTTCGGCTGGGTTCGCCAAAACTGTTGCCGACATCACCGAGGGCCGTGAAGGTATTTTGCAGCAACGGATCGATTTTGCCCTGATCCACCAGCGCACGGCGCATGCGCACGATCTTGGAGGGCTGTTCAATGCCCACCGGGCAGATTTCCTGACACGCGCCGCAGCTGAGGCAAGACCATAGGGTTTCGTCCGAAATCACCATTTCGATGGGCGTCGATCCGGCAGCGGCGTTTGTATTGGCGGTGCGCAGGTCGAGGATCAGGTCACGCGGGCTCAGCGGATAGCCCGAGGCGGCGGCAGGGCAGGCTTCATGACAGCGTCCGCATTTTGTGCAGGCATCGAAATCGAGCATGTCCTTTAGCGTAAAGTCAGACAGAACCGATATGCCGGATGTTTCGCTGTCCTCAGGCTCGGCTGGTAACCTGCTGAGGGGGTTGTCGTTCCTTAAGAGGAGTGATCCGAGCACCGAGATGATGTGCTTTGCCTTGTACCAAGGCAAAGCTGCAATGAAGGCCAGCGAAAGTAAACCATGTGACCACCAGCCCCAAAGCCGAAGCGTTTTTGCGGTTTCAACGGACAGACCCAAGGCTGCATAGACGAGTGATACGGCATAGCCCACCGGCGACCAGATCGCCCAGTCAGGCTTATCGGTATGAAGGCGCAGACCTTCCTGCAAGAATCCTGAAACCGAAATGATAATGAGGATGATCAGAAAAGCATGATCCTCTCGGGCCCACGTCTTTTGCACCTTGGTGGGCTCTGTCTGGCCGCGATAGCTGCGCAAGTATTGCAGTTTTGCAGGCTGCATCACCCAGCGGCGCCACCCCATCACGCATAGACCGACCAGCAGGGCAAGACCGCCCAGATCGACCACAAGGCTAAACAGAAGATAGAAGTCACCCTTCCAAAAACTGAACCCGAAGAGCGGCTTAAAGATATCGTGGTCGAGTGTGATGATAGAGGTGCCTATGAAGGCAATTGTGAAGCCAAAGAAGATGGCTGTATGGGCAATCCCGGCCCGCTTGTCGCGTCGGCGGACCATCCGGTGAGTCAATAGATCCGTTACCAGGCGCTTGAGAGCGGCCCCGAGTGTCAACGTCTCGGCGGTTGCATTGGCTGCCTTGTATTTGGCGACATGGTGCCAGACGCCATAGAGAAATCCGGCGATGACCGTGAAGGCGATTGCGTAGAAGACGCCGACTTCCACGGGCCCTAAGGACCAGAACAGTTCGCGCGTTTCCATTTTCGCTCCTTAGGCTTGCTGAACGTCGCAGTTTGCCGCCGGCCAGCGCCCCTACGAGCGCATTATCAAAGTCTGACAGAAGCAATTGATGCGTTTTCTGTGACCGGAGGTTGGAATCATCATATTTGCCGTTTCGTTTCCGCGTATTTCATAAACATGCGCCGCATAGCACATTCGAAGGTCTGAAATTGGCCTGCCCTCTTGGGATAGCGGTTTAGAAGTTGTGTATCACCTAACCAGCATTGGTTTTGCCGAAGGTCGCAACCCATTGATGAGGGGAGCAGCGTGAGCACTTCGACCGTGAGCGATTTCCCATCTGAGACTCCCAGTTGACGTTAATACAAGTTCGTTCGGACGTGGTTCTTGGAAGAGGAGAAATTTCCACGTGAAATTTTTCTTGATCAATGATCTAAGAATGAATACGCTCAAGAAATCGGGCTCTGTTGTCTTTGACGCACCGGCTCGTCGCAGCATTTGCAATCTACGCCCGTGCCGGAAGGGGAGAACGGTTCGAAATGAACGTCTTGGACTATATCGTTGTAGGAGCGGGCTCAGCCGGGTGCCTTCTGGCGAATAGACCGAGGCAAAGCGGCGAGCGCAGCGTGCTTGGTCTTGAAGCTGGGCCGATGGATCGCAATCTGGCGATTCGTATTCCTGCGGCGGTCTATAGGGCCTATCGAAATACGGTTATCAACTGGAACTACGAAGCCACCCTGAACGAACGCCGCGTTTTTCGAGCCGGGGTTCGTCTAGGGCGTGAGTTGCTGGCCCAGCTGGCCTTCGATGCATTGCGCGGAATTGAAGCGCTTGGCGTTATAGGCGCCTCCGTCATGCCCCGCGTTACAAGCGCCAATCTCAATGCTCCGACACTGATGATCGCGGCACGCGCCGCTGGTTTTATTTTGGGTCGCCAGCAAAAAGAGCCACAAACCGTGCCTCTGCATTTCAGGGAGAACATCCCCTGTGCCTACGAAACTATTTAGTCAACACAACAGGAGAGACCAATGAAAAAGACCATAATCTCAGCCGCACTGGTCGCGGCAACATTTACCGGAGCGGCCGCGGCCGACGTTCCGGAAACACGCAAACCGATCAAATTCGCCGTTGGCGATTGGACCGGTATCTTCCTTTCAACGGGAATCGCGCGGGCTGTCCTTGAAGACATGGGCTATCGCACAGACGAGGTGGTGTCGGATGCCTCCGCTTGGTGGCCTGCGATGGAAGGCGGCGATATCGATGTATCCCTGGAAGCTTGGACGACCGTTTGGCGGGTCGCGATTGATGAGGCAGAAGCCGCAGGGCAAATCGAAGTTCTTGGTGAGTTCGGTCTCCAAGGAATCGAAACTTGGTGGTATCCGAAGTATGTCGAGGAGCTGTGCCCGGGGCTTCCAGACTATACTGCCTTGCAGAATTGCGCGGAAGTGTTTGCTACGGCTGAAACAAACGGCAGAGGTCGGTATCTGGCTGGTCCGGTCTCTTGGGGTGGTAACGAAGAAGAACGGGTCGCAGCACTTGGCCTCGATTTCGAGATTGTCCACGCAGGTACAGATGCGGCGATGTTCGCCGAACTCGATTCCGCGTACGCTCGTCAGGAGCCGATTATCATGTGGCTTTGGGCCCCGCATTGGGCTCCCGTGAAATATGAAGGCAGCTTTGTCGAGTTTCCTCCATACACACCGGAATGCGTCGAAGATCCTTCATGGGGCGTGAATCCTGATCTGACTTATGACTGCGACAAGCCGACTGGTCCTGTCATGAAGATTGCCAGCCCTGCCGCCCGTGATACCTGGCCTTGCGCGATCCAAACGATCGAGAACATCAACATGAGCAATGATGAATACGGCGCTCTTTGGGGTAAAGTTGATCTCGAAGGGATGGAAGTCGAAGAAGTCGTCGACGCTTGGATGGCAGAGAACCAAGACCGTTGGAAATCCTGGCAGGCGTGCCAAGGTTAATTTGATGCCAGAGATGAAGGATATCTATTCATGCTGAATAACGAGAGTAATCTGACATCTCTGGTAGATGAATCGGCAGAGCGGCCCACAAAACTTGTGGGCCGCAATGTCTGGAAAGTGTTCGGGGCTCATCCAGAACATTTTTTCCAGGACGGCCGCACGCCGACGGCGGAAGAGATTCAGGAACAAGGGCACGTTCCAGCAAATATTGACACGAATATCGAAGTCAAAGCTGGCGAAACCTTTGTTCTGATGGGGTTGTCGGGGTCTGGCAAATCTACGCTGCTGCGGTGCCTGGCGCAGCTCGCGCCACCGACGCATGGGGCGATCCTGCTTGATGGCGAAAATCTTGCGGAAATGTCCGAAAAGGATCTACGCGAGGTCCGCCGCAAGAAAATGAGTATGGTGTTTCAACATTTTGCGCTGCTCCCGTTTCGGACCGTGCTGCAAAACATCGGCTTCCCGCTTGAAGTCCAGGGGCTGCCCGCCAGCCAGGTCGAAAATCGGGCGCGCGAGGCGCTGGAACTCGTGGGTCTCAGCGGTTTTGAAAACAGGTTGCCGCGCGAACTCTCTGGCGGGCAACAGCAAAGGGTCGGCATCGCCCGATCGCTGGTGAATGACCCCGATGTCTGGTTTCTGGATGAGCCGTTTTCGGCGCTGGACCCATTGATCCGGCTGGATCTGCAAGAAGAGGTCAAAGCGCTTAAGGCACGATTGCAAAAAACCACCGTGTTTGTGACCCATGATCTAGACGAAGCCGTGCGGCTGGCGGATCGCATCGCGATTATGCAGGACGGTCGGATTATCCAGACCGGGACGCCAGAGGAATGTGTGATGAACCCAGCGACGGATTATGTGCGCCGGTTCACGGCAAGCGTTTCCAAGATCAAAGTTGCAAGGATCGGCTCCGCAATGCGCGCAGAGGACGCCAGCCTTTCCGCCGATGCGCCGGTTCTTTCCGAGTCGGATCTGGTATCCGAGCAAATGAGGGCCATCCTGACGAGCGGCTCTGTCTTCCGGGTCGTCAACCAATCCGGAAAGTCTGTCGGGCAGATTGGGAGCGCGGAGGTTGTCGACCTGTTGCAGCCGACCGGGGAAGAGAGATCATGAGCGACGTGACAATCAGCACGCCCGGCATGTCGAGCAATACGCGCACGGTCTTTTGGGCCGCGTTTTGGATTGCACTCGGTTTTGTGCTTTACCTTGGGGTTCCCTGGGCAACCGATCCGGCGCTCGTCCCAACAATCGGATTCGCCAAGGGCATTGGCGACGGGATGAACTACCTGACCCGCGAGTTGGAAATACTCGGCGTCCCTTTCAAGGAAATCACCCGCGCGTTGGCACTTGTGATTGATTTGCCTGCTGACTTCTTGCGCGATCTTCTGTCAAAAGGTTTCGAATTTGATTGGGGCGACGAATATGTCGAACTCGTGCCTCTTTCATGGATCGGACTACTGGCCGCGATGACCATGGCGTCCTACTGGATCGGGGGGAGCAATTTTGGGCTATTTGGCGCTGTCGTTGGACTCTACCTATTGGTTTTCGATCTGTGGGGGCCAACTGCCGAGACGTTCTCGACGATCATTCTGGCCGTCCCGTTGTCTGCCGGCGTTGGGCTCCTGCTGGGCATTCTTGCGCATAGGGTGCCAGTGGTGAAGATCGCGTTGCGCCCGGTGCTGGACCTGATGCAAACAATGCCAATTTTTGCGTATATGGTTCCGATCATTATGCTTTTCGGCTTCGGACCGGCAGCGGCGATTGTGGCTACGATGATCTATGCCGTTCCGCCGATGGTGCGTGCCACGATCGTCGGGCTGGAACGGGTTCCCACCGAAGTTGTCGATTTGGGCACAATGGTCGGTGTGACGCGCAGAACCGAGACTTGGCGCATCGTTGTCCCGAGCGCACGCCCATTGATCATGGTCGGAGTTAACCAAGTAATAATGAACACATTCAACATGGTGATTATCGCCTCGATGATCGGAGCGGGGGGCATCGGGTTTGAAGTTCTCGATGCACTTCGCAAGCTTCGAATCGGGCAAGGTATCGAAGCCGGTTTGGCGATCACGCTTCTCGCTATTCTGCTGGACCAGTTATCACAACGCATGTCGAAGTCCGGCTATCAACTGTCCCCGATCAGGAAAGTATGGTGGTGGGCATTGTTGTTACTGGTCGCCGGGACGACAGTATTGGGTCAATTCATTCCGGACATAGCGGAATATCCGCGCGATTGGACCGTATCCACCCAGGCCTTTTGGGGCGGGATCATGACGTGGCTGAATGTGAATGCCTATGGCACCTTGGAAAGCATCAAAGTCTTTCTGCTTATGAACTTCATGTTCCCAGTCAGAGATCTATTGCAGGCTCTTCCCTGGGGCCTCGTTATCGCAGTATCGACTTGGGGTGCATGGCGGCTTGGCGGAGTGAGGCTGGCAGTACTTGTCTTTGTTCTCGAAGCCCTAATCTTGTTGGCGGGCCTGTGGTCGCTCGCGATTATGACTTTGTACCTCTGTGGAATGGGGGTTCTTTTCGCATATTTGCTCGGCTCTTTCATTGCTGTTCTCTCATTCCGCAATGCCCGGGCCAGAGCCAGCGTGCTTTTTGTTGCCGACCTGCTGCAGACTCTGCCTAGTTTTGTATACCTTATCCCAATCGTAATGTTGTTTCGGGTCGGAGATTTTGCTGCGGTCATCGCTATTGCTGCATATGCGATTGCTCCGGCAATGC
>JBASXE010000314.1:0-1898 GCA_049276875.1 Roseovarius sp. | reverse complement strand
TCTTCGTTTCGACGCGGCTTCGGCGGCGATTTGATAGTATCTTGCGGCAGCTTCTGAATCTTTAGGCAGTCCAAAGCTGCCCTTTTCATAAAAGTTGGCTAGATTGGTTAAGGCTAAGGGGCTACCTGAATCTGCTGCTCTTTGGGTCCAAAGCAGAGTCAAATCATCGCTTTGACGGCCAGAGTTTGGCAAGGAGTAATATGCGCCCAACATGGCTTGTGCATCATGATCCAAGTCGTTGGCGCATTGCTCAAGTAAATCAAAGGCACTGTCCCAATCACCATTATTAGTCCAGCCTGAACAACTCCCAACGCATTGATTTTGTTTTATGAAGTTGCGTTTTTGGTGGTTGTGAGTTGCAGGATTTGGTAGGTTTTGGCTCAGAACCCTGCAATTTCGGATCGAGTGATGAAGCCCAAATTCCGCGCACCGGAACAGGACGATCTCTTGCGTCCACGGCTGACCGACATGATCGACATGCGCCATGAGCTGGTAAAGCTGGCGGCGCTGATCGACTGGGAATTCTTTGAGGCGGAGTGGGCCGGGTTCTTCCCCTCGCATACGGGACGCCCGGCAACATCGCCGCGGCTGGTGGCGGGGCTGCTTTACCTTCAGCACACCTACCGGCTGTCGGACGAGGCCGTGGTCGCGCGCTGGGTGGAGAACCCGTATTACCAGCATTTCTGCGGCGAGACGTTCTTTCAGCACCGCTTCCCGCTCGACCCCTCCTCGCTGACGCGGTGGCGCAAGCGGATCGGGGAGGAGGGTGTGGAATGGCTGCTGACCAAGACGATCGAGGCGGGCCGCCAGGCCGGGGTAATCTCGGAGCGGAGCGTCGAGGCGGTGATCGTGGATACCACGGTGATGGAGAAGGCGATTGCTCACCCGACGGACGCGCGGCTTTACGAGAAGGCGCGCCGGCGCTTGGTGACGCTGGCACAGGCGGCGGACCTGCCGCTGCGCCAGAGCTACGCCCGGCTCGCGCCCCGGCTATCGGGCCAGATCGGACGCTACGCCCATGCCCGCCAGTTTAAGCGGATGCGCAAGGCGCTGCGGCGGCTGAAGGGCTATACAGGCCGGGTGATGCGGGACATCCAGCGCCAACTGGGCCGAGTGACCGACAACAGCCTTCGGCAGCGGATCGAGGTGGAGGTCGCGCTTGTGGACCGGCTGCTGCGGCAAAAGCCGAAGGACAAGGGCAAACTCTACGCGCTGCATGAGCCAAAGGTGGACTGCATCTCCAAGGGCAAGGCGCGGGTGCGCTACGAGTTCGGGACAAAGGTGTCGGTGGCGACGACCCACAAAGAAGGCTTTGTCGTGGGCATGCGGTCGATGCCCGGCAATCCCTATGACGGGCACACGCTGCGCGAAGCGCTGGAGCAGGTGGAAATTTTGACCGACACCCGCCCAAAACGGGCCTTTGTGGATCGCGGCTATCGTGGTCACGGTGTCCAGACCACAGCGGTCTATATCGCCGGACAAAAGCGTGGGTTGACCCCTGCATTGCAGCGCGACCTACGCCGTCGAAGTGCCATCGAGCCAATGATCGGTCACATGAAAACGGATGGTCGTCTCGCGCGCTGCGCCCTGAAAGGCACGCTTGGTGACGCGCTCCACGCCGTCCTGTGCGGCTGCGGGCACAACATCCGCATGATCCTGGCCCACCTCAGGGCGCTTTGGGCCCAAATCCTGGCCCTTCTCCTCGGCAAGTTTGGGGCGAGAGGCGGGAGCGACAGAGGTGAATACGGCCTGAAGGGGCTCGCTGCATGATGTTCAGCGTCGACTAGTTAGCAATGCCATCGAGGATATGCTGCATGATCAGCGGGTTTCCATTCTAGCAGAGGACCCTGAGGTGACTGGCTTCAACATCGGCATCAATGCTGGCAAGTCGGCAGGGC
>JBASXE010000313.1:0-1641 GCA_049276875.1 Roseovarius sp. | reverse complement strand
ATCCAGACGTGACTCCCTCGGGCCTGCCAAGGCCACCGGCCAGTAGGGTGGCCCCTGACTGTCCCGGCTCAGACTGGTTCGAATTCGTCTGACAGCACTCCGCGAACGCTTACTGTTGTATTCGCCTGATCGCTGTCGTCAGGCGATTTCGCGGTGAAGCGTCACGAACTCTGCCAACGACTCGGGGATTGCCTCGACCCCGAGTCCGGGGGCATCGGAGCAGGTCAACTGGCCAGCGGACACGGGTTCTACGCCCTCGAAAAACGCGCTGCGCAGGGGGTTCGGGTTCACGTCGACCTCGAGCTTGCCGTCGCCACCGGTCGCGGCAAGAAGTTCTGCCGACGCGATGAGCCCCAGCCCGCCGCCCAGGAAGTGCGGGCAGTACCGCCGTCTGGCTGCCATGGCCTGCCGTGCAACGGCAAGACAACCGGTGATTCCGCCCCATTTTGCCACGTCGGGCTGGATGACGCTAAGCGATCCGGCGTCGATGGCCGCAGAGAATTCTGCCTTCCCGGCAAGGTTTCCCCCCCCCGCCAGCGGTACCGGGCTGCGCTCGGCCAGCGCGGTCCAATCCGCGCTCGAGGCAAAGACCGGCATCGCTTCTTCCAGCCATTCCAGTGGCGTGTCGCCGATGCCGTCTAGAAAGCGGGTCGCATTGTCCAAGGTCCACGCCTGGTTTGCATCAGCCGCGATCTGTTCGCCGTCGCTGATAGCGTCATATATCGACGACAGCTTCGTGATGTCAGAGGTGATGTCAAAGCCGACCTTCAGCTTGAACGTGCGATAGCCCGCCTCCCGTGCAACCGGAACCAGGTCGTGTGCGGCCGAAATCTGGATCCCGCTGGCATAGGTTGGTACCGACGCGGGCGCATCATTGCGGATGAAGGTGCGCAGTGGCACGCCCGCGCGACGCGAAAGCAGATCCCAGACCGCCATATCAATTCCAGCGATTACTTGCCGGAACGGACCGAGTTCGCCGCATTGCACTGCACGGATATGCGATTTTTGTTCAAGCATGTGGAACAGTTCCTGCGGTTCGCGGAACCAATGGCCCAGGATCAGCGGCGCGACGTCAAGCGCCAGAAGGTTGACCCGGTGCTCTGCTCCTGCCGCGGGCCAGTTGGCCCAGATTTCGCCCCAGCCGACGGCGCCGTCCATGTCCTCGATGCGCAGGAAGACGGCTGGCCGGTCGTACATTACCCCGAACGAGGTCGACACCGTGCGTTCGATCGGGCAGCGATAGGCCCATGCGTCAATCCGAGAGATATGCAGGGGGTCGGTCATGCAAGAAGATCCATTTCCAGCTTGATGAAGTCGCCGCGATAGGTCACGTCGGCGAGATAGACGATTTTGTCATCAGGATCATCACCGTCTCTAAATCCCGCAACCGTTGCCCAAGACAGGACGGCCTCAATGTGCTGTCGCAACCGAGACGCTGTAACTGTCTTGTCGTTCCAAATCGGCTCCAAGACGCGGCGTACGTCGAGCACACCGATCTCGTCGACAGGCAGTAGCCCCAATTTAGGTACCGCGTAAATTGACAGCGTTGCGAGCCATTGCTTGGCGTGCTTTTCGCTGCGGAACTCGGCCTGCTTGGTCTCATGCACGCTTTCGACAGCCTCAGCGAAGGTCAGCCGATTG
>JBASXE010000312.1:0-1827 GCA_049276875.1 Roseovarius sp. | reverse complement strand
GCCCGCCGTCGAGGGTGTCGACGAGGTTGACCGACGGGTTGAGCCCGCCCGACACGGCCGAGGCCAGTGTGGTCAGGACCGGGCTGTTGGACGCCGCCACAGTCAGCGGCGAGGCCGCCATACCGGCCACCGAACCCGGGCCGTCAGGAACTTGCTCGGCGTAGCCGGCGCATCCCGGACCCACAAGTTGGGCGTCGGCTGCTGCGCTGGGCGCGGCGATGAGCGCGATGCTCGTCGCGGCTGCTGCCAGGGCAGCCATCGGGAGCGGCCTGGTGCGACTCGTGGCGTGTTTCTTCGGGTAGCGCCTCATGTTGGTCCCTTCGTCGTGGGCCGCGATGGGCCGCGGCGTCACTCATCATTCGTGGCCGGGGACCGTGCGGATGGGTGTCGTTCGTCACTCACGGCCTTGAACAGAAAAAAGTAGACGCGAAACCGCCGGATTGCCTTGCGGCAGGGGCGATTCCGCGTCTACTTTCAGACGTTCGGAAATTACGGCGTTGGGGTCTCCGTGGCCGTCTCCATGGCGTCCTCGGCCGGTGCCGCGGGCGGCGTCAGCACGGTGTCGATGAGGTACAGCGTCGCGTTGGCGGTCTTGATGCCACCGCAGACGACGCCGGCGTCGTTGACCTTGAGGTCATCGCCGGCTCCGGTGACGGTGAGCGGAGCGCCCTCCACGGTGTTGTGCTCGCCGACCACGGCGACAGGATCGGCCTGTCCCGGAACGACGTGGTAGGTCAGGATCGACGTCAGCAACTCGGAATCGGTCTTGAGCGTGTCGATGGTGGCCGTGTCGAGCTTGGCGAACGCATCGTCGGTGGGCGCGAACACGGTGAACTCACCATTGTTCAGGGTCTCCACCAGGTTGACGTCAGGATTCAGCTGGCCCGACAGAGCGCCGGCCAGCGTGGTCAGCACCGGGCTGTTGGATGCCGCGGTCGCAACCGGATCCATGGCGAGGCCCTCGACTGATCCCGGGCCGGTGGGGTTTGCCTCCGCATAGGCGGCACATCCCGCTCCGACGAGTGCGCCGGCCGGGGCGGCCATCGCCGACGTCGTTGTCATCGCGGACGTGGTGGTCTCGGTGGCTGTGCTGGCCGTGTCTTCCTTAGTGGCCGACGAGCAGCCCGAGAGCGCCAGGGCAGCGACCGCGGCCATCCCGGCAGCGGTGACAACCGAACGGTGGACAGTCATACATTCTCCTTTGTTCCCTACTCAAGGCAGCCAGCATTGTCGGCTACCGCGTTTAGCATTCGGCGTACAGTCTGACATAGATAGGGGAATGTGATCACGATCACAGAACTCGGCATCGGCCGTGGGTCGGTTGGTGCGGGTGGGGCGCACGTGCTGGCACACTGATGGGGTGAGCCCGGCCGGTCGTTCGCGTGTGCTGATTCTGGGTAGCACCGGGTCCATCGGGACCCAGGCGCTGGAGGTCATCGCGGCCAACCCGGATCGCTTCGAGGTGGTGGGCCTGGCCGCTGGGGGCGCCAACCCGGACCGGTTGGCCCATCAGCGTGCCGAGACCGGCGTCGCCAATATCGCGGTCGCCGATCCGGCCGCCGCCGAACGGATCGGCGAGGTTCCCTTCAGCGGCCCCGAGGCGGTGACCCGTCTGGTCCGCGAGACCGAGGCCGATGTGGTGCTCAATGCCCTCGTCGGTGCGCTCGGGTTGGAGCCCACGCTGGCGGCACTGGCCGGCGGCGCCCGGTTGGCGCTGGCCAACAAGGAATCTCTGGTCGCCGGCGGTCCCCTTGTGCTCAAGGCGGCCCGGCCGGGTCAGATCGTGCCGGTGGACTCCGAGCACTCCGCGCTGGCCCAGTGCCTGCG
>JBASXE010000311.1:0-42257 GCA_049276875.1 Roseovarius sp. | reverse complement strand
CCCCTCGACCGAGGCGCGGATTCAGGTGCTCGCCGATGAGGTGCTGCCCGAGGCCGTGGCCAGATGTGGCGCAGAGCGGGTGAATTTTGTGACCCATTCGATGGGGGGCATCCTGCTGCGCGTGTGGCTGGAGAAGAACCGGCCCGAAAATTTGGGCCGTGTTGTCATGTTGGCCCCGCCCAATCACGGCTCCGAAGTGGTGGATGAATTTGGTGGGCTTGAGCTTTTTGAATGGATCAACGGGCCAGCGGGGCTTCAGCTTCAGACCGGCCCGAACACGTTTACCGATAGCCTGCCCCCGGTGGATTTCCCGCTGGGCATCGTGGCGGGCACACGCTCGCTCAATCCCTATTTTTCGGTGCTGATAGACGGGCCGGATGATGGCAAGGTCTCCGTCGCCTCGACGCGGGTTGAGGGGATGGCTGATCATGTTGAATTACCTGTCACGCATACATTCATGATGAACAATCCTTATGTCATCTTTCAGGTTCATGCCTTTCTGCGCGACGGAAAATTTGACCATGATTTGGAGCTTGGCGATCTTTTCAGGGCCGGTGGGGAGTGAGCTTTGCACTTCGCCTGTGTGGGGCTGAGGTTTTGCATCCTGGCGGCCTCAGCGATGCACCCCTCAGCATCGCGGGCGGGCATATCGTGCACGATGGTGGGCGCGAGGTGGACCTTTCCGGATTTATGGTGCTGCCCGGCATCGTCGATATTCATGGCGACGGGTTCGAGCGGCATCTGGCCCCGCGGCGCGGCGCCATGAAGGACATCCCCACGGGCCTCATTGCCACCGAGGCAGAACTGGCCGCGAACGGCATCACCACCGCCGTTCTCGCGCAATTCTACAGTTGGGAAGGCGGGATGCGTGGGCCGGAATTTGCCCAGCGGGTGATGGAGGGTCTGGATGCGGTGCGCGGATCGGTCGTGACCGACATGATAGCGCAATTGCGGATCGAGATATGTATGCTCGATGGGCATGCGGGAGCCGAGGCGCTGATCGCGGCACATGACATTCCCTATGTGGTGTTCAACGACCACCTCCCGCATGAGGAACTGGCCAAGGGCAAGCGCCCGCCGCGCCTGACGGGTCAGGCCCTTCGGATCGGGAAGAATCCCGAGAAACACTTGGCGGACCTTATGGCGATGCACGCCCGTCTGGACGAGGTGCCAGAGGCGCTTGCAGCCCTCACGGCAAGCCTTACCGCGCGCGGTGTGCGCCTTGGAAGCCACGATGACAAAGACGCGGAAGGGCGCGCGCGCTGGCGTGATCTGGGCGCGCGAATCGCCGAGTTTCCCGAAACGCTGGAAGCGGCAGAGGCGGCGCATGGGGGTGGAGACGCCGTAATCATGGGTGCGCCCAATCTGGTGCGGGGTGGCTCGCACAAAGGCAATGCCAGTGCCACGGATATGGTGGCGATGGGTCTGATTGGGGCGCTGGCCTCGGATTACCACTATCCGTCGCTGCGCCGGGCGGCATTTTTGGTGGCCGATGCGGGGTTGGCCGATATGGCGGGCGCGTGGGCGTTGGTCTCCTCCGGTCCCGCCGCCATGCTGGACATGCCGGATCGCGGCACGCTCGCTCCCGGTCTGCGGGCCGATATGGTGATGGTCGATACCGCCACCCGCCGGATCGCGGCCACGCTTTGCGCGGGGCGCTTCAGCTATCTTAGCGGTGTTGCGGCGGAGCGGTTTCTCGCGGCCTGAACGCGGCGAAGATTGGCCAACCCCTGCTATCCCCACTTTTGATTCGCACCGTTTCGCGCTAACATATGGGGTGAGGCATAAAAAAGTAGGTGCAAAAATGCGCAGGATGGTTTGGGCTTTCGTAGCAGGGGCCGCGGTGATCTGGCACATGCCAGAGCCGGTTTACGCCCAGGTTGAGACGTCTTTGCGGCCGCAGATCCGGCCCGCAGTGCCAAGCGATATCGCCGCGCGGCAATCACCACAGGCGGCGGTCATTCTGGCCGCGTCTATCCGGCCCGTGCTGCGCCCCTCGGGGCTTTCCACACGACCCGCAGAGGCCGCGACACAAGTTTCGGTGCAGGACCCCAAATTCGGCGCATGGGTCGCTGGCTTCAAAGGCCGTGCCCGTGCTGCGGGCATCAGCGGTGATGTGTTTGACCGCGCCTTTCGGGGTGTGCAGTTCGATCCCAGCGTGATCAAGCTTGACCGCAATCAGTCCGAGTTCACGAAACAGATTTGGGATTATCTCGACTTTGCCGTGGCACCCACGCGGGTGACGAACGGCCAGAAGATGCTGCGCCGTCATGGTCGCACGCTGGACCGGATCGAGGCGCATTTTGGTGTGGAAAAAGAGGTGGTCACGGCGATCTGGGGCATGGAAAGTGCCTATGGCGAACGGCGCGGTGACCGTCCTTTGATCGAGTCTTTGGCCACGCTGGCCTATGACGGGCGGCGCGGTGCGTTTTTTGAAAAACAGCTGATTGCCGCGCTCAAGATCATTCAGGCGGGCGATGTGGATCCGCGCGACATGACGGGCTCCTGGGCTGGCGCGATGGGGCATACGCAGTTCATCCCGACCTCCTATGAGGCCTACGCGGTGGATTTCACCGGCGATGGCAAACGCGATATCTGGTCCGATGACCCGACGGACGCGCTGGCGTCCACTGCGGCCTATCTCAAGCGGTTTGGCTGGAAAAAGGGCCAACCCTGGGGCGTGGAGGTGAAGCTTCCCTCCGGGTTTGATCCGGGCCGCGCACGGCGGGAGTTCAAACAGAACCCGGGTGCCTGGGCTGCGGAAGGTGTGCGCGACATGAACGGTAAAGCGGTGCCAAATTACGGTGCGGCCTCCATCTTGCTGCCTGCGGGCAGTCAGGGTGCTGCCTTCATGATCTTCAACAATTTTGCCGTGATCGAGCGCTATAATCAGGCCGATGCCTATGTGATCGGGGTGGGGCATCTGTCGGACCGGATCACCGGCGGTCCTGCGATTCAGGCCAGTTGGCCGCGCCAATACGCGCCCACGTCGATCAAGGAGAAGGAAGAAATCCAGCGCCGCCTGCGCCGCAAGGGCTTTGCTGTGGAGAAGATCGACGGCGTGGTTGGTCCCAACACGATCGCGGCGATCCGTGCCTTTCAGCAGTCACGCGGTATCCCTGCGGATGGGTTCCCGTCACAGGAGCTGCTTCAGCAGTTGCGCGGGCGGTAAACACTCGTATCGGATGCCGCTTCGGCGGCTCCCGCCTTGTCACTGGTCCAGCAGGCCTGTTTGCGGCACGCAAGCCTCGCCCTCAAAGCAGCGCTGCACCGTGGCCAACACCTCGGGTGTGGGAGAGAACACATCCCCGCCGCACGGGCCGAGTGTGAGTGTATACCCCGCCTCCGAGCGCTCCACGAAGGCCAGAACCGATCCGCCCGACCTGGCCCCGGCGCACCATGGTCCTGCGCAGATGACCTCAAGAGTGATCGCGCGCTGAAACGGTGTCTCAAACCCGCCCGGCCCAAGTGATTTTCCAGTCATCTGCGCAGGGATCGGGGTCCGTGCGGGCGTGTTCTCTTGGCGGTCCCAATCAGTGACAGGCAGGCGCGCTTCGTCAAAGACGATTTGGCCATGCACGACCACGTAAATTTTCTCCGACGCATCTGCCCGCAGATAGGTTTCGGCCACATCAGGCGCCATGCAAGAGAGCGCCGAGGCAGGCCCGGCCATCAGCATGAACACTGCCGCGAACGTCCTCATATCTGCGCGCCAAAGGCGGCGAGCACGCCCTGATACACTCCGCGTTTAAACGGCACGATATTGTCCAGCAAATCCTCGGGTGGCATCCAGCGCCATTCGGAAAACTCTCGGTCATTCTTGGTAATGTCGACTTGGCCATCGTGGCCGTTGAAGCGCATCAGGACCCATTTCTGTTCCTGCCCGCGAAACCGTCCTTTCCAGAGCTTAGGCACGAGGTCATGGGGCAGCTCATATTTCAGCCAGTCTTCTGTTTCTGCCTCGATCCGCACCAAGCCTGCCTCAAGCCCCGTCTCTTCCCACAGCTCGCGCAATGCAGCTTCTCGCACGGTTTCGCCGGGGTCGATGCCGCCTTGTGGCATCTGCCAAGCGTCCAACTCGCTATCGATGCGCTGACCGACGAACACATGGCCCGATGGATTGACCAGCATAACGCCCACGCAGGGGCGATAGGGGAGGGTGGCGATGATGTCTGGTGTCATGGAAGCCTCTCAATTTGCGCGCAAGATTAGCCCGAGGCCCGCGCAGAGGCCAGTGCGCATGAAAACGCCCCGCCGGATCAGGGCGGGGCGTTTGATTTGAGGGGCCACCGACGAACGGGGCCCGGACGAGGTGCAGATCAGTCCACGCCGTTCAGCGTGTTGAGACCTTTTAGAATATCAATCGCGTAGGCCAGTTGATAATCTTCCTCGCGCAGCTTGGCGACGTTTTCGGCCCGCGCGCGATCCTCCTCGATCAGGCGAATTTCCTCGTCTGTCAGGCTGTCATTATCAAGGCTGCCGCGCAGATCGGCCTCGGAGCGGACCAGAGCATTGGTCTCTTCCTCTTCCTCCTCAACCGGCGCGCGGCGTGGCTGCTCGACCAGAATGTCCGGCGAGACGCCAAGCGCCTGAATGGAGCGACCCGACGGCGTGTAATACCGCGAGGTGGTCAGGCGCATCGCGCCATCCCCGCGCAGGGGCATTACCGTCTGGACCGACCCTTTGCCAAAGCTTTTGGTGCCCACGATGATGGCCCGGCGATGATCCTGAAGGGCGCCCGCGACAATCTCGGAGGCCGAAGCCGAGCCGCCATTGATCAGCACGACGATAGGTTTGCCCTCAGCCAGATCTCCCGGTGTGGCGTTGAAGCGATCCCCATCTGCCGGGTCACGGCCACGGGTGCTGACGATCTCGCCCTTCTCCAAAAACGCATCCGACACGCGGATCGCTTGGGTCAGAAGCCCGCCAGGATTGTTGCGCAGATCAAGGATGATCCCGTCCACGGCATCCATGCCACCCGCTTGTTCAATCTGCTCTTCCAGCCCCTCTTTGAGGTTCGGATAGGTCTGATCATTGAACGTGGTCACCCGCAGGATCACTGTCTGTTGCTCGGTCCGCGCCCGCACCGCCGTCAGCTTGATCGTATCGCGAATAATGGAGATATCAAAAGGCTCGACCTCGCCCTCGCGCACCACGGTGATCACGATCTCGCTGCCGACCGGGCCGCGCATCATCTCGACCGCCTCATCCAAGGTCAGGCCCAGAACACTCTCGCCATCCACATGGGTCACGAAATCGCCCGCCTCGACGCCCGCCTCATCGGCAGGGGTGCCGTCGATGGGCGAGACGACCTTCACGAACCCGTCCTCTTGCGTCACTTCAATGCCCAGCCCGCCGAATTCGCCGCGCGTCTGCACCTGCATATCCTCGGCGTCTTGCGGGCTGAGATAGCTTGAATGCGGATCAAGCGAGGTCAGCATGCCGTTGATGGCGGCCTCGATCAGCTCGCCCTCATCCACTTCCTCGACATATTGCGCGCGGATGCGTTCAAAAATATCTCCAAACAGATCAAGCTGCTCATAGACATTGGTGTTGCGCTCGGATTCTTGCGCCATCAGCGGGGCTGCAACTTGCGTTGTCACGACCACGCCCGCCAGAGTCCCGGCAGCAGCAGCCATCATAAATTTCTTCATGCTCAATCTTCCTTGTCTGTCCTGAACCAGCTGGCGGGATCCACCGGCGTGTTGTCCTGTCTGACTTCAATATAGAGGGTTTCTGTCCAATCGGTAGCTGCCTCTTGCAACTCGGCGGGAACAATCCCGTCATCCGCCGCCGAAAGCCCCCCCATCAGGCCCACCGGGCTGCCCCCTGGAAGGACCTGACCGATCTCGCCATAGACCACGTCCAGACCCGCCAGCACCAGCAAAATACCCGATTGCGGCTCCAGAATTGCGACATTGCCGTAATCCAGAAGCGGGCCTTTGTAACGTAAGGTAGCCGCCGCAGGCGTGGTGACCAGGGCGCGCGGTGGGGCGGCCATCACGATACCTGGGCGTGTGATGCCCGCCGCATCGGCCTCGCCCGCGCGGCGGATGATGCGGCCCTCAAGCGGCAGCGGGAGCAAGCCCTTGCGGTCTTCAATGCCCGGAAGGCTGCCCGGCGCCTCATTAACGGCAATCTGCGACAGGCCCGAGGCAAAGCCATCGAGCGATTCGGTTGAGGCGATCAAAAGCGCCGTGCGCACTGGATCTTCGGTGAAACGGCGGGGCAGATCGGTGCGGTCCGCGATGGCTTGGCTCAGCGCCGTGCGCGCAGTCTGCACACCGGCGAGACCCTCGTCCAAACGGCTTGCCGCACTTTGCTGAAGCGTGCGCAGCATTGCCAGATCCTCCAGCTTGGCGCGCAGGGCTGTGGCCTGCCCGGTTAGGCCGGGCGTCACATCGGCAAGGATCATGCCTGAACGGGCAGTGCCCACCGGGCCGGAAGGATGCAAAAGCGTGACCGGCGCGGGGGTAGAGCCCATGGACTGCAACACACCCAAAAGCTGCGCGATTTCGCGCTCGCTCGCGGCGAGGTCGCGCTCCAGCGCCTGCTGTTGGATCGCGGCGCGGCGTTGCCCTTCTCGCATGGCCTGAAGCCCGGCCTCATAGGCGCGCACCGTCTGGCTGAGCGCGCGGACCCGGTCGCGCGCGCTGGTCGCGGCGTCCAAAGCGCGGGTGGCGTCTTCAAGCTGCTCTGCGGCGGCGCGGGCCTCGGCTGCGGGATCGGCTTGTGCATGGACGGCGCCGCCAGGCAACGCAAAGGTGAGCCCCAGAGCGAGGGCGCAGAGGTGGGCATGGGGTGTCATGCAGAGCGCTGACCGGCGGCTGTCGCTTGGTGATCCGCGGGGGCGGGCCGCATGAGGCAAAGCCCCGTCATCTCGGCAGGCACAGGCAGGTCCATCAGTTTCAAAAGTGTTGGCGCCAGATCGCTCAGCCGCCCCGGCGCAAGGCCCATCCCCGCAGGCCCGCCTACAAGGATCACAGGCACCGGATTGGTGGTATGCGCGGTATGCGGCTTGCCGGTGACGGGATCGATCATCACTTCGCAATTGCCGTGATCTGCCGTCACGATCATCGCTCCTCCCACATCCTCAAGCGCCTCCAGTGCCATCCCCAGACCCGCATCCACCGCCGCGCAAGCGGCCATCGCGGCGTCCAGATCGCCCGTATGGCCCACCATATCGGGATTGGCATAATTCACCACGATCAGATCATAGCCTGCGCGGATCGCCGCCACCAAATGCTCTGTCACCTCAGCGGCGGACATCTCGGGCTGCATGTCATAGGTCGCCACTTTAGGCGATTGTGCCATGTAGCGGTCCTCGCCCGGCTCTGGCTCTTCTTTTCCGCCGTTCAGAAAGAAGGTGACGTGAGGATATTTCTCGGTCTCGGCGATGTGAAACTGAGTGCGCCCCTGCTTGGCCACCCACGCGCCCAGCGTGTTTTCCGGTGCTTCATCGGGGAAAATGCAATCCATATAGGCGGCATGGTTTTGCGAATATTCGGTGAACCCGCTGACAATGGCGAATTTGGGCCGCACTCCGGTCTCGAACGCCGAAAACTCCGGATCGGCGAAGGCCGCGAGGATTTCGCGCGCGCGGTCGGCGCGGAAGTTGAGGCACAAGACGCCGTCGCCGTCCTTCATGCCACCATAGCCGCCCAGAACGCGCGGTTTGATGAATTCATCGGTGCGGCCTTTGCCATAGGCGTTATCGATGGCCTCACCCGCCGTGGTGGCAGTGTAGCCCTTGCCTTGCGCCAGCGCCTGATAGGCAAGTTCCACCCGCTCCCAGCGGTTGTCGCGGTCCATCGCGTAATAGCGCCCGGAGACCGTGGCGATATAGGCCCCGGCGGGCAGGGCATCACGCAGCTCCTCCAGATAGGATTTGGCCGAGACCTGCGCCACATCGCGCCCGTCGGTAAACGCATGGATTGCAACCCGAAGCCCATGCCCGGTCAGCGCGCGGGCGGTCGAGATCATATGGTCGATATGGCTGTGCACCCCGCCATCGGACAAAACGCCCAAGAGATGCGCTGTGCCGTTCGTCGCGCGCACCGCTTCGGCGAAGCGCTTGATGCCCGGAAGCGCGCCGAATGTGCCGGTTTCAATGGCCCGGTCGATGCGGCGCAGATCCATTTCCACCACACGGCCCGCGCCGATATTCATATGGCCCACTTCCGAATTGCCCATCTGCCCCTGCGGCAGACCCACATCGGGGCCATGCGTGATCAACGTGCTATTTGGACACCGCGCCATAAGCCTGTCGAAATGTGGTGTATCCGCGAGCAAAGGCGCGTTGCCTGTCCGCTCATCGGACAGGCCCCAGCCGTCGAGAATGCAAAGAACCACCGGTTTGGGGGTGCTCATGGGTCCGCTCCTGAATTGGTTGAGGCGCTTCTACCCTTTGCGGGGGCTGGGCAAAATGGTGTTTGCGTTAACATGCGGGAATTGATTTTTGGGCTGCGCGGCACGATGCAACAACGCTGCAAAAGCCCGAACCCAAACCCATCGCTCAGACCCGGTGGTAAGGCGCGCCCGCAAGGATCGACGTGGCGCGGTAGATTTGTTCGGCCAGCATGACTCGCGCCAGCATATGCGGCCAGACCATCTTTCCCAGCGACAGCGTGAAATCCGCGCGTGCCCGCAGATCGGGCGCAATCCCGTCTGCGCCGCCGATCACGAAAGCCGCATCCCCGCGCCCCATATCCCGCCATCCGGCCAGAGTGTCCGCGAAATCAGGCGAGGAGAGCAGTTTGCCGCGCTCGTCCATTGCGATGAGCACCGCACCGGCAGGCAGCGCACGCTCCAGCAAGACTGCCTCCGCTGCCATGCCTCCACCTTTCTTGTCCTCCACCTCGTGCAAACTGCAAGGGCCAAGGCCAAGCGCGCGTCCCGTCCGGTCCGCGCGCGTCAGGTAATCCTCTAAAAGATCGCGCTCGGGCCCGGCACGAAGCCGGCCCACAGCGCAGATATGCAGCTTCATTCAGGCGGAGGGGTCATCGACGCGTCGCCGCCGAGCCACATTTTCTCCAACTGATAAAACTCGCGCACTTCGGGCCGGAACACGTGGACGATGATATCGCCCGTGTCGATCAGAACCCAATCACCTGTTTCCTTGCCTTCGATCCGTGAGGCGGTGCCAAGATCTTGCTTGAGCCGCTCGACCAGCTTCTCGGCAATCGCCGACACCTGCCGCGAGGACCGCCCCGAGCAGATGATCATATGATCGCCGATTGCCGATTTTCCGCGCAGATTGATCTGCACGATGTCTTCGGCCTTATCTTCGTCGAGGGATTTGAGGATATATGCCAGTTGCTCGTCGCTGCTGGCGCCTTGGCCCCGGATCATACCTGGGGAAACCTTGTGTGCGGCCCGCGCCGCATCAGCCGAAATGGACAGGACAAAGTCCTCCTTGATGCACACCGGCCAATGGCCCCGGTGCTGGACCTTGGCGTAACCTAGCAAGCGCGAGGGCCCTTTTCAACAAAGCGCTGGGATAAAGGCGCAAGATTGCGCATGGCTGCGCCAATGACGCCACGTCTCAGGATTTGGTTGTCGGTGCCTCATGCGCGTCTCCGAGCATCCGCAATTCGCGCTGTGGGAAGGGAATTGAGATGTTGTGCGCCTGAAACGCATCCCAAAGCGCCAGATACACATTGCCGCGAATATTGGTGAGCCCGCCAGTGGGGTCGCGAATCCAGAACCGCAGGATATAGTCCACGCTGCTGTCGCCGAAGCCCACGATATGGCAGACGGGGGCCTTCATGCTCAGCACCCGCTCCACCCCTGCCGCAGCCTCCACCGCGATCTTGCGCACGAGGTGCGGATCATCGCCATAGGCCGTGCCGAAATAGATGTCGAGCCGCACGAAATCGTTGGAGTGGGACCAGTTGACCACCTGCCCGGTGATCAGATCCTCGTTAGGAATAAGGTATTCGCGCCCATCACGGGTGACCACGCTGACATAGCGCGCGCCAAGACTGTTTATCCAGCCGAACGTGTCCCCAAGGCTGATCACATCGCCTGGTTTGATCGACTTATCGAGAAGAATGATTACCCCGGACACAAGGTTCGACACGACTTTCTGAAGGCCAAAGCCGAGGCCCAAACCAATCGCACCCGACAGGAACGCAAGCCCGGTGAGATCGAACCCCACGGCCCGCAGCCCGATGAAGAACGCCGCACCATAAAGCAGCACCTGAAGGAATTTAACCGCCAGAACCTGCATCGAGGGCGAGATTTCCTCGTTTTGTCTGATTTGTCCGGACGCCGTCCGTGACACGATCCGCGCAAGGAAGAAAAGCGTGCCCAGAACGAACACCGCCTGCACCACCATCCATGCCGAAAGCCGCGTCTCGCCTACGCTCACTGCCAGCGAATCAAGCAGCTCCTGCGCGGGGCTGGTGAGGTTGAGGATGATCAGCGTGGCCCAAACCCAGCCCGCATACCGCACAAGGCCGCGCAAAAACCCGTTGGCAATCAGACGCGTGGCGATGGCGATTACGAGCCACGCCAGCGCAAGGCTCGCCGCGATGCCGATGAGGTAGGAGCGGCTGGGCCATGTAACCTCCTGCATGATCCAATAGGTGGGCCAGCAGAGCACCACGAAGAAGATCAACCTCAGCCGCCGGTGCAGCATGACCAAAAAGCGCATCCGCCATTTGGGCCAGCCCTCGCGGGTGCGCATCCATGCATGCACGCGCGGCCCAAGGAAATGCCGCAGCAGATGCGCCGCGACGAACACGGCCAGAAGAATCGCGACCTGATAGGCATTCCACGGCCTGAGAAGCCCGAAGGCAAAGGCGTGCAACTGCTCCCACAGGGTCAGCGCGATCTCATGGGCCTGCTGCGCTGGAGCGACCAAAGGCTCTGTTGTCACGGCACTCGTAACGTTGGTTTCATTTTCCATTGCATTCAGAGTGGCATGACGTGGGCAGGGCGGCAAGAGGGACGGCAAGGCCTGCGTCTGGACAAGAGACACGCTTTGGGATTGGAATACACCTCACCGAATGGAGACAGCCGCCATGCCGACCGCCCTCGTGACCCATCCTGATTGCCTGAGCCACACCACGCCTGAGGGGCACCCCGAACAGGTAGCGCGGCTGGAGCATGTGCTGGCCGCCCTAAATGGTAAGGACCTCATGCAAGAGGAAGCTCCGTTGGCCAGCGACGAACTGCTCTTGCGCGTCCATCCTGCGGCGCATCTGGCCGCGATGCGTGACGCATCCCCCAAGACGGCGCGCGCACAGCTTGACGCCGATACGTGGATGTCGCCGGGCACGCTCAACGCCGCCCTGCGCGCGGCGGGTGGTGCGGCGCGCGCGGTGGATATGGTGATGGCGGGCACCGTTGGGAACGCCTTTGTGGCCACGCGCCCCCCGGGGCACCACGCGGAGTCTGCCACGCCGATGGGCTTTTGCCTCTTTGGCAACGTGGCGGCGGCGGCGAAACATGCGCTTGATCATCACGGGCTTGCCCGCGTGGCCATCGTCGATTTCGATGTGCATCACGGCAATGGCACTCAGGATTTGGTGCAGGATGATGCGCGCATTCTGTTTTGCTCTACGCACCAGATGCCACTCTATCCCGGCACGGGCGATCCGTCAGAGACGGGCGCGCATGGCACCGTGTTGAACGTGGCGCTGCCTGATGGAGCGGGGGGGCAGGCCTTCCGGCAGGTGATGGAGGCGCAAGTCCTGCCCGCCGTGGATGCCTTCGCGCCCGAGATGATCCTGATCTCCGCAGGGTTCGATGCACACCGGGCTGATCCTTTGGCGGGGCTCAACCTCGTGGAGGCCGATTTCTCATGGGCCACGCAAGCGATCTGTGATCTGGCCGAGCGGCACGCGGGGGGGCGTGTTGTCTCTTGCCTTGAAGGGGGCTACGACCTTGCGGCATTGGCCAGCTCGGCGGCCGCGCATGTGGATGTCCTGATCCAGCGCGCGCGCTGAACCTGCCCTCATCAGGCGTTACTGCAAAGTGGAGGCACCATGCGCTCAGGCTTGATTATGCTCTGCCTCGCGTATGTTTTGAGCCAATTTTTCCGCGCTTTCCTCGCCGTTCTGGGCGCGCCGCTTGAGGCGGATATTGGTGCGGATGCGTCCGATCTGGCGTTTGCCTCGGGGCTTTGGTTCTTGACCTTCGCGGCGATGCAACTGCCCGTGGGCTGGGCGCTGGACCGGATCGGGCCACGGCGCACGGCCTCGGCCTTGCTGCTTGTGGGCGGCGGCGGCGGCGCGCTTTTGTTCGCCATGGCCGCAAGCGCGCTTCATGTGAGCCTCGCGATGGCGCTTATTGGTATCGGATGTGCGCCTATCTTGATGGCGTCCTACTACATCTTCGCGCGGCAATTCCCGGTGGCGCAATTCGCCACGCTCGCCGCCGTGATGCTGGGCGTGGGCTCAATTGGCAATCTCGTGGCGTCCTACCCGATGGCGCTGGCTGTGGAGGCGGTGGGGTGGCGCGTGACGATGGTGGGGCTGGCGGTGCTCTCGGCTCTGGTCGCGCTGGGCCTCGCCGTGTGGGTGCGCGACCCTGAGCCGGTGACGGATGGCGCGCGCGGCTCGGTGCTGGACCTTTTGAGGATGCGCGCGCTTTGGCCGATCTTTCCGCTGATGTTCGTGGCCTATGCGCCCGCCGCCGCGATCCGCGGGCTTTGGATCGGGCCCTATCTCACCGATATTTATGGGCTGAGCACGGCGCAGGTTGGGCAGGCCTCGCTGATCATGGGGCTTGCGATGATCACGGGCACGTTGCTCTATGGTCCGCTGGACCGTCTCTTTGGGACCCAGAAATGGATCTGTCTGGTCGGCAATCTCTTGTGTGGTTTGGCGACACTGGCGCTTGCCTTGACTGTGGGTCAGGGGATTGGGCTCGCGATTGCGCTCTGCGCGCTTTTGGGGCTTTTCGGGGCTACGTTCCCGGTGATGATCGCCCATGCGCGCGGGTTTTTCCCGGCCCATCTGGCGGGCCGGGGGGTGACGCTGATGAACCTCTTTGGTATCGGGGGGGTGGGCGTGATGCAATTCGCATCCGGGCCGTTGCACAGCGTTGCCAGCGCAGCGAGCGCTCAGGGCGATGCAGCGGCCTATGCGGCACTCTTCGGCTTCTTTGGCGCGGCGGTGTTGATCGGGGTGCTGATCTATCTCTTCAGCCGCGACGCCCCACGCGAGCGCCCCCTTTCCTAAGGCCGCGCAACCCGCTAAGAGCGGCCTCAAGTCGAATACGCTTGGAAAAAAGGGACACGCCCCATGGGTTACAAGGTCGTCGTCGTCGGTGCCACAGGCAATGTGGGCCGCGAAATGCTGAACATTCTGGCCGAGCGCCAGTTCCCCGTCGATGAGATCGTGGCCCTGGCCAGCCGCCGCTCGTTGGGAACGGAGGTCAGCTTTGGCGACAAGAATCTGAAAACCAAGGATCTCGATACGTTCGATTTCGCAGGTTGGGATATCGCGCTTTTCGCCATCGGCTCGGATGCGACCAAGACATACGCCCCGCGCGCGGCGGTGGCAGGCTGTGTCGTGATCGATAACTCCTCGCTCTACCGCTATGACGCCGATGTGCCGCTTGTTGTGCCCGAGGTGAACCCCGAAGCGGTCGAAGGCTATGCCAAGAAGAACATCATCGCCAATCCGAACTGCTCTACTGCGCAGATGGTCGTGGCGTTGAAACCCCTGCATGACCGCGCGACGATCAAGCGCGTTGTGGTCAGCACCTACCAATCGGTGTCGGGTGCGGGCAAGGACGGGATGGACGAGCTTTGGGAGCAGACCAAGGCGGTCTACAACCCGACCAAGGACGTGCCGCCCAAGACCTTTACCAAGGAGATCGCGTTCAACGTGATCCCGCATATCGACGTGTTCCTCGACGATGGCTCTACCAAGGAAGAGTGGAAGATGGTCGCTGAGACCAAGAAGATCATGGATACGAGGATCAAGGTGACTGCCACCTGCGTCCGTGTGCCGGTCTTTGTGGGCCATTCTGAGGCGATCAACATCGAGTTCGAAGAGTTTCTCGACGAGGATGAGGCGCGCGATATTCTGCGCGAGGCACCGGGGATCATGGTGATCGATAAGCGCGAGAATGGCGGCTATGTGACACCCAAGGAATGTGTCGGCGACTATGCGACCTTCATCAGCCGCATCCGGCAGGACAGCACCATCGACAATGGCCTGAACCTGTGGTGCGTGAGTGATAACCTGCGCAAGGGCGCGGCGCTCAACGCGGTTCAGATCGCCGAGACCCTTGGCGTTCGGATGCTCAAGAAGGGCTGAGGCTCAAGCCGATTTTCGCACGACGTTGGGCCGCCCGAGAAGGCGGTCTGCGAGGTATCTGTGCGCGTGGCCGGGCAGGGGCGTGCCGAAGCGTTGCATGAGATCTGCGTAGGAATGGCCAAGCTCGGACGCTTTGCAGCACCGCGCACCCTGCGGATATGTGTGCAAGGCCAACCCGCCGCCGGCCTCGCGCAAGATGTAGCCCTTGGCCTCAAGCCGCTGGGTGAGATCGGCCCAGCCAGTCGCTTGTGCGAAATCTTGAGCGAGGAGGGCACGCAAGGGGCCGAGGATATGTTCCGGCACCCGATTGGGCGTCCTCGCAGTGGCGCGCATACTCCGCTGCAATTCCAACGCCAGTGCATCGCGCAGCACCTGCCCAAGGCTCACGTCCCGTGCCGTTGCCAGCCGTTCGGCCACCTCTCGCATGTCGCGCGGTAATTTGACTGTCACATCATCCATTTCCATCCCCTCACCCCGCCACAGAAGGGTTAACAAAGCGTGAATCCGCGCAAATCCGGCCGCCGCGCTTGCAAATCTGGCTCCGCTGCCGAACATGGCCATCAATCTGTTGGAGGAGTGTTTTCATGCGCGTTTTGTCCCTGGCCCCCTTGTGTTTGCCCTTGTTCCATTGCCTCTCTGGGCTGCTGACATCCCGCTGAAAAGCCCGGTCAGCGCAGTCACCGTCTATCCGGGTGGCGCCACGATCGAACGCGTTGTGGAGTTCTCCGCACCGGCTGGCGCGCATGATCTGATCCTGCTGGATATTCCGGCTGATACGGATATCGATTCGCTGCGCGTTTCCGTCACCGGCGCGCAGATGGGCACGCTCACCACCCGCACCGATTTTGTCCCGCCCTCCGATCCCGCGCAGTCTGCCGCGATCACCGCGGCCGAGGCCGAAGTCACCAGCCGCGAGGACGCGCTGCGCCGCGCGCTTGAGGATATCGAGCGCACACGGCTTGGGTCCGCCGCTGCCGAGGCCCGCATCGCGTTTTTGGCCCAGATCGGGCAGGGCGATGGCATGGCGCAGATGGACGTGGCAGCCCTGCGTGATCTGAGCGCCATGATCGGCGCCGAGACCCTCGCCGCACGCGAGGCCGCTCTGGCTGCAAGGCTTGAGGCCGAAGCCGCCGAGCGCGCCACGCGGGATCTGACCGAGGCGCTTGCCCGCGCCCGCGCGGCCCTTGCGGCCCTTGTGCCGCAGGAGACGGACCGCGCGCTTCCGGCCGTATCCATCACCACCGATGCGGAGACGACCGGCACCGTCACGCTGACCTACACGGACCCGCGCGCCTATTGGCAGCCAGTCTACGACATTTCGTTGGCCCGTAAGAGTGGTGCCCTCACCCTCACGCGCGGCGCTATCGTGGCGCAGTCCACTGGCGAGAACTGGCAGGACGTGTCGGTCGCTCTCTCCACCGTGCGCCCCAGCGGGCAGACAGAGCCAAGCCGCATCTGGGCGCAGCTGCGCCGTATCGAGGACCCCTCGGACATCAGGCCCAAATCGGCCTCGGCCGGGCTTGATTTTTCGGCGGACCGGCAAATGTCCGCAGAGCTTATGGAGGCCCCGATCATGGTCGAGCAAGCCTCGGCCAGCTTTGATGGCATCGCCGTGCGCTACGACTATCCAACGCCCGTGTCCATCGCTTCCGGGGCGGATGCACTGCGCCTGTCGCTGGGCCAGCTTACCACGCAGGCAGAGGTCACGGCCCGTGCGATCCCGCTCTATGACCAGACGGCGTTCCTGATGGCGAACCTCACCAATGATACGGGCGAGATCATCCTGCCCGGACGTGCGATGCTCTATCTCGATGGTGGTTTTGTGGGCGAGACGCGCACCGATCTGATTGCGGCAGGCGACGAGTCGGAGCTGTCTTTTGGTCCGATCGAGAGTTTGCGCCTCACCCGCCGCGTGTTGAACCGCGAAGAGGGCGATCGCGGCGTCATCACCCGCTCAAACGATCTCAGCGAGCAGGTGGAAATCGAGATCCGCAACCTCTCAGCCGAGGCATGGCCGCTGCGGGTGCTTGATCATGTGCCCTATTCCGAGCAGGAGGATCTGGAGATCACTTGGCAAGCCTCTCCGCCCGTGTCTGAGCAGGATGTGGACGGCATGCGCGGGGTGCTGGCGTGGGAGTTCGACCTTGCGCCGGGCGATGCGAAAACCCTGCTGCTTGAGCATGATATGGAGTGGCCCGAGGACAAGGTCCTGCGCTGAGCTCGGCCTCAGGTGATCGCGTAGTTCAGCGCGGCCCCCATCATGCCATAGCCAATCAATGTGTAGATCACGGCCCGGTTCAGAATCGGCCGCGTCAATCGGGTCATCAAAGCTGCTGCCGCACCGCCCAAGAGAAGGGCGTGAAACACCGCGACCGTGATCATCAACGGCACGTAAAGCACCGCCTCCGGCGTGATCTCGGGGTCCAACGCGGCCTTGGTCGCGATGCTGGCAATGATCCCGATGGGAAAGAGCAGGGTGAACATCAACGCCCGCAGCGCGATATGCGGCGGGCCGGCGGGTCTGGGCGTTTTGGGCGCAGAAGGCTCCGGCGCGGGCGACATTTTGGCGTTCAGCCGGTTGAGGCGGTCTTCAAACGTGGCGTGGCTCATGGCGCTGATCCCTTTGGGCATGCGGTTCACGCGCAAGATGCCGGGAAAAAGCGGCAAGATTTAGGGCAGGCTGGGGCAGGCTGACGGCGGCGCGTTGAAGCCCGTGGCGCATTGCCAAATCACATCGTTTATGGGCCTGTGCCTTTGGGCGTTCTACAGTTCTGGCAAAGCCGCACTGCGTCGAGAATGGCGGAATGGATCGAGCGGCAGGAGACAGCATCGCCGATCCGTGGACGCTCATTCCCCTCGCCCTCCCATGCTTGCGCTGTGGCGGTTGCCATCGCCTCAAGCTGCGTCACGCCCTTGGTGCGTGCACCGTCTCTCCTGCCATAAAAAACCGCGCCAAGCTGGGTCAGATCACGCGGATCACATCCTTGTCGATGGCAAGGACATAGCCCTGCCGCGCGATGTTCTTGACCAAAAGCTCGCTGACCATCTGATTGCCCAGCGTATCGCGCAGCCGCTTGATCCGTGTGGCCCCGGCGGCCTCGTCGCAATCGGCGGCGCTGCGCCCCGAGATCATGCCCTCAATCTCCGCCCCCGACAGGATATCGCCATCCATCCGCGCCTCTGCAAGGATCGACAGGGTCTCCATGGCCGCATCAGTCAGCTTGAAACCCATATTGTTGAGGTAGACGGATTTCTCGGCGCGGCTGATCAGAAGCGAGCTGACCTGGATACCCGACCGCTCGATCTGCGCCATGCGGCGGTTGAGCGTGATGAGCATCACCAAAAACACCAATGCCGCAATCAGGAGCGACGTGGCAAAGACCAAGAGGACAAAGATCACCATCCGGTAGCTGACCAGCGTTTCGGAAAACGCCGTGCCGGATAGGGCGAGAATCTCCAGCAGTTTGATTTCCGCATCCGAGGTCAGCGCATCGTTTTCCACGAAGATCCGTTCGACCCGCGCATTGAACGCGCCCGCATCGGGCAGGCTGAGAAACAAGAGCACGGCGGCAATGCAGAGGATCGCAACAATGGCCACCACGCCCAGTCCAACGAGCCGTCCGCCCGAGCGGCGTGCGTTCGAGGCGGCATGTGTCAGTTCGTCCATGGGCGCCGTCCTATTGTTTCGTGACCGAGAGCACTTTGAGAAGGGTCAGCCCTTGACCGGCAAGGCGACGATTGAGCTGAGCCTGCGCCGACCGAACGGTGCAAGGCTCCGAGATTTGCGCCACATCATAGTGAAGCTGGAACGGCTTGTCCCGCTTGGCCTTGTATTTTGCATAACAGGCGGCATGGGCGGCGGGGGCCAGCATGAGTGCGCAGAGCGCGAGGGGAAGAACATTTTTCATGCCCCGACCATGGCCGAGCCCGAAGCGCTATTCAATATCAGAGCAAGGCCTGCCCGGCTGTTATCGGATAACAAAGCGCTGATATTGCCTGTCGCGGCGGGTCGGCCCCAGTTTTGTCCTATCGCTTCTGCCCGAATGGACGGGTGGACCCTGATACACCAGACTGGAAAAAGGAGACACCTCATGTCTGGCAAGTTCATCTCACTTATCGTTGCGGCCTCGATGGCTGTGACCGGCTTCACTGCTGCCCCCGCATCTGCGAGCGACCGGGACGTGGCCCGCGCCTTGGCGGCCATCGCCGGAATCGCCATCATTGGTGCAGCCATCCACGATCAAAACAAGTCCAGGTCCCGCGCGCAGGTCACAACGCGCAGCCACAACAATTATGGCTATCACCAGCCCCGCAAGCAGAAGAAGGTGAAACACTACAACCGCGCCTACCAGCAGGGCTACAACGCGCATCGCCGCGAAGTGCGGCAGTTTCGCCAGCAGCGCCGCGCCCAACAGCAATGGGGCTACAGCGCACGTCCGCGCTATGGTTACTAAACACTGAGCAGTGTGGCAGGTTTGAGAAGGGGCGCATCAGCGCCCCTTTCTTTTTATGCGCAGGCGTGGTTTTGACATGTCCATGGCAGGCCCCGATTTTTCATACGAGCAGGCGGCGATGGCGCAAGGTGCGCGGATCATCGCAGGCGTGGACGAGGTCGGGCGCGGACCGCTCGCCGGGCCGGTGACGGCTGCGGCGGTCGTTCTGGACCCTGCGCGCATCCCCGAAGGCCTGAACGATTCCAAGAAGCTCACAGCGGCGCAGCGGGCCGTGCTTTATGATCTGATCTTTGAGATGGCCGAGGTCAGCATTGCCCATGCATCCGTCGCCGAGATTGACGAGTTAAATATCCTGCGCGCCTCGCATCTGGCGATGGAACGGGCGGTCGCCGGGTTGCCGCGCGCACCCGATCTGGCGCTGATCGACGGCAACATGATTCCCCGAGGCCTCACCGTGCCGGGTCAGGCCATTGTGAAGGGGGACGGCGTCTCTGTCTCTATCGCGGCGGCCTCAATTATGGCTAAAATCTGTCGAGATTATGCCATGTGGGATTTGGCGCAACAGTGCCCCGGCTATGGTTGGGAGAAGAACGCAGGTTACCCGACGAAAAGTCACAAAGCCGCGCTTCAAAATCTTGGGGTGACCCCTCACCATAGACGTTCGTTCCGCCCCGTCCACAACATCTTGTATCAAGAAAAATAACTAAGCTTTTGATTCAAAAAAGAAATTGACTGCGAATCAGGTTTGACTCATCCTGACCTCAACGACCAGAGCGCACCAATGCGCCGGGACAGAGGCAGAATATGACGAAGATGACCAAGATCAAGGAAGCTCCCATGCTTCCGCTCAATACCATTTTGGCTGGTGACTGTATTGAGATTATGAACAGCCTCCCCGAAGCGTCGGTTGATCTGATCTTCGCGGACCCGCCCTACAATCTACAGCTCAAGGGCGATTTGCACCGCCCCGACAATTCCCAAGTGGACGCGGTAGACGACGCCTGGGACCAGTTTTCCTCTTTCGCCGCTTATGATTCCTTCACCCAAGACTGGCTCAAGGCGGCGCGCCGATTGCTCAAACCCAATGGGGCTATTTGGGTGATCGGCTCTTATCACAACATCTTTCGGGTGGGCGCCGCGTTGCAGGATGCGGGCTATTGGATCCTGAATGATGTGGTTTGGCGCAAGGCCAACCCGATGCCGAATTTTCGCGGCAAGCGCTTTACGAATGCGCATGAGACGATGATCTGGGCCTCCAGGGAGGAGGGCGGGAAATACACGTTCAACTATGAGGCGCTGAAATCCCTCAATGAGGGCGTGCAGATGCGCAGCGATTGGGTTTTGCCCATTTGCACCGGGCATGAGCGGCTGAAGAATGAGGCGGGCGACAAGGCCCATCCCACGCAAAAGCCCGAGAGCCTCCTGCACCGTATTCTCGTCGGCAGTACCAATCCCGGCGATGTGATCCTCGATCCGTTTTTCGGAACCGGCACGACCGGCGCCGTGGCCAAGATGCTGGGCCGTGATTACATCGGGATCGAGCGTGAAGAGGCCTACCGCGCGGTGGCCGAAAAACGCCTCAAAGGTATCCGCAAGTTCGACCGCGAGGCCCTTCAGGTCAGCGCATCCAAACGCGCCGAGCCGCGTGTGCCCTTCGGTCAGTTGGTCGAGCGCGGCATGCTGCGCCCCGGCGAAGAGCTTTATTCCATCAACAAGCGTCACAAGGCCAAGGTGCGCGCCGATGGCACGCTGATCGGCGATGACGTGAAAGGCTCTATCCATCAGGTTGGGGCAGCACTTGAGGGCGCGCCAAGCTGCAATGGCTGGACCTACTGGCACTTCAAGCGCGACGGCAAGACGGTCCCGATTGACCTTCTGCGCCAGCAAATCCGCGCCGAAATGGCCGACCGCCACAACTAAGACATTCCAACACCGCCGGTGCCTGCGGCCTGACGCAAGGCACCATACCTATGCCCCGCCACGTCTTGGCGGGGCCTTTTTTGTGCGTGCTCCAGCCTCTGGCGGCGGAGTGCGTGGCGCGGTATGGTGCCCGCCAAACTCAGGAGGATGTGTCCATGAAAATCAATGCGGATTTCAGCAAACGTGCCGTGGTGCGCCCTGAGGATTACGCATGGGCCCCGTCCCCGGCCGCCGGGGTGGAGCGCATGATGCTTGACCGTGTAGGCGATGAGGTGGCACGCGCCACCAGCCTCGTGCGCTTCGCGCCGGGCTCGCGGTTTGATGCCCATAGCCATGGCGGCGGCGAGGAATTTCTGGTGCTTGAGGGGGTCTTCTCAGACGAGACGGGCGATTTCCCGGTGGGCAGCTATGTGCGCAACCCGATTGGCACGAGTCATACCCCCCACACGGACCCCGGCTGCACGATCTTGGTAAAGCTGCACCAGTTTGCCGAGGATGACACCGCGCATTTCAGCGTCGATACCAAGACCGCCGCCTTTCGCCCTGGCTTGGTGGAGGGGCTGTCTGTTCTGCCGCTGCACACGGCCAGCAACGAGAATGTAGCGCTTGTGCGCTGGGCCCCCGGCACGAAATTCACCCCGCACCAGCATTGGGGTGGTGAGGAGATCTTTGTGCTTGAAGGCACGTTTCAGGATGAGCATGGCGACTATCCTGCGGGCAGCTGGCTGCGCAGCCCGCACCTCTCGACCCACGCGCCTTGGTCGGATGAGGGGTGCCTCATCTACGTGAAAACCGGGCATCTGGCCTTTGCGGCGGCCTAAGCCTCAGCGCGGTCGTGGGTTCAGCGCCTTGTTATAGGGCTTCCAGTCTGTGATTTCGGGGTAATACATCTCGCGCCAGCGCCGCACGCGGGCGTTCATCACGCGCCGCCAGAGGGGTGGCACCATCGCAGCCATGGTCATCACGGGATAGCCGTAAGGAAGCTGCGGCGCCTCGGCCTCGGTATAGTTTTGCAGCAAGGGAAAGCGCCGGTCGGGCTTGTAATGATGATCCGAGTGGCGTTGCAGGTTGATCAGCAACCAGTTGCTCGCCTTGTGCGCGGCGTTCCAGCTGTGCTGCGGCTTCACGTGCTCGTATTTGCCGTCGCCCAGATGTTTGCGGGTGAGGCCGTAATGCTCCACGTAATTCACCAGCTCAAGCTGCCAGATGGCGATAAACGCCTGCCAGAGGAAAAGGCCAAGCCCCGCCCAACCGCCGAGGGTGAAGGCGAGGATCAGCATCACCGCCTGAAGCGCCCAGTATCGAAAGAACGGATTGCTCGGATGCGTCCAGGGCAAATCCTTGCGCGCCAGCATTGCCTGCTCCGCATGAAAGGCGGATTTGTAGCACTCCGGCACGACGCGCGCGAAATAGCGGTGGAAGCCTTCGTTATAGTGTGCCGTCACCGGATCGCGCGGCGTGCCGACATAGCGGTGATGGACCTGCAAATGCTCGGACCGGAAATGCGAATAGAGCACCATCGACAAAAGGATATCGCCCATCCACCGCTCCAACTTGCTCTTTTGGTGCATCAACTCATGGCTGTAGTTGATCCCGATCGTGCCGGTTATCACGCCCACGCCGAAGAAAAGCCCGATCTTCTCAAGCGGGTTCAGATGCTCGGCCGGCGTCACATACCATATCGTCCCGAAGAGCATCACGAATTGCAGCGGTGCCCAGATCAGGGTGATCATCCTGTACCAGCCAAGCTGTGCGTCCGTCGTCTCCAGATCATTGTTCTCGAGGTTGAGACCCAGCACCGCATCCAGAAGCGAAAAGAAATACCACGTGACCAGCGGCAAGAGCAGCACCGTCCAGCCGCCATACCCCGCACCAATCGCAACGAGCGGCAGGAGCAGGAGAGACATCCAGAAGGGAAGGGCCATTTGCACATCGGCAACGCGTTTGGCGGGGATCATGGGCAGGTCTTTCAACGGCTTAAGGTTTGGGCGCAGTATCCAGCGTCTCGCGCGTCAGATCAAAGACTTTGCGCATGACTGTGGGTAATTCCGAGGGACGAAACGCCGCAAGAGGCAGAAAATCGCCCCGGTCGGGGGTGGCGTCTTGCGGCACGTCGGCAAAATGGATGCTGAGGCGCAAATGGAAATGCGTGAACGTATGGCGCGCTTCTTCGGGTAATGCGCGCCATGCAGCTTGCAACGGGGCGGCGGGCGCGGGAGGTGCTTCGGCCCAGTCCGAGCCGGGCCAACCGAGCATTCCGCCCAGAAGGCCGTTGTCGGGCCTCCGCTCCAGCAAGAGTGCACCGTCCGGGCGGCGGGCGACATAGGCGATGCCTTGCCGGATAGGCTTGGCCGCTTTTAGGGTTTTCTTGGGCAGATCAGCCGCCGTGCCTTGGTCCCGCGCCACGCAAGGACTCCGCCACGGGCAAAGGCCGCAGGCGGGCTTTCGCGGGGTGCAGATCGTGGCTCCCAGATCCATCACCGCCTGAGCATAATCCCCGGCGCGGCGGTCTGGGGTGAGCGCCCGGGCGGCCTCGGTCAGCTCGGGTTTGGCGGCGGGCAGGGGCGTGTGGATATCATACAGCCGCGCCATGACACGCTCCACATTGCCGTCTACCACCGTCTCGGGCGCATCAAAGGCGATGGCCGAGATTGCCGCCGCCGTGTAGGGTCCGATGCCGGGCAGCTTCAGGAGTGCTGCATGATCTTCGGGAAACACCCCGCCATGGTCGGCCACAACCACCCGTGCGCATTTCAGCAGGTTCCGCGCGCGGGCGTAATAGCCAAGCCCCGCCCATTCGCCCATCACATCCGCGTCCTCGGCTGCGGCCAGATCGGGCAGGGTCGGCCAACGCGCGGTAAAGCGGTGGAAATAGTCCTTCACAGCGGCCACGGTGGTTTGTTGTAGCATTACTTCCGAGAGCCAAATGCGGTAAGGATCAGGCCGTATGCCGCATGCGCGATCCTCGGGGCTGACGCGCCATGGCATCTCGCGCGCATGCACGTCATACCATGCCAGAAGGTCGGCACTTTGCGGCGTCTCACGCATTCTTTACTTCCTTTTTACCTTATGGGCTGGCAAGGGCCACCGCTTGCCTTAAAATGCACCTTAGCGACAAGAGGTCAAACCGGAGGACACCATGGCGGCGCGACGTGCCACGACGCGCGGGTTCACCCGTAGCGCGACACTGCTTCAAGACCGCATAAAAGCCGCCTCTTCGAGCCGGGGTTTCGAGCAGTCGCGTCTTCTGACCCAATGGGCCGAAACGGTGGGCGAAGAGACTGCCGCCATCGCGCGCCCGGTGAAGGTAAGCTACACGCGCGGCGGGTTCGGCGCGACGCTGACCTTGCTGACCACAGGGCCCAATGCGCCTATGTTGGAGATGCAAAAGGAAAAGCTGCGCGAGAAAGTGAACGCCGTTTACGGGTATAACGCGATCTCGCGGATTGTGCTCACACAAACCGCTCCCACAGGCTTTTCCGAGGGTCAGGCAAGCTTTGCTCACAAGCCCAAGGACCACAGGCCAAAGCCCCCGAGTCCCGAGACCGTGGCAGAGGCCGCGCGCATCGCAGCCCCTGTGGGCGACGATGGCTTGCGCGCAGCGCTTGAAGCCTTGGCCACGAATGTCTTATCAAAACCAAAACGCTGATCCGAAAAGGAATTCGCAATGAACGTGACAAAAATCATCGGGGCCGTAGCCCTCGTCGTGTTGGGTGCCGCCGCCTATTGGCAATTCGCCGGGCCCTCCAGCGAAAGCGAGGCCAATGTCATGCCGGACAACGAGTTCGGCATCACGGAGATGAGCATCGGCAACCCTGATGCCGCGGTTACCGTGATCGAATACGCCTCCTTCACCTGCCCGCATTGCGCGCGCTTCCACGCCAATCAGTTCAAGGAGCTGAAGGCCGATTACATCGACACCCGCAAGATCAACTTCATCTACCGCGACGTGTTCTTTGATCGTCCGGGCCTTTGGGCATCACTGGTGGCGCGCTGCGGCGGGCGGGACCGGTTCTTCGGCATTTCCGAAATGATTTATGCCCAGCAGAGCGAGTGGTTGGCCGCCGATGATGCGGTGGGCATCTCGAACAATCTGCGCCGGATCGGCAAGGTGGCGGGCCTGAGCGATGCGGAGCTTGAGACATGCCTGACCGATGCGCAGAACGCCGAGAATCTGTATGCGTGGTATCAGGCCAATGCCGAGGCGGACGAAATTCGCAGCACACCCACGCTGATGATCAATGGTGAGCAGTATGCCAACATGAACTACAGCGAACTGTCTGACCTGATCGACGCGAAACTCGGGGAATGAGCACCGCGCCCCTCAAGGGTCTGAAAGTCGTTGAGTTGGCGCGCATTCTGGCCGGCCCTTGGGCGGGTCAGACCCTTTCCGATCTGGGCGCCGAGGTGATCAAGGTCGAGAGCCCCGAGGGTGATGATACCCGCCGTTGGGGTCCGCCCTTCATCGAGCAGGACGGCGTCAAGACTGCCGCCTATTTTCATGGCTGCAACCGGGGCAAGACCAGCGTAGCGATCGATTTTCGCACCAAAGAGGGGCAGGCCGAGGTGCTCGCCCTGATCGCAGACGCCGATATCGTGATCGAGAATTTCAAGGTCGGCGGGCTGGCCAAATACGGGCTGGATTACGCCAGCCTCAAGGCGCGGTTTCCGGGGTTGATCTATTGCTCCATCACAGGGTTCGGGCAGGACGGGCCCTATGCCAGCCGCGCGGGCTATGACTATATCATTCAGGGCATGTCGGGCCTCATGTCGATCACCGGAGCGCCGGATGGACAGCCGCAGCGCGTGGGCGTGGCGATCACGGACATCTTCACCGGGGTCTATGCCAGCACCGCTATGCTTGCCGCCCTGCACCAACGGCACATGACCGGCAAGGGGCAGCAGATCGACATGGCCCTTCTGGACGTGGCCGTGGCGGTAACGGCCAATCAGGCGATGAATTACCTCTCGACCGGCGAGGCGCCAGGGCGGATCGGGAATTTCCATCCGAACCTCACCCCCTATCAGGTGTTCGATTGCGCCGATGGATATCTGATCATCGCGGTGGGCAATGACGGGCAGTATCGGCGGTTCTGCGATCTTCTGGGCGTGGCTGAGCTTGCCCAGCATCCTGACTATGCCAGCAACGCGGACCGTGTGGCAAACCGCGCGGCGCTCTCCGCCTTGCTCACGGAAAAGACCTCCCAGATGACCAAGGAGGCGCTTCTGGCCGCTTGCGAGGCTGCGGGCGTGCCTGCGGGGCCGATCAACAGCCTTGATGAGGTGTTTGCCGATCCGCAAGTAAAGGCGCGCGGCATGCAGATCGCGCCGGGCGGGGTGCCGGGCGTGCGCACGCCGATCACGTTTTCGGATGCGGCGCTAGATCTGGACCGTCCCTCGCCCAAGCTGGGCGGCGGATAGAGCCCAAGCTGGGCGGTGGATAGAGCCCAAGCTGGGCGGCGGCTAAAGCCCGATCCGCGCTAGCGCCTCGTCAAGTGGGGCGATCTCCTCAATCTCAAGCCGCACAGGCAGGGTCAGCACCTTGGGCCGGTATGCGGCGGGCAGGCGCACGGCGTCTTTTTCGGTGGTGACCATCTGCGCGCCCAGCTTGGCCGCATCCGCCTCCAGCCGCGCCATGAGGGCAGGCGTGAGCGGCTGGTGATCCGCAAGCGCCTCGGTCCCGGCAAGCTCGGCCCCCTCGGCGCGCAAAGCGGCGAAGAATTTCTCCGGATGACCGATCCCCGCAAAGGCAAAGCACCGCGCGCCCTGCCAATCCATGCCCATCTTGAGCGGCCTGAGCGCACCGCGCAGATGGGGCAGCGTGACCTTTGCATCCCATGCCGCGTCAAAGCTGCGCTGCGCTTGTGCGTGGCCGATGGAGAGGAGCAAATCCGCACGGGCAAGGCCCACTGCCACAGGCTCGCGCAACGGCCCCGCCGGAATGCAGCGCCCGTTGCCAAAGCCCATCGCCGCATCCACCACCACAATCGACAGGTCCTTGGCCAGCGAGGGGTTCTGGAACCCGTCATCCATCAGCAGCACCTGCGCCCCGGCCGCCTCCGCCGCGCGCGCACCGTTGGCCCTGTCGCGCGCCACCCATGTGGGGGTGAAGGCGGCAATCAGAAGCGGCTCATCGCCCACATCCTCGGGGCTGTGCTTGGGTGTTACCTGCACTGGACCTGTCTCGCGCCCGCCATGGCCACGGCTGACCACATGGGGGGTGATCCCACGGGCGGCGAGGTGCTGGGCGAGGGCTATCACCGTGGGTGTTTTGCCGGTGCCGCCCGCGTTGATATTGCCTACGCAAATCACGGGAACCCCCGCTCGAAATGGCGCCCCCTTGGCCAGCCGCCTGGCGGTGGCAGCGGCGTAAAGCGCACCAAGCGGGGCCAGCGCCAGCGCTTGCCAGCTGTGCTTGCGGTGCCAGAAGCCGGGTGCGCGGATCATCCTGCCGCCTGCCGGTCGAGTGTGTCCTGCACGAGGTCGAGGATCTGATCCGTGACCTCTGCGCTGGCCGAGGCGATGTCCCATGCGGCATGCGCCATCGCCGCCGATTGGTCTACTGCGATGAGCCGCGCGAGCGCCGCCGCCAGCGTGCCTGCATCGCGCACGATCCGCGCCGCGCCTGCCTCGGCATAGCGTGAATAGCTGGGCAGGTAGCGGCCCACATTGGGGCCGTAGAGGATGGCCGAACCATGCGCCGCAGGCTCGTTTGGATCGCGACCGCCATACCCCGCAATCAGCGAACTCCCCATCAACGTGATTGAGGCCAGCCGATACCAAAGCCCCATCTCGCCGCGCGTATCCGCAAGGATGACTTGTGTGACCTCCTCGGGCATCGTGCCTTCGGACCAAAGCGTATAGCGCAGCTGAGCATCCTCAAGCTGCGTCCGGATCGCGGGTAGATCGTCAAGCTCTTCGGGCACGAGGATCAGGATCAGGCGATGCGCCAGCCGCGTCGTCTGGCGGTGCGCATGCAGGATCATGTCCACCTCTCCCGCCTGCACCAGCGCCGCCAGCCAGACGGGCCGTCCGCGCAGCGCGCCTGCCATCTCATCGCGGAGCGCCTCGGAACAGGGCAGCGCCAGCGCCCCTTCGCGGAAAAGGCCGGTGACCTTGATCCGCTGATCCGCCACCCCAAGGCGCTGCAAATGGGCGCGCGCGGCTTCATCACGGGCAAGGATTGTGGTGAAACGACTGAGCAAGGAGCGCTGCACCTGAGGCATCCAGCGCCAGCCGGGCCGCTCCAGAAAGTCGCTTTGCGCGTCCACCAGACACAGCGGAATGTTGCGTTTATCCGCAGCCGTGATCAAGCTGGGGATCAGCTTACCCCCCGTCCAGAGGCACATATTGGGCCGCCAAACCCCAAGGAACGTATCCGCCGCACTGCTGCTTTCATCCGGCAGGGCCACATGCAGGATCGGCGCGCGGCGGTGGCGGATTTCGGGCAGACCGGGTGCTGTGGTGATCAGCATGGTCAGACCCTTGCGCAGCACCGCAAGCCGCTCGGCCAGTTGCACCAGCGCGTTGGCATGATCGAGGCTGTTGGCGTGGCCCCAGATCAGCGCGCCGTCGGGGCGGGGGCCTTCGGGCAGACCTGCCCCGGAGCTGCGCGGCTTTTGTGCGCTGAGGCCCGGCGCTTGCGCCATTGTCGTCTCAGCCCAACTCTTCGGTGGGCGAGGTTTCGGCCTGCTCGTCGCGCAATTTGTGCAAATGGGCGATGAAATACCGCATATGCGCGTTGTCCACGGTGCGTTGCGCCTCGTTTTTCCACGCGTCATAGGCGGTTTCGTAATTAGGGAAGATTCCGACGATATGCAGGTCATCGACATTCTTGAACACGTTGCGGGCGGGGTCGGTAAGTTCGCCGCCGAAAACGAGGTGCAGGCGCTGGGTCATGGGGGGTCCTTGGAGGTTATGCTTGGTCGTGCGCAGGGTATTGCACTGGTTGGTGGGGTCAAGCCGGGCGATGCGCCATCGAAAGGCATTGATTTGTCACGTCTGATTGGGCAGGGCTGGACTCAAGCATTTACGAGGACAGCATGGCCCGACCTTTCTTGATCTTGCAGCTGCGCCCGGAGGGGGATGCGGCGGATGGTGAGTTTGCCGCGCTTCTGGCCAAGGGTGGGCTGGGTCCCAGCGACGTGCGCCGTATCCGGCTGGATCAGGAGCGGTTGCCCCAAGGGATCGACCTTGGCGCCTATAGTGGCGTGATTGTTGGCGGCGGTCCGGGATGCGTCAGCGATGCGCCCGAGGACAAAAGCCCCGATGAGGCACGCATCGAGGCGGATATCATGTCGATCATGCCGCAGGTGACGGGCGGCGACATTCCCTTCATGGGATGCTGCTACGGCATCGGGATTTTGGGCCAGCACCTGCGCGGCGATGTAAGCAAGGCACGCTACGGCGAGCGCGTGGGCACCGCCGATTGCACCGTGACTGAGGCGGGTCGCACGGACCCTATGCTGCAAGGTTTGCCGGACCGGTTTGAGGCCTTCGTGGGCCATAAGGAAGCGCTTCAGAGCCTGCCCGAGGGCTGTGTGAATCTGGTGGAGGCACCAAGCTGTCCCTTTCAAATGATCCGCTACAAATCGAATGTCTACGCCACGCAATTCCACCCCGAGGCGGACGCGGCGGAGTTTGACGTGCGGATCAACATATACAAGGATCGCGGTTATTTCCCGCCCGAGGAGGCGCAGGACCTGATCGCGATGTGTCATGCCGCCTCGGTGCATGCGCCGGAACATGTGCTGCGCAATTTTGTCGCCCGGTACGGGCGCATGTAAACAGCCGGTACGGGCGCTTATAGACGCCCGGCACGGGCGCTGCGGGCAGACCCAAATACGAGCCAACCCAAACCCAAAGGAGAGACCCAATGCCAATCATTCGAGTTGAAATGTTCGAGGGCCGCACGCCCGACCAGAAACGCGCCCTCGTGCGCGAGCTGACCGATGCGTTTGTCCGCGTCACCGGAGCAAATGCCGAAGCGGTGGACGTAATGCTTGTCGATATGGACAAAGCTGACTGGGGAAAAGGCGGCACGCTTTACGCCGACAAGGACCCCCACTGACCGCGTAGTATTTTCCCTAGAGCATGTGGCCTGATTTCGCCGCCTTGGTGGCCAGATACGCGCGGTTCTCCTCGGTCTGACCCACCTGAAGTGGGACACGCTCGGCCACCGTGATGCCGCAGCGCTCCATCATCTCGATCTTGCCCGGGTTATTGGTCATCAGCCGCACCGCGCCGAATCCCATCTGGCTCAGCAGGCGCGCGCCGATGCGAAAGTCGCGTTCATCGTCCTCAAAGCCGAGGCGGTGATTGGCCTCGACCGTATCAAACCCTTGATCCTGAAGGCTGTAGGCGCGCATCTTGTTGGCAAGGCCGATCCCGCGCCCTTCTTGATTGAGGTAGAGCAGAACGCCAGCGCCCTCTTGGCCCATCTGCCCAAGGGCCGCGTTGAGTTGCGGGCCGCAATCGCATTTCAGACTGCCCAGTAGATCGCCGGTGAAACACGCCGAATGGAGACGGCAGAGCACCGGGGCGGCTCGGTCGGGGCGGCCGATTTCAACGGCATAGTGCTCCTCTCCGCCATCATCGGGGCGAAAGACATGGAGCCGCCCGGCCTCAGAAACGCGCAAGGGCACACGGGCGCTGATCACGGCGCGCAGCGGGCTGGAGTGGATGAGGGCCTCTGTCGTCTCCAGCGCGGGCAGTGCCGTCAACCCGTGCTCTGCGGCAAAGGCGATCGCATCCGGGGTCTCCAGCACAAGGGCTGCGGGCAGCAGCCGCGCGGATTTCACCAAATCGACCCCAAGACGGTGCAGCGTCGCGTCCCCGCCGCGCCGTGCGGCGTAGGGCCCCTTCATCGGCGTGGCGAGATCGCCCTCGGGGTTGGCTGTGGCCTGAACCCACGCAAGTCCTGCATCTTGGGGAACCTCCAGCCGCGCGATATCACCATCATAGGCGCGTGCCTTCAGCGTCTCGGCCCGCCGAGCGGTGATCGCCAGGCAAAGTGCCCGGTCCGCCGCACCAAGGCCGCGCAGGGCGTCCAGCCGTTCGGCACTCAGTGTCTCGGCGGCCATGACCAATGCGCTCGTCCCCGCCGCACAGAGCGCCACAGGCAGGCCCATGCGCAGGTCTGCGCGGGCGCGGGCAATCTGCTCGGTTATGTCTGGCGCAAGGCGCATGGGGCCTCCTTGAGGCGGGCTGAGTGACAGGTTCTGCCATATCTGCCCCGGGGTTTAGGGCTTTTTGCGCGGGAATGAAACAAAACCTCGTCATTGGACACTTGGCCGTGATCTGGGTGTCGCATGGCTTGCGTGGAGGCGGCGCACAGAGCATCACTCCTGCAAGAGAAAAGGACATAGACATGGCACAACTGAAGAAAATCCTGCTTGTGGACGATGATGAGGACCTGCGTGAGGCGTTAGGCGAGCAACTTATCATGACCGAGGATTTCGATGTTTTCGAGGCGGGTAACGGCGCCGAGGCGATGGCTCATGCCAAGGATTCCATCTACGATCTGGTGATCTTGGATGTGGGCCTGCCCGACACCGATGGCCGCGAGCTTTGCCGCCTGATGCGCAAGCAGGGAGTGAAAAGCCCGATCTTGATGCTCACCGGTCATGATGGGGATGCCGATACGATCCTCGGGCTGGATGCGGGGGCCAATGACTACGTCACCAAACCTTTCAAATTTCCGGTTCTTCTGGCCCGGATCCGTGCACAGCTGCGGCAGCATGAGCAATCCGAGGATGCGGTTTTCCAGCTTGGGCCATATACGTTCAAGCCCGCGATGAAGATGCTTGAGACTGAGGATAACAAGAAAATTCGCCTGACGGAAAAAGAGACCAACATCCTCAAATTCCTCTACCGCTCGACCGATGGTGTGGTGGCGCGTGACGTGCTGTTGCACGAAGTCTGGGGCTATAACGCCGGTGTCACGACCCACACGCTGGAGACCCATATCTACCGTCTGCGCCAGAAGATCGAGCCTGATCCCTCCAACGCGCGCCTTCTGGTGACCGAGAGCGGCGGCTACCGTCTGCTTTCATGAGGGGCCGAAAAAAATGCAGCGTCTTTGCGCCAGATCAAAGTTGAGTTCTGGGTGCAAGAATATGCTGCTACTCAACACATCGCATATGCGGGCCTTCATATGCACCTCCCTGTTGGACTGACCCCGGCGTCGCCCGGGGTCTTTTTTTGGCGGCGGGTGCACCCACGATCCCAACCGTTTGGTTGTCCGTGCAGCACGGCGCTGGTATCGAAGCAAGCGCCGCATATCCCAACCGCAGATCGGAGCCTGCCCCATGCCCTTCACGCTTGCCACATGGAACATCAACTCGGTCCGCCTGCGCGAGCCGATTGTCTGCAAGCTTCTGGCCGAAGAGGGGCCGGATGTGCTCTGCCTTCAGGAATGCAAAAGCCCCGTCGACAAAATCCCGCGCGAGCAGTTTGCAGCGCTTGGCTATACCCACATGGTCGCACGCGGTGAGAAGGGCTATAACGGCGTTGCGATCCTGTCCAAGCTGCCCATCGAGGAGGTAAGCGCGCAGGATTTTGCAGGCCTTGGCCATGCGCGCCACATCGCCGGGCGGCTGGAGAATGGAGTGACGATCCACAATTTCTACGTGCCCGCAGGTGGCGATGTGGCAGACCGGGAGGTGAACGAGAAGTTCGGGCAAAAGCTCGACTACCTCACCGACATGCGCGACTGGTTCCGCGCCCAGCGACCCGAAAAATCCATCCTCGTCGGCGATCTGAACATCGCCCCGCGCGAGGATGACGTGTGGAGCCATAAACAGCTTTTGAAGGTCGTGAGCCACACGCCCATCGAGGTGGAGCATTTCCACGATGTGATGGAGGCGGGCGATTGGCATGACGTGACCCGCGCCGATATTCCCGAGGGGCTGCTCTATAGCTGGTGGTCTTACCGCGCCAAGGATTGGGACGCGGCGGATAAAGGGCGCAGGCTTGATCATGTGTGGGCCACTGGCGACATTCGCACGGCGGGTCATTCGAGCCGTGTTCTGCGCGGTGCGCGTGGCTGGGAAAAGCCCAGCGATCACGCGCCCGTCTTCGCGAGCTTTGATCTTTAGGAGGTGGGGCGCATCGGGCGCGGCCCTTGCAAGTGCACTGGGGCTGCGCCATGTAAGCGTCTGACCGGGCGATAACATGAGAGGCAAGATGAGATGATTGAACTTGGACAAGCGCCAGCGGCGACAGACATGATCAAGGATGTCTCGGAGGCCGATTTCATGGCAGAGGTGGTGGAAGCCTCGAAGACCGTCCCGGTGATTGTCGATTTCTGGGCGCCGTGGTGTGGCCCGTGCAAGACGCTGGGACCGCAGCTTGAAGCGGCGGTGACCAAGGCCAAGGGCGCGGTCAAGATGGCCAAGGTGAACGTGGATGAGGCGCAGATGATTGCGGGCCAGTTGCAGGTGCAATCCATCCCCACGGTCTATGCGTTCTGGCAAGGACAGCCCATTGACGGGTTCCAGGGCGCTGTGCCCGCGTCTGAGATAGCTGCCTTCGTCGAGCGTGTCGCAGCGGCGGCTGGTGGTGATGCGAGCGGCGGTCTGGATGATGCGATTGCGGCGGCCGAGGAGATGCTGAGCGAGGGGGCTGCAGCGGATGCGGCGCAGACCTTTGCCGCGATCCTTGAGGAGGATCCGAATTCGGCGGCGGCTTATGCAGGCCTCGCGCGGTCCTATCTGGCGCTCGATGAGCTGGATCAGGCCGAGGCCGTGCTCAACGGAGCACCTGCGGAGATCAACACCGCCCCTGAGATCGAGGGTGCCCACGCGCAGCTTGCCCTCGCGCGCCAAGCCGCAGATGCGGGTCCCGTGGCAGAGCTGACGGCGGCCGTGGAGGCCGATCCGGATGACCACCAGGCACGCTTCGATCTGGCGCAGGCGCTGCATGCATCGGGCGATGCGGAGGGCGCCGTGGCCCAGCTTCTGGAGCTTTTCAAACGTGACCGCGAGTGGAACGAGGCCGCGGCCAAAACGCAACTTTTCACGATCTTCGATGCGCTTGGGCCGACGGACCCAGTGGCGCTGAACGGGCGGCGCAAGCTTAGCTCCATGATATTTGCCTGAGCCTCTTGGCGGGCTAGTTTGGGACATATGATAAAAGAAACAGACCTCCCCGATGTGATCCCTGTGTTCCCTCTCCCGGGGGCTCTTCTGTTGCCGCGTGCCCGGCTGCCGCTGCACCTCTTCGAGCCGCGTTATCTGGCGATGATGGAGGACGCTCTGAAGACGCCGCAGCGCCTCATCGGGATGGTGCAGCCCAATAAGGTGCCCGGGCGCGAAGGTCACGGGCTTCACGCCATTGGCTGCGCCGGGCGCATCACCCAGTTTTCCGAGACGGAAGACGGGCGGTATATGATTACGCTGGCGGGGATTTGCCGCTTTCGGGTCATGGAAGAGGTGGAAGGATTTACGCCCTATCGCCGCATCAAGGCAAGGTGGACCGGGTTCGAGCGTGATCTTGGTCCCGAGGAGGAAGACAAGGCCTTTGACCGCGCCAAATTTCTTGGCACGCTTGAGCAGTATTTTGATGCACGCGATCTAGAGACGGATTGGGAGTCTCTCAAAGAGGCGGATGATGAGCTGCTGATCAACTCCCTGTCTATGCTTTTGGGGTTCGAGCCGGAAGACAAGCAAGCACTTCTGGAGGCCCCCTCGCTGAGCACGCGGCGCGAGACGTTGATCACCCTTCTGGAATACTCGCTGCGCGGTGGCGAAGGTCAGGAGATGGTGCAATGAGCGCGCCGGAGTTTGACCGCCGGATGCTTGAGGCGCTGATCTGTCCGCAAAGCCACCAGACACTCAGCTATGATGCGGAGGCGCAGGAGCTTGTCTCCAAGCGCGCTGGGCTGGCCTTTCCCATTCGGGGGGGGATACCGATTCTTCTGGTGGATGAGGCGCGGCGGCTTGACTGAAGCCGCGTGACCCGCACCGCGCGGTTTAATCCCAAAGAGCGCCTTCAGGCGCACCCGGCCCTTCGCGCCCGCCCCCATGAGGGCCGGACGGCTGGCTATCTCTAGGGGATCATTGCTTTGATGGCAGCGGCATGTGCGGGATCGGCGGCAATGCTGTCATCCGCAAGCGCCTTTGCCGCGTCCAGCAATATGTCCGCCTCCACGATCTGGTCAAAAAGGCCCCATGCGGCGGCGGTTTCCGTGTCGACCTTCTGCCCTGCCATGAAGATCATCTTGGTGCGTGCAGGGCCGATCAGCTGCGTCATGCGGGGCGGGTCACTTGGCTGGGGCAGGAAGCCGAGCTTCATTACCGGATAGAAAATCTTGGTTCCCGGCACGGCAATGCGCAGATCACACGCCAGCGTCATCCCCACGGCACCACCTGCCACGGTGCCGTTCAGTGCCGCAATGGTGAGGCAAGGCACCGCCGCGATGGCACCTGACAGACGCTCCCATAGGGGGCTGGTGGCGAGGCCTGCGCGTGCCGCCTCAAGATCGGCCCCGGCCGAGAACACGCGGCCCGCGCCCGTCAGGATCAAGGCACGCGCATCGGTTGCGGCCAGCGCGATATCGCCAAGCTCTGCCAGCATCGCCTCGGTCAGGGAATTGGCTTTTTCGGGCCGATTGATCGTGGCAGTCCAGATGCCGGCCTCCTTGTGCAGTTCAATCATGTCAGGCCCACCTTTTTGCGTATACCCGCGTCACGCAGGGAAATTTCCTCACCCAGATAGGCGTCCGCCTGCCCGCTGCACATCCACAAAAGCGCGCGTGCGGGCCAATCCGCGGGGATATGCTCTGACCAATCAAGCTGGCTCACAGGGTTCACGCCGCTGGCCTTGATCTCGTGCTGCATCTGGGTGGCGACGGTGCCGGGCGACAGACCCATGGCGCGCAGGCCGTGGGGCGCACCCTCTTTATGGGCGCACATGGTCAGCATCGCAGCGCCCGCCTTGGAGGTGCAGTAATGGCTCCACCCTTCAAGCGCGTTATGCGCGGCCCCAGAGGACACCGTGAGGATCGTGCCGCCACCCTGGGCCGCCATAACCGGCATGGCGGCGCGCATGCCGTAATATACGCCCTTGAGGTTGATATCGATCACATGGCCCCAGGCAGCAGGATCAGAGGTGGCCATGGGGGCAATCGGCTCGATCACGCCCGCATTGCCGATAAGCACGTCGAGACGGCCAAAGCGCTCCACGCAGGTCCGCACGGCGGCCTCGATGTCCTCCCAGCGGCTTACATCGGCCTCAATCGACAGCGCGCGTGGGCCAATCTCGGCGGCCAGCGCATCTACCGCATCCGCGCTGCGCGCCAGCAGACCTACATTCGCGCCCTGCGCGGCGAAAATCTGAGCCGCGCTCGCGCCGATCCCGCGGCTTGCGCCCGTGATGAGCACGGTCTTTCCGGTCATGTCCATTATGGTCCCTTTCGCTGTCTGAGTGCGCGGTGCGTATTGTCCCCAGACCTAGCTGCGCCCAGCCGCAGGGTCCAGAGAGATGGTCTCTTGACCCTTCCGGGATATGCTTTGATGCTGGAGACAGAAATTTTCAAACCGGAAGGGTGCGATATGACCATGCATAAAACCGGCGGCGGATGGGTCGCGGCAACAGCGTTCTTGATGACGACCGGAGCCGCACACGCGGATATTACGCCGACGGAAGCGTGGCAGGGCTGGAAAGATTACATGACCGCCTTCGGTTATGAAATCACGGCCACCGAGGCGATGTCAGGCGGCACCTTGACCGTCACGGATGTGGCCATGGGGTTTGCAGTGCCGGAAGAGAACATGACGATGAGCGTGACGCTCGGCGAGATGGCGTTTTCCGACAATGGCGATGGGTCGGTCGGTGTGAGCATCCCGGCGCGCCTGCCGATGACGATGCAGGTCAGCGGCCCCGAGGCGTTTGAGATCGACGCGACCTTTGACACGGTGGACTTCGCGATGACCATCTCGGGCGACCCAGGCGCGTCGGTGAGCGCTTATTCCGCCACCGCCGCACGGATTGCTCTCACGGACGTAACGGTGGAGGGAACCAGCCTTTCGGAGGCCCCCGGCGGTGCGCCGTTCCGCGATGTGTCGGTTGAGATGGCCGATCTGGCGGGGGAGACCCTGACCAATCTAGGCGACCTGCGCCGGGTGGAGCAAAAGATTACCACGGGTGCATGGTCCTATATGGTGGATGTGGTCGACCCCGAAGGCAGCAATGGCAGCTTCTTGATCAACGGCGGCAGCGAGAGCTTGGCTATGACGGGCACCTCGACCCTGCCTGAAGGGATCGACATGAACGATATGTCCGGTGCGCTCAAGGCCGGGTTCTCCGTTGATGGCGGTTACGTATTCGGCCCCGGCATGATGGAGTTTCGTGTTGATGAGGACGGCACGGTGACCGACGGGCGCTCGCAAAGCGGGGGGGGCGATCTGCGCATCGTGATGAACGAGAGCCAGCTGATGTATGGTGGCGGCACCAATGATCTGTCGTTTGAGATTGCGGGCGGGGATATTCCTTTTCCGGTCGCGATAACCATGGCGCGCTACGGGTTCGAGCTGATGACGCCCGTCATGCAGAGCGACACGCCGCAGGCCTTCAGCCTTCAGGTTCTGCTGGGTGAATTCACCATGAGTGAATTCATCTGGGCGCTCTTTGATCCCGCCGCACAATTGCCGCGTGATCCCGCGACGATCGAGTTGGACCTGAGCGGTATGGCGCGCCTCTTCTTCGACCTTCTGGACCCTGTGCAGATGTCGGCTGTGGACACTGATGGCGAGGTTCCCGGCGAGCTTAACGCGCTGTCGCTCGATGCGCTGACCGTGAGTGCGGCGGGCGCGCGTCTGACTGGAACCGGCGCTGTGGAGATCGATAACACCGATACCGTGACCTATGACGGGATGCCCAAGCCAGTGGGGTCGATAAGCCTCAACCTCACCGGGGCCAATACGCTTTTGGACAGTCTGGTCGCTCTTGGTTTCCTGCCCGAGGATCAGGCGATGGGTGCACGGATGATGATGGGCCTCTTTGCCGTTGCAGGGGACGGGCCGGATGAGTTGAATTCGACCATTGAGTTCACGCAAGACGGGCAGGTTTTGGCCAACGGTCAGCGTCTGCGCTAGGCACGCGCCACAGGGGCGCGCTCGGGGGTATCAACCGCCGAGCGCGCCTTTCCACCATCCGGGACAACCCGCGCGGAACGAATGGCTTTTGGGGGTAAACGCCTTTGCGCCCGGTTTGTCGAAGGCCCCGACAAGGAATGCCACCACCGGCGCGTCATCCACCGCACCGATGCTGCTGCCGCATGTCGGGCAAAACGCGCGGCTTGAGATATCTGACGACCGGTAGAGCGCAGGCGCGCCGCCCGGCCCGGTCCATGTGACGGCGCTGGCCGGGAATTCGACCCAGGCAGTGCTTGGCGCGCCGCTGTGGCGGCGGCACATCTCGCACGAACAGCTATGCGGGTTCTGCGCAGGGCCGATCGCGCTGAAGCGTATCGTGCCGCAGAGGCATCCGCCCTCGTAAGCCTTTGGCATAGTCCCTCTCCTTTTGCGGCAGCAGGCCACAGGTCTTAGCCGCGCGCAAGCCTTGCACGCGGGGGCTTGCCGCTCTACCTCTCTGCTCGGACCTCAAAAGGTGAATGACCATGACCCAAACGACCCACGACCTTGCCCAGATGCTTCTCGCGGCGGCCCGAAAAGCGGGGGCTGAGGCCGCCGACACGATGGTGGCCGAAGAGGCGTCTGTGATGATCGACGTGCGTGGCGGGGTTCTGGAACAGGCAGAGCGCTCGGAAGGGCGCGATGTGGGTTTGCGTGTTTTGATCGGTCAGCGGTCGGCCAGCGTGTCGTCGTCGGACACGCGACCCGAGACGCTGGCGATTTTGGCCGAGCGGGCCGTCGCCATGGCGCGCGAAGCCCCCGAAGACCCCTATATCGGGCTGGCAGACCCCGAAGACTTGGCCCGCGATTGGGATATGGACGCGCTTGAGCTGTGCGACCCCAGCGCGGAGGCTGATCCGGCCCAGCTTCAGGCATGGGCGGCAGAGGCCGAGGCGGCGGCCTTGGCCCAGCCCGGTGTCACGCAATCGCAATCGGCAAGTGCGGCTTACCAGTCGCGCAACATGACCATGGCGATGAGCAACGGGTTCGCCGCGAGCTATGCACGAACAGATTGGCATATCTCCAGCGTGGCCATCGCCGGGGAAGGCACCGGGATGGAGCGTGACTATGACGGAGACGCGCGCATTTTTGGCGCAGACCTGCGCACGCCCGAGGAGATTGGCCGCACCGCCGGTCAGCGGGCCGTGGCGCGTGTCGGCGCGCGCAAACCGCCCACCGGGGCCTATCCCGTGCTCTTTGACGAGCGGATATCGTCGTCGCTGATTGGTCATCTGCTCAGTGCTGCGAACGGGGCTGCGATTGCGCGGGGGGCGTCGTGGCTCTTGGGTAAGGAGGGCGCCGAGGTCTTGCCCGCGTCCCTTTCGGTATTGGAGGACCCGCACCGCGCCCGGGTCGCCGCCTCGCGCCCTTTTGATGGTGAGGGCCTGCCGACAGCCAAGCGCGCCCTTGTGCAGGACGGCGTGCTTCAGGGATGGATCTTGGACCTTGGCAGTGCGCGTCAGTTGGGGCTCAAGTCTACCGGTAATGCCAAGCGCGGCCTCTCTGGCCCCTCACGGCCCGGCACGTGGAATGTGGCTCTGACCCAAGGCACGCAGAGCCGCAAGAATCTGATCCGCGACATGGGCACCGGGCTTTTGGTAACTTCGATGATCGGCTCCACGATCAACCCCAACACGGGCGATTATTCGCGTGGGGCGTCCGGATTCTGGGTCGAGAATGGTGAGGTTGCCTATCCGGTCAATGAATGCACCATCGCAGGCAGCCTGCCCGAGATGCTGATGCGGATGACGCCTGCCAATGACGCGCGAACGCATCTGTCCACGGTCGTGCCGTCGCTTCTGGTCGAAGGGCTGACCCTTGCCGGAGAGTGACGCGAGCGGCGATCTGGCACTGCTGATCCGCGCAGCGCGCGCAGCGGGCAAGATTGCGCGCGGCTTTACCGGGCCGAAGGCGCAACGCTGGGACAAGGCCGATGGCGCGGGACCGGTGACGGAAGCCGATCTTGCGGTGAACGCAGCCCTTGAGGCAGAACTGCGCGGCGCACGGCCCGGCTATGGCTGGCTCTCGGAGGAATCCGAGGACGGGGCCGCGCGGCTGAGCGCTGAGCGGGTGTTCATTATCGACCCTATCGACGGCACGCGCAGCTTCATTGAAGGCTCGCGCGCCTGGGCGCATTCCTTGGCGATTGCCGAAGCCGGGCGTGTGACGGCAGGAGTGGTTTACCTCCCGATGATGGACAAGCTCTATGCCGCCTGCGAGGGGTGCGGGGCAACGCTGAATGGTGCGCCACTCACTGTCACGGCGCAGGGCCAGATGGACGGCGCATCGGTGATCGGGGCCAAGGCCAATTATGTGGCCGAGCATTGGCGCGGGGCAGTGCCGAACTTCCGGCGCGAATACAGACCCTCGCTGGCCTACCGCCTCAGTCTTGTCGCGGAGGGGCGGTTTGACGTGATGCTGACCCTGCGGGCGACATGGGAATGGGACGTGGCGGCGGGTGATGTGATCCTGCGCGAGGCGGGCGCGCTCACCTCTGACCGGCGGGGATTGGGCCTCAGTTTCAATAATCCGGGCGCGCAAGTAGATGGGTTGGTTGCGGCCAATCCCGGGCTGCATGGTCAGATCATCGGCGCTTTGGCTTGATCGGGCCTGAGCGCCCGCACGAAATCTACCACCTTGGCCTCGGGCATTTCGCTGGGTTTGGGGTTCACGTAACGAAGCTGCAGTATGTTGCATAAGTAAGCCATTCTTATTGTTGTTTTATCTGCTTATCTATGGCTGAGTAATTAATTTAATTGAATCTGACCCTCCCGGCTCCTCAACTCGCCTGATTTTCTATTCTTTGCGTATCATTTCTGTCATTTTGATGCGGGTTTCTGTGCTGCTCAAGATCAGAAGTGATGGCTCCTTTGAGGTTGATGGGCGTATGTGCAATCGGGGCAAGGTGGCGCATATGGCTTTGCGGCCGGCCCCAGTCTGAGCGCTTGGGGGCTCGCTCGTATTGGTGTGCATTCCAGGTTATGACGACGTTTGTAAGTAGTGTCAGCGCGCCAGAGATCGCGGCAATTTGCTCGCGTGTACCTCTTGTGCGCGGAGCGATTGGACCGTTGTGGAAAGCACGTCGAAGTGTGTCCATAGATTCGATCTGGCTTAGGAGACGCTGGATTTCCTGTCGGCACGCGGGCCTTCCAAGATTGTCGCAAAGGAACACCGATCTCTGGAGCTTTCCCAAACCCTCCCCGGTATTGTAGATTGGAATGCCGATCGACGCGGAACTGTGATGCTCCACCGCCCAGACAGCACTGCACCAACCGCCCTGTGTCGAAGCGGCAAGCCTCAGCATGCTGTCCCATCCAAGTGAAATCGCCCGTTTCGACAACATTCGAGAGACGACTGGCTCAAGCGATTCTGGAACTTTTGTGTCCTTGAAGACGTAGAGTTTTCGATCTGCAAGGCGCGCCAGTCGAAGGCAGATATCAAATACCAGAAGTTTACCCAAGCCCATAGAAAAATGGGTCACACCGTGGGTCTCGACGGGCACTTTTTTCGAGGCTTCCGCCATCGTTCCGTAACGCGCCTGCCAATGCCTCGCTAGCCTGTCGCTGGTTCAGCACGAGTGGCTGCTCGTGGATCAGTGTCCATTTATCGGAGAGATACGCGCATGTTCCCATGGCGGGTGTTTTGCTTCACAGATTGGAGCGGGCAGACCACAGCGCGCGCGTTGCATACATGCTCATCATATTCGCAGATGCGGTCATTCCACCACCCCACGCCTTGGCCACCTTGAGTTTAGCAGTGAAGGCGGCGAGGGTATCACTTGCTTCCCCAAGCCGACCAGAAAACCAGCTTCCGCGCGATTTGACCCACAGTTTCGGCACTGACATCGGCCACCATGCGCTCGATATCAGCAAGTGTAAGATCGGCACCAAGTGCCAGAATTGCTGCATAGAGCACGATTTGCTGGTGGTCAGATACGGGCGGTCTACACAACAGAGCAAGGTCCGGGACATCCCCGTGAGACTATCTTCCGCTATAACAACATCGGAGAACTGGATCGGGCCAAGCGGTGCCAAAAGCTGGGGGCGTGGCATCTCGGCTCCGTAATAGACTTTGGACATAGCGGGTTTGGGCGCCGAGATCCATCCATCATTTATTCGCAGAGTATCGTCTTTGAGATTGAGCACAACCTGATCAACCCCTGATTTAAACGTGGTTTCAATACGCGCAATGTAAGCCTCCGCAAACCTTTGGGCGCATGAGGTTTCGGCGGAACCGTCCTCTATCGTTCTCCCAAAGTTTTTTTAGTATCATATGCTTGTCGAGATTACGATGGTCGCAGCTATGGCGAATACTGACTGACCCGTTTCGCAAGCTCCGTTTGATCTGACCTGCTCCCCTGAGCGTCCGCTATTTTAGGTTAGCTCTGTTCAGGTTTTGGTCTTTCTTTGACCGGTTAACATATTCTGCTGGCGTCAGACCAGCGAGGCTAGAATGTGGGCGGTGGTGGTTGA
>JBASXE010000310.1:0-2973 GCA_049276875.1 Roseovarius sp. | reverse complement strand
GCATCATCCGCTTGTTCGGGTTCGGCTGCATAGATTTTGATATGAGGGGCCAAATTCGACAATGTCAGGCAGGTGCCAGAGATCATGCCGCCGCCGCCGATCGGGGCCACGATAATATCCAGATCGGTGATTTCTTCAATCAACTCCAGCGAACAGGTGCCCTGCCCCGCGATCACGCGTGGATCGTTATAGGGGTGCACAAATTCAGCCCCGGTTTTGGCAGCAACCTCGGCAAAGACCGCTTCGCGTGACGTGGTCGATGGCTCGCATTCGGTGATAATGCCGCCGTAGCCCGTGACTGCGTCCTTTTTTGCCTGTGGTGCTGTGCGCGGCATCACCACATGACACGGGATGCCCCGACGCCCCGCGGCATAGGACAAAGACAGCGCGTGATTGCCCGACGAATGAGTTGCCACGCCGTTTTTGACCTGCTCGTCGGTCAGACCAAACACCGCGTTCGACGCACCACGCACCTTGAAAGCGCCAGCCTTCTGGAAGTTTTCGCATTTGAAGAACATCGTCGCACCGGAAATGTTATCCAGAAAACTTGAGGTCAGGACCGGCGTGTTGTGGATGTAGGGTTTGATCCGGGCATGCGCCGCGCGCACGTCGTCGATGCTCAGATCTAGGCTGGTTGAATTAATGTCTAGCATATCCCAGCCCCCTTATGCGGCAGACTTGATTTCAACAGATCGGCTGGCACGGAAATGTTCCTGCGCTGCAATGACGCCGCTGCCCAGCTTGATTGGATAATCAAGATCGGCCATCGCCATTTCGATCGTGGCGAGCCCGGACAGAACCATCACATCTGTGAGGCTGCCCAAATGGCCAATGCGGAAGGCCTTGCCATTCATCTCGCCCAGACCGACACCAAAACTCACACCATAAGCGCCAAATGCCTGATCCGTCAGCGCGTTACTGTCAAAGCCGTCGGGCACACGGATCGCGCTGACCGTGTCGGAATACAGATCCGGCGACTGCGCCACCAGTTCCAGACCCCATGCATCTACCGCACGACGCACCCCTTCGGCCAAACGGAAGTGGCGCGCATAGACGTTGTCGAGGCCTTCTTCGAACAGCATCTTAAGGCTCTCTCGCATGCCGTAGATCAGCTGCAGCGGCGGGGTATAGGGAAATCCGCCTGAGGCATTGGCCTTCATCATGTCGCGGAAATCAAAGAAGGTGCGGTGCAGCCTCGCCGTCTCCATATGATCCAACGCCTTAGGGCTAACCCCAAGGATTGCCATACCAGTTGCCAACATAAAACCCTTCTGAGACCCAGCAACGGCGATATCGACGCCCCAGTCATCCATCCGGAAATCCATCGACCCCAGTGAGCTGACGCAATCGACAAACAGCATTGCTGGATGGCTCGCGGCATCCATAGCTTTGCGCACACTGGCGATGTCAGACTTTACACCAGTGGCCGTTTCATTGTGTGTGACCAGAACGGCCTTGATTTCCTGGCCTTTGTCGGCGCTCAAGGCGGCCTCGAACTTATCCGCTGGCGCGCCGCTGCCCCAAGGGCATTCGATGATCTGAACGTCCAGGTCATGTCGCTGGCACAAATCGATCCAGCGGTGGCTGAACATGCCGTAGCGGGCAACCAGAACCTTATCTCCAGGGCTGAGTGTGTTGCAGATTGCTGCCTCCCAACCACCGGTTCCACTTGACGGAAATGTGACGATCTTGCCTTGTGTTGTCCGGAACACCTTCTTGGTGTCCTCCAAGACAGGAGCGAAGGTCTCTACAAAGTCCGGCGCACGGTGGTCACGCGTCTGTACATTCATGGCTTTGCTCAGCCGGTCGGGGATATTCGTAGGGCCTGGGATAAAGACTGGGTTCTGGTCTGACATGGTACATCCTCCTGATTCTTAAGTTCAGCATAGACCTACTCAATCAGAATTCAATTTTATCATAAAATATTTTTATGAAATGCTTTTAAATGTAAGATATTGATTTAGCTTTATTTTAGATTTACACAAAGCGATTACTAAATGTGCAGCACAAAATCCTCTACACTGGATACAAAAAAAGTTGTAGGAATTGAAAATGGAACAAACACCCACAACCCCGCAAAAACGAAAACGCGGCAGACCAAAGTCGCAGTTCAGCGATGGCCCTCCTGAAACCCTCCAATCCGTGGAACGGGCGCTCGCTATTCTAACGAAAGTTTCGCAGCTGGAACGCACCACGCTGTCGGATCTTTCGCTCTCTATGGGCATTCCGACAGCCACAGCTCACAAGGTTCTGAGGACTCTTCAAAAAAGTGACTACGTTGCCTTTGACGAAGATACGCAGGACTGGATGATCGGCATCGAAGCCTATCGTACAGGTGCCTCCTTTCTCAATCGAAGCGCCCTGACCGAAGTCGGGCGGAAGGTCATGCGCTCATTGGTGCAAACAACGGGTGAGACTGCGAACCTGGCGATACATGACAGACTCGAAGTCGTTTTCATTGGGCAGGTCGAGACGCCCAATCCAATTAGGGCCTTCTTTCCAACGGGGTCGCGCTCTGCACTTCACGCATCTGGGGCCGGAAAGGCAATCCTCTCAGCCATTCCGGACGACCGTGTACGACAGATACTTGAGGCATCGGGCATGGAGCGATTCACGAGCAAGACCATTATATCACCGACCCGTCTGTTCGAAGACCTGAAACGAGCCGGCGAATTGGGTTGGGCAGCGGACCGCGAAGAGCGATATGAAGGAATGTCTTGCATTGGTGGCGTTATCTTTGACGCGAATGAGCAGCCCATCGCTGCTGTATCGATTTCGGGCCCGAGCAGCCGATTTACAGAATCAAAAGTTGCAGTGTTAGGCAGTGCTGTTGCCAAGGCAGCGCGTGAAATCACCCTCCACATCGGAGGCCGCGAACCCGGTACGTGGCGCGATAGGGTGAATTGATTTCTGCAAGCTTGGGACAATTGAGGCTGTCTGCTCGGCGGATTGCGCCCGTACAAGGCCCAGGAC
>JBASXE010000309.1:0-15300 GCA_049276875.1 Roseovarius sp. | reverse complement strand
GGGCGGGGGGGGCGCCCCCAGCGACGATGTCCGCGCCCGCGATGGCCGATTGCGCAGCACCGTAGGCCGAGGCCCATGTCTGCGGCCCGATCGGGCAGCCCGTGTCGGCCTGATGATAGCCCGCCTGACCCACTGGGCCGGTGGGATAGGTGTCGGTCCGCGCATGCGGGTGGATGTTGGGCACCACCTCGGGGCCTGCGCCGGGCAGGGCGCTCCAGCGGGCATGGATGGTTTGCAGAAAGGTCAGATACTCGGGCGTGTGGATGGCTGCGATGGGGGCGAGCCCCTGATCGGGTGGCGCGGTGAAGGTGCAGCCTGCGGCCTCTGCGCCTGCGCGCAGCACCTCGGCACGGCGGGGCTGTTCGGGGCTGGGGTGTTGCGCGCCGAGGGCCATGAAGTTTTGCGGATCATGGCGCATCTGGACGGGATCAAAAATGGCTTGCATAGCGGCGCTCCTGATGGCTTCAGACCTGTTTCTCGCGCCATTCGAGCGCGGCCTTGAGGCCTTCATCCTTGCGGATACGGTTGAATTCCGCCCGTTCAGGCGACAGATCGGATTCGATGCCAATCGCCGCCTCCAGCGCCTCGGCCAGCGCCTCGCGCATCCGGGCAAGCTCGTAGCTGCGGTTGATTGCGGCCTTGGTCTTTTGCACTGATGGGGCAGAGGCGCTCGCCACTTGTTGCGCCAGTTTCATGGCCGCCTCTAACCCGGTGCCGTCGGGGACCACGCGGTTGAGCATCCCCATCTCGGCACAGCGTGCGGCGCTGATCCGGTCATCGCCCGTAAGCAGCAGTTCCTTGGCAAATTTCGCATGGGTCGCATAGGGCGCCAGAAGGGCGACGATCCCCGAGCCAAAGCGCACCTCAGGCTCGCCAAAGCGGGTGCTTTCTTCGGCCACTGCCAGATCGCAGGCCATGAGGATTTCCATCGCACCCGCAATGCAGAACCCATGTGCGGCGGCGATGGTAGGTTTTGGGCTGTCCCAAAACTGCATGATGAAATCGAAATCCGTGGTGAGCGCTTCCCGCCATTGCGCCTCGCCCGTGATGCCTTTGGCTGCACTTTCCTTCATGTCGAAGCCGGCGGAGAAGCAGCGCCCGGTGCCGTGTACCACGATCACCAGGACCTGTGGATCAGCCTGAAACGTGTCCATCGCCGCATGGGTCGCCGCGATCAGGTCGCTGTTGAAAGCGTTCATCACGGTGGGGCGGTTGAAGGTCAGAACGCCGATGCGCCCCTCAATGCGGGTGGTGACGGGGGTGTCGGTCATGGGTGGCCCTTTCAAAGCGTGGTGTCGGGAGCAGTGTAGCGCCGTTTGTGAGGGGAGCGCCTCAAAAATCTGGCGCGAATGTCGGGGTGCGTTTGTGCTGGACGAGGCGGGGCTGCTGGGGCCAGAGTGGGCGCTGGCAACAGGGGGTGCTTGGGATCATGACGCATAGGTTGGATGGGCTTTTGCGCCCGCGCTCGGTGGCGATTGTGGGCGCATCGGACAAGCCCGGAAGCAACGGTGCCGCGATGCTGGCGATGTGCGCGCTGGATGGCTACGCGGGCGCGGTTTATCCGGTGAACCCGCGGCTGAGCGAGATTGACGGAGCGGTATGCTACGCTGATCTAGCGGCGCTGCCGGAGGTGCCTGATCATGTCGTCATCGGTGTGGCCAGCCGTTTTGTCGAGGCAGTTCTGGAGCAGGCGATTGCGCTTGGGGCGCGGTCAGCGGCGATCTTTGCCTCGCTCTATGTGGAGGGTGATCCGGGCCTTGCCGCGCGTGTGGCCGTCAAGGCGCGCGCGGCGGGTATGGCGCTTTGCGGAGCCAATTGCATGGGGTTTTACGTGCCCTCTGAGGGCCTGCGCGTGGCCAGCATGCCTTCGGGCGCAGGCATCGCGCCGGGTGGGATCGCTTGGATCGCGCAATCGGGTTCTACCTTTGGTGCGCTTGCGCATAATGACCGGCGGCTGGGGTTCACGCTTTGCGTCTCCACGGGGATGGAGCTTGTCACGGGTGTCGCCGATTATATGGACTGGGCGCTGAGCCAGCCGGAGACGCGCGTGATCGGGCTTTTCCTTGAAAGCGTGCGGGACCCGGTGGCCTTTGTTGCGGCCCTTCAGAGGGCGCGCAGCCTCGGCGTGCCGGTTGTCGCGCTGAAGGTGGGCCGGACCGAGAAGGCGGCGCAGATGGCGGTGTCGCATACCGGTGCGATCGCAGGCAATGACGCGGCCTATGAGGCGGTCTTTGAGCGCTACGGCGTCGCCCGCGTGCAGGATATGGACGAGATGGCGGCGACACTTGCGCTCTTTGACAGCCCCCGTTCGGTGGCGACGGGAGGTTTGGGCGTGGTCAGCGATTCGGGTGGGGAGTGCGAGATGATCATTGATCTCGCCGAGGCCGCCGGGGTCGAATTTCCGACGCTCGCTCCCGAGACGGTGGCGCTGATCGAGGCGCAACTGGAGCCGGGATTACACGCGCAGAACCCGCTTGATGCGTTTGGCACGATGACCGATTTGGTGCCACGCTATGCGGCGATGAATGCGGCGATGGCGGAGGATGCAAGCGTTGCCTTGGGATTCTTCATGTCTGACCCGCGCGATGGCTATGGCTATGCGGAGCAATATACCGACGCGTTGATTTTGGCCGCCGCGCGGACCGAGAAACCGCTGGCTTTGGTCACGAATTATTCGATGACCGATGAGCGGCAATTGGCGCTGAGGCTGAAGGCGGCGGGCGTTCCCCTGTTGCGTGGCACGCGCAACGCGCTTTTGGCCGCGCGCCACGTCATGTCCTATCGCGACTTTCTGGGGCGAGAGGCTGAGGTGGCTGAGGCGGCGGAGCCCGGACCATGGGCGGAACGGTTGCGTGCGGCGGGGCGGCTGAGCGAGGCCGAAGGGCTTGAGATGCTGCGCGATTTTGGCATCGCATCCCCACGGGTGGCGCATGTGGCGCAGGCCGCAGGCGTGGCCGGGGCGCTTGCGCAGATGCGGTTCCCCGTGGTGCTGAAAACTGCTGAGGATCATGCGCATAAAAGCGATGTGGGTGGGGTCGTTGTGGGCCTCAACGATGTCGCGCAAGCTGAGGTCGCATATGTTGAGATGGCCGCGCGGCTTGGCCCCCGCGCGCTGTTCATGGAGATGGCGCCCAAGGGAACGGAGCTGTCGCTAGGCGCGCTGTGGGATGAGAATTTCGGGCCGCTGGTGATTATTTCGGCCGGGGGGGTCCTGATTGAGCTTTTGCAGGACCGCGTGGCAGCGATTGCGCCTTTCGGACCAGATGAGGCGCTGCGACACCTCCGCCGTCTCAAGGTGCATGCGCTTTTGCGCGGCGTGCGGGGGATGCCGCCTGCCGATGAGGCCGCGATTGCCGCACAGATATCGCGATTTTCGCAGATGATCGCGGGGCTGGGGGTTGCCTGCGCCGAGATGGATATCAATCCGATGATCTGCGGGCCGGAAGGTGCTCTTGCCGTGGATTGTCTAGCGGTGGGGCGCGGTGGCTAAGACCGCGCCCGCGCGCCTCACTCCGCCGGTTTGGCGTTGAAGGTAAAGAGGGGCTCGCCCGCAATCGTATAGGTCGTGATCAGCTCAGCCGCGCGGCCCGAGGTCAGCCACTCTTCAAGTGTTGCGGCGGCATCGGCGTTCACATGGGCATGGAGCGCCGGGTTCACTGGTAGGTAGGCATATTGATTGAAGAGCGCGGGATCGCCCGAGAAAAGCAGCGCCAGATCCCCCTTGTTGCCAAAGTTGAGCCAGCTTGCCCTGTCGGACATGATATAGGCGTTGAGCCCTGCGGCGGTGTTGAGCGCCGCGCCCATCCCAGCGCCCACAGCATTATACCAACCGTCAAAGTCTGCGGGCTCGAGGTTGGCCGTGGACCACAGCGATAGCTCCATCTTGTGCGTGCCGCTATCGTCGCCGCGGCTGACGAAGGCAGGCTGTGCCTCTGCGATAAGGACGAGGGCTGCGGCGGCGCTTTGTGCGTTTGCAATACCTGCGGGGTCCGCGCTGGGCCCGATCAGGACGAAATCATTATACATGATCTCGCGCCGGTGGGTGCCAAAGCCCGCCTCGACAAATGCCTCCTCGGCGGCGCGGGAATGGACCAAGATCGCGTCCACATCGCCCGCCTCCCCAAGGCGCAGAGCCTGACCCGTGCCCACGACGAGAAGCTGCACGTCGAGGCCGGTATCCTCCTTGATGGCGGGCAACAGTACTTCGGAGAGGCCGGAATTGTGGAAACTGGTCGTGACGGCCATTTTCATCTCTTCGGCCTGTGCGGCGGTGCCCCAAAGAAGGGCGATGAGAGCAAACATACGGGTCATTCCACGATATCTCCTTGCAGAAATGCGTTGGTTTCGGGTGTTTTTGGCTGTGCGTAGAACGCGGGCGCGGGGCCTTGGTCGTGCACCTTCCCATTGAGCAACAGGATCAGGTCAGTTGCAAGCCGCCTTGCTTGTCCGAGGTTGTGCGTGGTCATGATGACGCGCGTGCCACTGGCATGGGCCGCGTGCAAAAGCGCCTCGATCTCGCGGGTGGAGCGGCCATCAAGATTGGCGCAAGGCTCGTCCAGGAAGAGCACGCGGGGGAGGCGTATGAGGGCGCGGGCCAGGGCCAGCTTTTGTTTCTCGCCGCCCGAGAGGCGCGGGGCAGGGCGGTCAAGTGCGTCGCTGAGGCCGATGCGCGCGGCCCACTCGGCCACACGGGTCTCAATCTCGGCGCGGGGCGTGCGGACCAGTTCCAGCGGATAGGCGAGGTTTTGGGCCACTGAGCGGCGCAGCATGATCGGGGTCTGGAAGACGTAAGCCTGCGCCGCCTGCGCCTCGGGGCCGGGCAGGGACCATGTGGCGCTGCCCTCGCTCAGACGCTCAACCCCGTGCAGCACCTTGAGAAGTGTGGTCTTTCCCGCGCCATTGGGGCCCAAGACGAGGGTAAAGCCCTCCCCCGGCAGGGTGAGGCTCACCGGGCCGAGGATGATACGCCCACGCCGCCGGACCACGGCCTCCTTGAGGGTTGCAACCATCGGTCCGCTCACCATGTGCCCTCCCGTTCGGTCCGCGACAGGGCGTGAATGGCGAAGTTCACCACCAGCGCGAGCGCGATCAGCACGAAGCCAAGCCCCAGCGCGAGGGCAAAATCGCCCTTGCCCGTCTCCAAAGCAATCGCCGTGGTCAACACGCGGGTGGCGTGATCAATGTTGCCGCCCACAACCATGATCGCGCCGACCTCGCCAATGGCGCGGCCAAACCCCGCGAGGGCCGCTGTCAGCAAGGTGCGCCGCCCGTCCCAGAGCAGCGTCTTGATCCGCTGGTGTTTGGGTGTGTTGAGCGAGATGAGAAGGTCGTGATATTCGGCCCAAAGTTCGCGCATGGCCTGATGGGTGATCGACGCGATCAGGGGTGTGATGATGATCACCTGCGCGATGATCATCGCGGTGGGGGTAAAGAGCAGGCCGAGCACGCCGAAGGGGCCCGAGCGGCTGAGCATGAGGTAGACGATGAGGCCCACGACCACGGGCGGCAGTCCCATCAACGCGTTGAGCACTGCGATCGTGGCGCGGCGATAGCGAAAGCGGCGCACCGCCAGCCATGTGCCGAAAGGCAGCGCGATGCAGCAGGCGATGACCAGCGCCGTCAGGCTCACCTGAAGCGAGCGCAGCGTGATCTCCACCAGATCGGGGTCGAGCGTGACAATCAGCCAAAATGCGGATGTGATCCCCGCCCAGATCTCAGTCATTCAGCCCACACGTCTGTGGTGCGCGGCCTTTGCACAGGGCCATGCGCCGGTGCAGGTCCGATGCGCGCTGGGCGGCGAGGGGAGCTGGCGTTGCGAGCATAGGGTGATCCTCGTGCGAAGGCTCTGGTTGGCGGGTGGGCGCTTTTGGACCCGAAGGCGGCCTGTGGCATCCCTTCTGAGCATATGCACTGCGTGCCTTCAAGGGTCCGCGGTGCGGAATAAATCTGCGCTTTACGGCCGGCAAGGGCGTAGATGCCGGCATTCGTTCTGCTAATAAGAACGATTACGTTTAAACAATGTATTTTTATGTGCTTTGAGCCGCTGCTATCGCTGTCCTCGCACCTGCGCCCGAGAAAAGGATATATCGCCATGTTGACTGCTCTATTGCCATTTTTCGCGCCCCTCGCGCTGGGGTTCGCGGCTCTGACCGCGTTTCGCGGACCGGAGTTTCGCCCCGCGGCTGAATTACGCCGGGTGGAGCTTTTGTCGCTCGTCGGTTTAGCCGCAGTGGTGGTTTCGGGGCTGGCATTGATTGTCGGCGGTCCGGGTACGAGCCCGCTTTTCGGCCTTGACGGGCTTGGTATTGCCGCGCGTCTGGATGCGGTGAGTGCCGTGATGCTCCTGCTGGTCAGCTTCGTGGGGTGGGTCGTGGTGCGCTACGCGGCCACGTATATGGATGGTGAGGATCGTCAGGGTGCGTTCACTGGCTGGCTTTGTGCCACTTTGGCTGCGGTGATGATGCTGGTGATCTCGGGCAATATCCTGCAGCTGCTGCTGGCATGGATCGCGACGAGCGTCTTTCTGCACAAGCTTTTGCTGCATTACGCCGACCGCGTGGCGGCCCAGAGGGCGGCGCGCAAGAAATGGGTGACGGCGCGTCTGGGTGATGCGGCTTTGCTGCTGGCCGTGCTCTTGATCTATGGCCGCTACGGCACGGGTGACATCGCCGCTATCATGGTCGCGGCGGGTGTGGATGCAGGCGGTGCGGGGTCTGCTTGGATCGCAGCAAGCCTTGCCATCGCGGCGATCCTGAAATCGGCGCAATTCCCGATGCATGGCTGGCTCACAGAGGTGATGGAGACGCCGACACCGGTTTCGGCCCTTTTGCACGCGGGTGTCATAAATGCGGGCGGCTTCCTTCTGATCCGGTTCTCGGACGTGATGATCCTGTCGCCCAGCGTTCTGGCGGTTCTGGTGATGATCGGCGGGTTCACGGCGCTCTTTGGCGGCTTGGTGATGCTTACGCAATCGGCGGTCAAGACCTCGCTTGCATGGTCTACCGTGGCCCAGATGGGCTTCATGATCCTGCAATGTGGCCTCGCCCTTTTCCCGCTGGCCTTGCTGCATATCGTGGCGCACTCGCTTTACAAGGCGCATGCGTTCCTGGCCTCTGGCATGGCGGTTGACGGCGTGGCCGCGATCCGGCGGCCCGGCCCGGTGGCCATTCCAAGCGGTGTCGCCGTGGGGCAGGCCTTTGTCATCGCGCTCGCGATCTATGCGGTAGTGGCCTTCATCTTCGGGATCTCCGGCAAGTCGCCGCAGGCCATAGCGCTGGGCGCGATCTTGATCTTCGGTGTTGCGTATCTGCTGGCCCAAGGTCTGGCCGATACCGCACCACGCGTGCTGACACAGCGCACAGCCGTCTATTCCGTGGCCGCGGCCATTGGGTATTTCGCCCTGCAAACAGGGTCCGAATGGCTGATGGCAGGCACGCTGCCCGCGACACCGGCTCCCGGCCCGCTGGAATGGGCGCTGCTGGTTCTGGCGCTTCTGAGCTTCGGTCTCGTGGCGGTGGCGCAGGCACTGTTCCCGCTCTGGGCCTACCATCCTGCGGCGGCGGGCATGCGGGTGCATCTCTCCAACGGGCTTTATGCCAACGCCATCTTCGACAAGCTGCTGCGCGGCTGGTCGACAAAGACCCCCTCGTGATCCGAGCAAAGGAATAGAAAAATGGCTAACACAAAACTTTCGCTCAAGAAAATCAACGCGGCCAGCGATGCGGCGGCCCGTGCGATCCCGCCGGTCTGGCCTCTGGCCTCCTCGGTCGCGGTGAACCCCTATCTGGGTCAATCTTCCGAGACGCTGGCAGAGGTCGGCGCGCGTCTGGGCCTTGTGGGCGGGGTGGTCGTTACCATGCCGCGCGCGTGGTATCATGCACGCATTGCCCAAGGCGTGATCACGGATGCCGATATCGAGGCAGCGCTGGCTGCACATGGCGGCAAGGGTTTGCCCGATCTTGCAACGCTCAAGGATATCGCCAGCACCGAGGCCCCCGCACCCACGCCACAGCCCACGATCGTCGATCTGGCATCCGAGGCTTCGGGCATTGATTGGGCGGGCATCGTTACGGATCGGTTCGGTCATTGGGCGGCAGGCTTTTTTGATCAGGGCCAAGCGCTTTGGGCCGCGCCGCGCCGCCGGGGGGCCTATGACGCATGGCGTCAGAACGCGACCCATGACCTTACGCCGGAGATCGCGGGCCTGACGGGCTTTGCCGATTTCATCGCCACGACGCCCGACACCGCTGATGAGGCGCTGGCGCGGGCTGTGGCCAACCTTGGGCTCAGCCAAGCGGCGCTTGAGACATACCTGCACCAGCTTCTCTTCACGCTGGGCGGTTGGGCGCAGGTGGCCCGCTACCGTCTGTGGCAGGCCGAGCTTGCCCAAGGCAGCGATACGACCGCGACTGATCTTCTGACGATCCGCATCCTTTGGGAAGAGGCGCTTTTGGCGCATTATGCAGAGGAAATCGGCGCGAAATGGAAGGAGGTCGCGGCGGCCCATGCCACGCCTCTGAGCGTGGATGCGGATTTTCAGGCCAATGCGGTCTTGCAGAACGCGTGGGAGCGCTCGGTCCAGCGTGGCTTGGCCGAGACCTTGGCCGCGCCGGCCCCAGCGGCGTATGAGGCGCGTCCGGCACTTCAGGCCGCATTTTGCATCGACGTGCGCTCGGAAGTGTTTCGGCGTGCGCTCGAATCGGTCAATCCAGGTATCCAGACGCTGGGTTTTGCCGGGTTCTTCGGCCTGACGCCTGCGCATAAGGGCTTTGCCTCGGATGTTGAAGAATTACGCCTGCCGGTGCTTTTGAATGCCGGTGTGACCTCCACGTCAAAAGGCACGGATGCGGGCGCTGACCAGACGGCCCGTTTCACCGCGCGCGCAAGCCGGGCATGGGGTCGGTTCAAGCTGGCCGCCGTGTCGTCCTTTGCCTTTGTCGAGGCGACCGGGCCGATCTATGCGGGCAAGCTGGTGCGTGATGCGCTCAACCTCGCGCCCAATGACGTGCCGGGCGGTCCAGCGCCGCGCCTTGATCCGGCGCTGGACCTTGCCGCGCAAACGAACGCAGCGGAGACGATCCTGCGGGCCATGTCGTTTACCGAGAATTTCGCGCGGCTCGTCGTTTTGGCAGGGCATGGTGCGAATGTGGTGAACAACCCCTTCGCAAGCGGCCTGCATTGCGGCGCGTGCGGCGGATATTCCGGTGAGGTGAACGCGCGGCTTCTGGCGGGGCTGCTCAACAGCGTCGATGTGCGCAAAGGGCTGGCCGAGCGCGGGATCGAGATCCCGTCCGACACGCTTTTTGTGGGCGCACTGCACGACACAACCACGGATGCCGTGACACTCTATGACGCGGATCATTCTGCGGCGACTCATGCGGAGGATTACAAACAGGCCCGCGCATGGTTTGCCTCCGCAGGCACTGTCACGCGGATGGAGCGGGCCTTGCGCCTGCCGCGTGCCTCGTCTGACGGCAACATCATGCTGCGCAGCAAAGACTGGGCCGAGACCCGGCCCGAATGGGCGCTGGCAGGCTGCAAGGCTTTCATCGCCGCACCGCGCAAACGGACCGCGGGCCGAAGCCTTGAGGGGCGCGCCTTCCTGCATGATTACGACTGGTCCCAAGACAAGGGGTTCGGCGTGCTGGAGTTGATCATGACGGCCCCTGTCGTGGTGGCCAGCTGGATCAGCCTGCAATATTATGGCTCAACCGTTGCGCCGGAGGTGTTCGGAGCGGGCAACAAGCTCTTGCATAACGTCACCGGCGGGATCGGTGTGGTGGAGGGCAATGGCGGGGTGCTGCGTGCGGGCCTGCCGTGGCAATCGGTGCATGAAGGGGCGGAGTATGCTCATGATCCGCTGCGCCTGTCGGTCTGTATCGAGGCCCCGCGCGAGGCGATGACGGATGTGCTGCGCCGGCACGCTGCTGTGCGGGACCTCTTCGACAATGGCTGGCTGCATCTCTTTGCACTGGACGAGGCGGGGCAGATTGCGTGGCGCTATGAGGGTGGTCTGGAGTGGTCGGCCATGGCGGCCGTGTCCGAGGCCCCCGTGCTCAAGGCGGTCAGCTAAGGCAAAACGGCCTGCTGCGTGGGATCAATGCTCGCGCAGCAGGCGGCCAAGACCGGGGAGCTTGTCCTCCACCCCGGCAAGGCGCAGGCTGTCCCAGAGCATCGCCTGATTGGAACAGATGGCATGTTTGCCCAGCTTCTGCTCGATCCGGTCGATCACATCGATGCTGCGCAATGCACCGCAGCTCAGAAGAACCGCATCCGCCTCGGGGTGATCTATCGCTTGGGCGTAGTCCACAAGATACTCTGGCGAGACCCGGATCATTTCCGTATCGTATCGCAGCCCCATGCCATGCGCGCGCAGCACCGAGACGCCCGCACCCTCCAGATAGCGCACCACTGTGTCGTTCAGCTCAGGGATATAGGGCGAGCCGAGGACGATCTTGCGTGCGCCGATGGCGGCCAGTGCCTTGCGCACGGCCCCGGCCAAGGTGCAGGTTCTGGCACCGGGCGCGCCCTTGGCAAGCTCGGCCCGCGATGCCTCTTCCCCCACAGCGACCGTGCCCGACGTGCAGGCAAAGACGACCACGTCCAGCCCGTCATCCGGCAAGATACCTGCCGCCGCCCCAGCCAGTGAACCCCGCAATCGCGCAAGGCTTTCGGTGGAGATTTCGCGCGGCATCGACGCGCGGTTGAAATAGGCCCCGACGCCTGGTGGCATATGGGCGATCATATCCTCTTCGATGGTCTGCTCGTTGGGGATAAGGACAAAGCCTATTTTCGCGCGTGCGTTGCGGCCTGCGTCAAATCCGACGTTATCCAGAATTGGATGCGTGTTCGGATCGGAAAGCGGTGTCATTTGGGTCATTGGGCCGATCTCTCTCAAGGCGGATTATGCAGCCCAGTCTACACCTGACTCGGGTGTTCTGCGTAAGAAAAGTTATTTGGCTGTTCGGGGCCGTAGGAACGGCATCTTGGTGAGATGCTAACATGGCTTGGCGTTGCACCGGCAGACGCGCTATGGCTGCTGGCATGGTCTTGCAGTCTACGTTTTTCCAATACACTCGCCCGGCTCAGCTCTGATATGCGCGTGGCCTTGGTCAGTGATTGGTGTGCCCCCCGTCGAGGCGGTGTCGAGAGCCAGCTTTGCGGCTTGAGCCGGGGATTGACTGCGGCGGGGAAGCAGGTTGCCCTGATAACCTCTCAGCCGGGGGCGGTGGGACAGGGTGTTCCTGTGATCGCGGTGCCAACGGCCCATTTGCCGGGGACCGGTCTGGCCATGTCGCCGCGTTTGGTTGGCCATATGCGCCGGGCCTTGATCGATTTCGCACCCGATATCGTCCATATCCATGCCAGCATCGTCGCGCCCACATGCCTTGCCGGGGTGTTGGCTGCGCGTCAGGTGGGGCTGCCGACTGTCGTGACGTTCCATTCCGATATGCGTGTCATGGCGCCCTTGTTGCGATTGGCGGGGCGCGGCGTTTGGGTGGATGTGCATCTGTCTGCGGTCAGTCGGCCCATAGCGCGGCAATTGGCGCCTTTGCACCCCGGTGGTGAGGTCACGGTGCTGCCAAACGGGTTTGACGCGGGCTTTTGGGGGTGTGACAGAGCGCCCACGCCCCCAGACGACTGTTTCCGCGTGGTTACTGCCCTGCGGATTGAGCGCAAGAAACGCCCGCTTGTGTTATCCCGGCTGCGCGCGGAAGTCGCGCGCCGGACCGGATGCCAGACGGAATTGATCATCGCAGGGCAGGGCCGGCAGCAAGGGCGGCTGGGTGCGGATGTGGAGGTGCGTGGCTGGATGAACCGCACGGAGCTGCGGGCGCTTTACCGCAGAGCGCATGTGTTCGTGATGCCGTCCACGTGCGAATCCTTCGGCATTGCGGCGTTAGAGGCACGCGCGGCGGGCCTGCCGATTGTGGGGCGGTCCGGGACGGGGCTCTCGACCTTTCTGATGCAGGGCCGCGATGGGCTCCTTTGCGCGAGCGACAAAGCCATGGCCGATGCCTGTGTGAGCCTTGGTCAGGATGCAGATATATGGCGACAGATGGCAGGCCCGCGTGCGCATCTGCAAGCCTTCGACTGGGCCCATGTCATCAGCCAGCATAGCGCGCTATATGCCCGCCTTCGCGGATGACGGAGCCGATGCGACCAGATCGAACTGATAGCCCCGCGCCTTGAACCACTGCACTGCGCTGCGCAGGCGGTCGAGCGCCGGTTGGCCGGTGCGAAAGCGGCAATCGTAGCGGATGCCGCTTTGCGTGAGATCAACGAATTCCCACGGATGCACAAAGAGCGTGACGGGTGATTTCAGCATTGCGAACCAAGGATTGCGCACGATCTTCGGAATGCGCAGGGCGCTCGACGTGATCGAGGCATCCAACCGGTAGGGCCCACCCTCCATGCTCCAGCGCGGCTCGTTGCGTTTGTAGACCCCGCGAGAGCTGTCCACTTCAAACCCGGCTTCGGCCAGCAGGGGCACGAAGCGCTCGGGAAAGGACAGATACGGCGCGCGAAAGGATGTCACCGGGGCGTAGGCACGTAAAATCTCGTTGGTGCGGGTGATTTCATCGCGCGCCTGCGCCATGTCCATATTGCGGAACGATGTGTGCGAATAGCCGTGGCAGGCAAGCTCATGGCCCCTCTCGAGGATATCCGCAATGCACCCCGGCGCGTGTTCGGCGCTTGCCCCGGTGGTGAAAAACGTGGCTGGCACGTCTTCGTCCTGCAAAAGCGTCAACAGCTTTGGCATGCCGTCCTCAATCCCGCGCCAGGTCCATAAAAAAGGCGGGCAATCGGGCTCGACATCGACGGTCAGGTAGACGACAGGACGCGGCATGATGGGGCTTTCTCAAGTGTGAGCTGCGCGCATCCTAATGGGTTTCGCGAAGAACCTGAATCGCTGATTTTCCCACAGCGCCGTGCAAAAGGCCGGGGCTGGTCTTGAGGCGCGCGGGCCGCTAAATGTGAGGGGCGCCAAACCGTCGTGAAAGCCCCCATGGTCGTTCCCCCCATCCTGTCCCAGACATGGAGCACCCAGACCCTGCCGCCACGGGCCGCGGCCTTGCGCGCCGATTGGGCGGCGCTGAACCCGGGCCTTGGCTTGCGACTTTATGATGATGCGGCCTGTCGCGCGGTCATGGCTGAGGTGGCGCCAGAGCATCTGGCCGCCTATGACGCCGTGCCTTTCGGTGTGATGCGCGCCGATCTTTTTCGCCTTGCGGTCGTGCTGCGCGATGGCGGCGTCTATGCCGATGTAGACATGCAGCCCCTGCGTGCGTTGCCGCAGGATCTCTTTGAGCGCAGCTGTTCTGTGTCGGTCGAAGCCCGCCTGAGCAAACAGCGGCAGCGCGAGCTGGGCTATCGCCATCCATACCAGATTGCCAATTGCATTTTCGCAGCCCGCCCCCATCATCCGTTTTTGCGCGCGGCGCTTGATCATGCCGCCGCTTGCATCCGCGCCTGCCCCCAGCCCACCCGGGACCAGATCGAAGATTTGACAGGCCCGCGTATGCTGACCCGTCTCCTGCAGCAACACGACTGGCCGGATGTCTGGATCGGTGCGCAACTTCAGCTGATGGCGCCTCTGGGCCTGCCGGATGCCTGGCCCGTCAACCGTCACATGGTTACACGGCACGAAACCCACGGGACATGGAAGAGAGACGCAGACCGCCCGGTGCCGTTCCGGCGCACATGGATAGAGCGTAACCGCGTCGTCAATCCGTTTCGCGCACCGCGCTGGTGGCCTGCCCCCGATTTTTGGGCGCGCGCGTAATGGCCAAGGTCAGTTTGCGCCAGAACATCGCGCGAAGCCTTGTGCGTTATCGCAGGCCCACGTGGCGACAGATTGCGGTGCTCTATATCCGCGCGTGGCGTTTGCGGCGGGGGGATGTGCCGCCGCTGCTGACTGTGCCTCAGCGTCCAGAGCGGCTGGTCGTCACCCTGACCACGATACCCGCGCGGGCCAAGGCGCTGGCCCCCGTGCTGCACAGCCTGCTGGATCAGACCGAGCCTGCGGACCGGATCATCCTGAATGTGCCACCCGTGTCGCGCCGCACGGGCGCGCCCTATCCCGATCCTGCGGGTTTGAACCTGCCTCAGGGGGTGGATATTCTTCGGGATGCGGATGAGGGGCCTGCGACCAAGTTTTTGGGGGCGTTGCGCACGGAGCCTGAGGCGCTGATCGTGGTTGTGGATGATGATGTGATCTATCCGCCGGACTTTTTGGCCAACCTTCTTGCGGCGCATCGGGCTCGGCCCGACCACGCGGTGGCGCTGCGCGGGGTGCGTTTGGTCGGTGGGGTCGCTTTCCCGGCGCTTGATCACGTGTTTTGCAGCGCAATCGCCGCGCCCGAACCCGTGGATGTTGTCTTTGGGACTTGGGGGTATCTGCTGCCACCGGGTTTGCCTGTGACGGACATTGCGGATTTCGGCGGGTATCCTGAGGCCGTGCGCTGGGTCGATGATGTCTGGATGTCTGGATGTTTGGCACGGCTCGGGGTGCCGCGTTTGGTGGTGCCCACTGACAGTTTTCCGATCGAGACGGGGGCCGCATCGGTGCAGGCGCTCACGGATGGGGCCAACCGCTCGGGCCTCAATGATGCGGCCGCCATAGCGGCCTTCGCGCGCTATTGGGAGGGCGGCGGCGGGGCGTGACCGGCCAGCCGCGCGGCCTGCACGAGTGCGGCGCCGCCCGCGATAAATCCAAGACTTGCAATGCCGCCCATGACCAGAGCAATCAGCGGTGCTGGCAGGGTGGTGTCGGTCCAGACAAACGGGGTGAGGAGCAGGGCGATGACAAGGGCTGCAAACCGATCTTCTCGCCGCATCCAAAGCCTTGGCAAATGCAGGTCCAGTGATTGTGCCCGCGCCCGAATGTAGGAAATCCAGAAACCGGCTACGAGCGCCAGCGCGGGCAGAGCGGCCACCGCGCCGTGGGGGGCGTAAAAGACGACCAATCCCACCGGGATACACGCATCTGCCACCCGGTCCAGCGAGGAATCGAGCAGCGCGCCAAAGCGGCTGCGCTGGTCGTTGGCTCGTGCCAAGGCCCCGTCGAGCAGATCCAGAACACCGCTCAGCACAAACAACAGGGCCGCCGGGATGAACCACCCATAGGCGGCACAGATGCCGCCCAAGACCGCAGGCGGGACGGTTGCAAGCGTCAGCATGTTTGGCGTGACGCGGCGTGTCTGAAGCTTGCCAACCATGGCCGCAACATAGGGTTCATGAATGCGCATTTTGACCGTTCGGGTTGCCTTTTGTCGATGCTATCGCCTTGAGTGGAGC
>JBASXE010000308.1:0-11493 GCA_049276875.1 Roseovarius sp. | reverse complement strand
GGTTGGTGCTTGATTGGCCTGTAGTCCATTGCAACGGCGCCTTCAGGTTCGGGCAGGCGGAATACCAAGGCGCGATATGGTCAGAAGGGGCGGTTTACTATTCGTTTGGTTTAGAGCGTATCGCGCTCAATTGAATTCGATAAAACGCGATACGCTCTAAATAACCCAGCGCTTGCTCACCGTGCGGGCCGCTTTGCGTGTGCGAAGGCGTACTGCTGATCAAAGGTAACTTTCGTTCTACATGCAGCCTTCGACAAAAAGGGCTCGCTGCCGCCGTTGGGGCGAAGGCAGTATCCCACCGGATGCCGCCTCGGGAGCCTTCAAGGACGGCCCAGAGCCGACCTCAGCCACGGCATCCAAATGCTGCCGTCGCAGCCCGCTTTGCGGACGTCCACTGTTCCTGATCTGAGATGTTACATGTACGGGATTGGTGTTTTGCACCGACACAACGATCAGCCAAGACTCACAGTCGCTTCGGCGATATCACCCATCTGTGCCCTGATCTGTTGGAGCAATTCTTGGCGCGATCTGTCTGCAAACGCGCTTGGAAGATCCTGTAGTTCAGCCTTACGCGCTACAACCGTCAAAGTACGCGACAGGCCTGACACCGGCAGTTCTCTCAGTTGCAGGTTCATATTCTCGACCATTCCATCGATCAGCAAAGTAGGTGTCAGCATGCTGAAACCCTGACCGGCAGACACGCAGGACGTCACCATACTGGACCTATCGGCAAGGATGACTTTCCTTGGCTCGAACCTCAGACGCCGCAAATGTTGGGCAATCTGACGGCCTGCGTTTGTCGTGTCGCCAAATCTGACAAGTGGCAAAATCTCCTGAATGGCTTCCAAGCTATCGGTTGGCCCATCGTAGAATCCTGGCAAAACGAGAAGGTACTTTTCGGTCAAGACATGGTGCCGCTCCAGCCCGTCCATGTCGAGGAATGGGTTGGACGTGATCGCCAGATCCGCGCGTTTGGTCCGCAGGAGGTGTTCATGATTGCCACTTTGTCCGGCGTATAGGGTGATGTCCTCAACCCCGAAGGTATGTTGGGCCAGATCGATCAGTGGGGGGGTCAGGGTCGTTGCAATGGACGCTTGAAGTCCGACCCGGAGAAGAGACAGCGACTTTTCACCGATATGGCGTAGTTCAGTTTCCATGTCCGAAATTGCATCTAAAATCTTTTGGGCCTTGCTTAGCAAACGTGCACCTGCGTGGGTCAACCGAGCCGGACGTGTTCCGCGGTCAAGCAGCATAGTGCCAAATGATTTTTCCAGTGCCGAAATGTGCTGAGACGCCGCGGGTTGTGTCAGATTAAGAAGTTTTGCACCGGCCCGCATCTGACCGGTTTCGGCCACAGCAATGAACACTTCCAGCGAGCGAATGAGTGAAGGCGACAGCTTTTGATAGTCGAGCATTTTGTATCCTTAGTATCAACTTTCTTTATACTGTTTAGATGTTCTTTGTTTTGATCAAGCGGAAGAGCAGTGTTCCTGCATGACAAGATCTCGATCCAACCGACGCCGACAGGGGGCCACAAATCGCACCGCGCCAGCGCCGCGATCCCCTTTCATTTTGCGCAAGCTGGGCACATTCAACGTGCTGAGTGAAACAGGTCTTGAGCAGATAGAGGCTAATGCCGACACGATCCTAGCCGAAACGGGGATGGAATTTCAGGACGACCCCGAGATATTGCAGATATTTGCCGATGCTGGTTGCGACGTAGACGGCACGCGGGTCCGGTTCGCGCGCGGATTTTGCCGAAAGACCATCACCGCCACCGCGCCTGCACAATTTGTCCAACATGCCCGCAATGCGGCCAACAACGTCCAACTTGGCGGGGACGCGAGCGTTTTATGCCCCTCGTGGGGGCCACCTTTTGTGCATGATCTGGAGCGCGGGCGCCGTTATGCCTCGCACACAGATTTCATCGACCTCATCAAGCTACACCATACATTGCCTTGGCTGCACCATTCAGGCGGCGTGGTGTGCGAGCCGGTGGATTTGCCCGCCAACAAACGGCATCTCGACATGCTTTATGGCCATATCCGCTACTCGGACCGCGCCTTTATGGGGGCTTTCATCGGGGCCGAACGGGCTGGGCATGCGATTGATATGGCGCGCATTGTATTTGGCGAGAGTTTCGTCGCGAACAACGCGGTCCTTTATTGTGTGTCGAACACCAACGCACCGCTGGTGATGGACAGCCACATGTCTGGCGCGCTGAAGACCTATGCAGGGGCTGGTCAGCCAGTTGCCTGTACGCCTTGGGTTCTGACGGGAGCTATGTCACCTTCGACTGTCGCGGGCACATTGGCGCAAGTGCTGGCGGAAACCATGGCCGCCATGACCTTGACCCAGCTTATCAATCCCGGCGCACCCTGCCTGATGGGCACCTTTGCATCTACCATGTCGATGAAATCGGGTGCGCCTACGTTTGGCACGCCTGAGGCTGGTCTTATGGTTTTGGCTGCCGGTCAGCTTGCCCGTAGGCTTGGGGTGCCCTTTCACACCGTCGGCACGCTCAGCGCGTCAAAAGTGCCGGACGCACAAAGCCAGCAAGAGGCCGCTTGGGGCCTGATGATGTCGATGTTTGCGGGGGCGAACCTGATCAACCACGCGACCGGTTGGCTTGAGGGCGGCTTGGTGACCTCATTTGAAAAGACCCTTCTGGATCATGATCTATGCGGCAAGATCGGGCGCTTTTTCGACGGCATCGATATGAGCGAAAACGCCCAGGCGATGGAAGCGATTGCCACCACGGGGCCCGGCCAACACTTCCTTGGCTCTGAACACACGCAGGCCAACTTCATGTCGGCGCTGTTCCGGCCCTGGACACCGGACGACAATTCGTTCGAGCAATGGCATGCGGCTGGTGAACAGGATGCAGCGACCCGGGCAAATGCTCTTTGGAAGGCACAGCTTGAGGCCTATGAAGATCCCGGTCTGGACCCGGATGTCGACGCTGCGCTGCAGGATTACATCGCGGCGCGCAAGTCCGAGAAGCCGGACCAGGACTATTTCTGATGAGCCGTATTCTGATCATCGGCGGTGGGGCCATCGGGCTAAGCGTGGCCTATCATCTGGCAAAACGCGGCGCGGATGACGTCACGCTGTTGGAACGCAACCAGCTGACTTCCGGCACGTCGTGGCATGCTGCCGGGATTGTAGGACCCTTGCGCGCAACGCCCAACCTGACAACTCTGGCCTCCGCCGCATTGGACGTGTTTCCCGCCCTTGAGGCCGAGACCGGTATGTCTACGGGTTACAAACGCACCGGTGGCTATTGGCTGGCGCGAGAACCTGAGCGGATGGATGAATTGCACCGGATTGCGAACCTCGGTGCCACCCAAGGTCTTTCCCCGCAGGTGATTTCGGCGCAGGACGTGCCGCTTCCCATGTTGGAGCTGGCAGGCCACGTTGGCGCGCTGCATGTGCCAGAGGACGCGAATGTGAACCCGGTGGATTTGTGCATGGCCTATGCCCGCGCGGCCAAGAACCGGAGTGTTACCATCCGCGAAGGCGCCCTGGTCGCGCGCCTGCTGACCGATGGCATCCGCGTCACAGGTGTGGCGCTCGCAGATGGCACCAAGATGCACGCTGATCAAGTCGTCATCGCAACCGGAGCATGGTCCCGCGAGGTGGCGGCAACCGCGAGCGTCGCCCTGCCGCTCCAAGCTGTTGAGCACATGTATGTGGTGACCGAACCGATCGCCGATTTGCCGGACCCATTCCCGGTCATTCGTGATCTGGATCGCGGCATCTACATCAAGGGCGACGCGGGGAAGTTGGTGATTGGTGGATTTGAACCCGATGCCAAATGCTGGAACCCGCATGGCCCAGAGGGCAATCGCGCATTTCTTGAAATGGCGGAAGACTGGGATCAATTCGCGCCGTTCATGGAAGCCGCTCTTGAGTTATGTCCAGCCCTTGAGGCCGTGGGCATCCAGCACTTCATGAATGGACCTGAGAGCTTTACTTGCGACACACGTCCGTTGGTCGGTGAGACATCCGTCGACGGGCTCTTCGTCGCCGCAGGCATGAACTCGGTTGGTGTCATGTCCTCCGCAGGCATTGGTCGCGCGCTGGCAGATTGGATTGTGGATGGCCGCCCGCCCATGAATATGTGGGAGGTCGACGTGGCCCGCGTCGATCCCGCAACCGCCACGCCAGACCATATGGCCGCACGGATGCAAGAGGCCGTCGCGGATCTCTTTGCCCTACATTGGCCCTATAAGCAGCCGAAAGCGGGGCGCGATCTGCGCAGGTCAGCGCTGCATGACAACTGGGCCGCTGCCGGGGCGCATTTCGGTCAAACCGCCGGGTGGGAACGCGGCCTTTGGTATGGTGACGCACAGCCTTACTCCGTCGGCAATCAAGACTGGTGGCCCGTTGCTGAAACTGAAGCCAAAGTCATGACCGAAGGGGCGGCTTTGATTGACCTTAGTCCATTCACGAAAATTGATGTGCAAGGTCCGGGCGTTGCCGAAGCGCTGAACCGGCTTTGTACAGCGCAGATGGACGTCGCAGTTGGGCGGGCGGTTTACACGCTGGTTCTCAATGCGCAAGGTGGGATCGAGATGGATGTTACCATCTCACGGCTCTCGGCGGATCATTTCCACATTACGTCAGGCGCGGCTACCAGAGCGCGGGATATCGCCTTTCTGCGTCGAAACTTGCCCGACACTTTGACTCAGACCGATGTGACCGAAGATTTCTGCACGCTGGGTGTCATGGGCGCAGGCGTGGGCCTGGTCATGAGGCGGCTCGTCGCCAATGTGACTTGGGCCTGCTGTCCTATGGGCCAGGTACGAGATGCTGTAATCGAGGGCGAACGCATCCGTACCACCCGGATCAGCTTTGTCGGTGAATACGGTTGGGAACTGACTCTCCCCAACTGTGTTGCGCCTCGCGTTTTTGATAAACTTGTCGCTGCGGGTGCCAAACCTTTGGGCCATTTCGCCTTGGATGGCTGCCGGATCGAAAAGGGTTTCAAACACTGGGGTCATGATCTCGACCCGACGATGACGCCGCTCGAAGCGGGCTTGGGATTTACCATCGATTGGAGCAAGGATTTCGTCGGAAAGCCGGTGCTCGAAGCCCAAAAGGCAGAGGGAGTGGAGAGGCGGCTTATCCTGATGCAGATCGACGGCGACGCCCTGATGCTGCATGACGAACCAGTGTTCGAAGACACCGCTCATGTCGGATTTACCACCTCTGGGGCGCGTGGGCCGCGCACGGGGCTGAACTTGTGCTTTGCAATGGTTTCGGTGCGACCCGGCGAAACACTGGCTGAAACTTGCCAGCGGCACTTCTCTGTCCGGGTCGCCGGACAGGACTATATGGCGATACCCTTAAGGCGCGCGCCTTTTGACCCCAGGAACGAAAGGATGCGCGGATGACCAAAGCGCAGGTTGTCATCATTGGCGGCGGGGCCATGGGCGTGTCGCTGATGTATCATCTGGTAAAGGCCGGCTGGTCGGACGTGCTTCTGGTTGAAAAAAACGACCTAACGCATGGATCAACTTGGCATGCGGCGGGGCTGTGCACCCACTTTGCTCACAACCCAACCATCCAAGAGTTACGCGCAACGTCCGTTCGGCTCTACCGGGATATTCTTCCCCAAGAAACGGGCCGCGACTGCGGCTTTCATCGCTCCGGCGCGATGCGGATCACACGTAATCCGGACCGGATGGACGAATTTCGCCATGTGGCGGGTTTGTCGGATTTCACTGGCTACCCGTTGGAAATTCTAACGCCCGAGCGCATTGCGGAGCTGCACCCGCTGGCCAAGTTGGACGGGCTGATCGGCGGGATCTATGAACCTGACGATGGCCACGTCGACCCAACGCTTGCCACACAGGCAATGGCCGAAGTGGCGCGCGCCGGTGGCGCAGAAATCTGGCGCAACTGCCCCGTGACAGCCATTCGCCAAGAGGATGGACACTGGCTGATCGACACACCCAAAGGTACCGTAGACGCCGTGCACGTTGTGAACGCAGCAGGCACATGGGGCTGGGAAATCGGCCATATGATGGGCCTCAATATTCCCTCTGTCCCGGTCCTGCATCAGTATCTTGTCACGGACACTATCAGTGTGGTCGCGGACCGAATTTCCCAAGGCCTGCCTGAACTGCCGATGATCCGCGATCCCGAAGAAAGCTGGTATGTCCGCCAGGAACGGGACGGGCTGATCCTTGGACCCTATGAGAAAGACGCCAAGGTCTGGTCGGTCGACGGGGTTCCGCCCGACTTTGGTGCGGACCTGATGCCGCCCGATCTGGACAGCGTTGAACACATCATTCTGGCTGCGATGGACCGCATTCCGGCGCTGGAAACAGGCGGGGTAAAGTCTGTGATCAACGGACCGATCACCTTCACGCCCGATGCAAACCCGTTGATCGGGCCAGCACATGGGCTGCAGAATGCATGGCTGCTGACGGGCTCGTCGATGGGCGTGATGGAAGGTGGCGGCGCTGGATGGTTCCTGGCCCATTGGATGACACATGGCGCGCCACCCATGGATGCGCTTGCGGTCGACAGCCGTCGCTTTGGCACTTGGGCGGACCGACAGTACCGAGTGGCAAAAGCCGTCGAGTGTTTCGGCCTGCAATTCGGCGTTCACTACCCACACGAAGAGCGCCCTGCCGGGCGCGGCCTACGCTTGTCTCCGCTGCATGATATGATGTTGGAGCGCGGCGCGGTGATGGGTGCGGCCCATGGTTGGGAGCGACCCAATTGGTTCGCAGATCAACCGGGAGAGACGGCGGATGAAACCTTCCGCCGGGCCAATTGGTTCGAACCGGTTGCGCGAGAGGTTAAGACCGCATCCACACGTGTCGCGATGGCAGACCTTTCAGTCTTCTCGAAATTCGATGTGACGGGTCCAGATGTAGGTGTCTTTCTCGAGGCATTGGGAGTCAATCGCGCGCCCGAGCCCGGGCGCGTCGGTCTGACCCATGTGCTGACCCCAGCAGGAGGGGTTTTGTCGGAATTTACCGTGACACGGCTCGCGCGCGATCAAGCCTATCTGATATCTGCCGCGGCGGCCGAAGAGATCGACTTCGATGTGCTCACCCAAACGGCCGAACGCTTTGACGTGACGGTCAAGAATGTTTGTGAGGAGTTTGCCGTCATCGGTGTCATGGGGCCAAAGTCGGCCAAAGTCTTGCCTGAACTGGAAAATATGCCTTGGCTCACAGCGCAACAAACCGTGCTTGCAGGTGTGCCTGTGCGCGCCTTGCGGGTCTCATACATCGGCGAATGCGGATGGGAGCTTCACGTCGCAAAGGAACACGCAATCACTTTGTTCACCCAGCTTGAAGCCGCCGCCAAACCGCATGGCCTTGGCTACTATGGGGCCTATGCGGCGAATTCGATGCGGCTTGAAAAGGCCTATCGCGGATGGGGCAGTGATCTGACGACGGAACGCAGCCCCCTTGAGACCGGCTTGCAGCCCTTTGTCCGCAAGGAATTGCGCCCGGATCTCACCCGCGAAAACGCATGGGACATGGTCTTGCTTGAGATCGAGGCCGGAGAAATCGACCCATTCTATGCGCACGGAGTTTGGCAGGGGAACCGATCTGTCGGGATCGTAACCTCGGGCGCTTACGGCCACCGCACCGGCAAGGTGTTGGCACTTGCCTATCTGCGGGACGTGACCGCACGTGACAACCTGACCGTTTCTATCCTTGGGCAGCATCGCAAAGCCGTGATCCCGCCACACCCGCCTTATGACCCCGAGAACGCTCGTATGAAATCTGGAGCATCCATATGACCGACCATCCCCTGCACACCGATTGGAACTTTGACAGCACAGCGGCGCGGCGCGACCAATACTATGCGGCCTCGCTGACGCGCTTTACCCCTTTCCGGGAACCTATCGTTTTCCAAAAAGGCCGGGGCCAATACCTGTGGGACACGGACGGACAGCGGTATACTGACCTTCTTGGTATGAATGTCTGCATCTCGGTCGGCCATTCGCACCCTCGCGTGGTGGCCGCCGCGATGGCACAGGCCCAAGAGCTGACCCATTGCACAACAATGTTCTACCATCCGACCCCGGCCCATTTGGCGGAAGAGCTGGCTGCGACCATGCCCAAAGGCCACGATTGGGTGGTGCATCTGACCAATTCGGGGTCCGAGGCGATTGACCTCGCGATGACCATGGCGCGCACCTATACGGGCAACCTTGATCTACTGGCGTTACGCACGGCCTACCATGGACCGACTGCAGCAGCGCAATCGATCACCGGCATTTCCGGCTGGCGACATCCCGGCATGCCCGGAAACGTGGCTTTCGTGGCGGATCCCAACCAATACCGGGGCATCTTTGGCGCTGTGACACAGCCCTACCTGGATGAGATCACAAACACGATCAACACGGCCACATCAGGCCAGGTCGCAGGGATCTTTGTTGAAAGCGTCCAGGGCTATGGGGGCATACACCAAATGCCCAAGGGCTATATGTCCGGCGCGGCGCAACGCGTGCGGGCTGCGGGCGGGCTCTACATCGCAGATGAGGTGCAATCGGGCTTCGGACGGACCGGCGATCACTTCTGGGGGTTCGAGGCCGATGACGTCGTCCCGGATATTATTGTTATGGCCAAAGGCCTTGGAAACGGTTTCCCCATTGGCGCGGTTGTAGCCAAAAAACACGTTGCCGAGCCGATGGCAGAGAAATTTATGTTCCATACATATGGGGCCAATCCGACCTCTGCCGCAGCGGCCCGCGCTGTGCTTGAGGTCTTGCAAGACGAAGGATTGCAAGAGAATGCCAAGACTGTCGGCGGCAAGCTCTTGGAACGTTTGCATGACCTCCAGGACAAACACTTGGCCATTGGCGATGTGCGCGGCCACGGGCTCATGCTGGCCCTTGAGTTTGTGACCAACCGCGACAGCAAAACACCTGACAAGGAGATGACGACAGAGGTGTTCGAGGCCTGCCGCGCGCAGGGTATCATCCTGTCCAAATCCGGACCGTTTCAGCAATGCCTGCGCATGGTGCCGCCGCTATGCTTATCTTTGACGGATGTAGACCAAGTGACAAACAGCCTCGACCAGGCCTTGGCGGACGCGGCCAAATAACTCTAAGTCTGATTGACTTTGCGTTTAACTACGTTCCGAAGGCGTAGGTTCACCCTGCGGGGGAAACGTGACATGTCAAGATGAGTTGCCAGTGCGTTCGTTAAGGGTTCCGGCACCATCCACACACTCTGGGATGTAATAGCCGAGTGCGGATTCAAATGTTGGAAGGAGGAAGCCGCGGGGGCTGGGATTAGCCTATGGGGAACGAGTAAAGACGGGTGAAGGTATAGCCGCCACAGTTGCGCGGTAGATTGTGTTGGACGTGCCCGCTGGGATCATTTTTTGCCCCCTTGGTCACAAGATTTCCGCCCAATGGAGGGGCATGATGCCAGTCGGGCTTTCATTTTGATTGAAGGCCGCAAGTGGTTTTGACCGATCAGCCAAAACCGACCGGCGCATGTCGAGTTGTGTGGTCAGGCATCGGATCATGCGGCTTGCTCCCGTGGTAGCGCGCGCGACATTGGTGTCTGACTGCAGCGAAACATCTCGATAATGCGCATGTGGCCGCCACAGCAGGGACATGGCTCGCGCAATGTGAGAGGGGTGATCTGGGTCTCCGGCTCTGGTTCAGTGGTTTGTTCGCGCGTTCCCGCGCGTCTTGCATCGCCCCACCAGGGATATCAACGGCTCACGGCGGTAGGGTAACCTGCGGTTGCTGCGACACTTTTTCAATTGATAAATGCGTCGGACCGCATGATCCGCCTGTTCCTGGCCAGGCCCTGTCAGGCCGGAACGCCGCTCCGGGCAACACCCACGCCATCTTCATTTGAACCGGTACTTATCAGCCACGACCAAAGCGCCTCTGCAGCTGCATTGCCTTCGGCCCGGTGTGTCAGGTTGGCATGATACGCGCGGTCGGTCTGAACAACGCGGTCGCACGCCAGAACAAGCCTGCCTTCGCGTATGGTTTTCGAGATCAGATGGGACCAGCCCAGACCAATGCCCTGTCCGTCTTGCACGGCCGTCAGATAGACCATGTAGCTCATCATGCGATCTGTCGGACAGACGGGCGGTACGGGAAGACCCGTGCCCATGAAAAAGAGCGCCCAGTCGTGGCGATGGTCGTCACTCGACAGGTGGAGCAGTTTTTGGGATGCCAGTTCGCGCGAAGAAACCGGGTGCCCGCCGGGCAGATAAGATGGTGCGCAAATTGCGCATAGCTCTTCCTTGAAGATCGGCGCGCTGCGGGTACCTGCAAGCCCTTGCGCCCCGAATGTCACGACAAGATCAGCGGCGTCGTCAAAGCCCGTGTTCTGATCCCGCGTCACGATCTCGACCCGGTGATCGGGGTGCGCTTTCTGGAACGCGCCCAGGCGCGGCATTAGATATTGGCTGGTGAACCCGATAGCCGCATTAACCACCACACTTGGGCCGCTTTGACTATCTTGGATCCGTCCTAGGGTGCTGCGCAGGTCCGCAAACCCTCGGCGCACCGTCTCAAACAGCTGCGCGCCCTCGGGCGTCAGGGTCAGCTGCGGCTTGGTGCGTTTGAACAGCGCCGTGCCAAGGGCTGTCTCCAGGGCACTGATCTGCCGGCTGATCGCGGGCTGCTGGACGTTCAGTTTGCGGGCGGCAGCGGTAAAACTGAGCGTTCCCGCCGCGGCCTCAAACGCCTGCAGTTGAGCGAGGGGCAAATGATCGTGCATATCATTCCCTTGATGAATGATTTCCATTCGCTTTTTGCGCGTTTCGACACGTGGGTCAATATCCTAACCTCAGTGCCAAAGAGAGGGACGCACATGGCGGCATTCAAGATCCTGGCGCTGGGTGGTGATGGTATCGGCCCCGAGGTGCTGGAGGCGGGACTGCAAGTCGCACAAACGGTCGCTGCCCAAGCCGGGATCGTTTTGGGCATTGAACGCGACCTGCTGCATGGGGCCGCCTGGGAGGCGCATGGCACCTTCTGTCGTGAGCAAACCGTTGCCGCAGCACAAGCCGCTGATGCCGTGCTTGTGGGTGCTGTCGGAGGACCGCGGTGGGATGACATTCGTGTGCCGGGCGGCCCCGAGATGCAAGACGGGTTGATGCGCTTGCGTTTTGCGCTGGACGCCTACGCCGGCCTGCGGCCTGCCCGGTTTTGGCCCGCGCTCGCCTCGCGCACGCCTTTCGCGAGCGGTCGCGCGGAGGGGGCCGATATCATGGTGCTGCGCGAGATGTGCGGCGGCGTGATGTTCGCCCAACCGCGCGGGCAGGAGACACGCGGCGGCAAACGCTATGGGTTCGATACCGCCGCCTATGATGAGGGTGAGTTGATCCGCATCGCTCGCGCGGGTTTCACATTGGCACGCATGCGGCGGGGATCGCTGGTTTCAGCCGACAAGGCGAATGTCATGGAAAGCTACAAACTGTGGCGAGCTGTGGTGACCGAGGTCGCGGCTGAGTTGCCCGATGTCACGCTGACCCATATGT
>JBASXE010000307.1:0-2269 GCA_049276875.1 Roseovarius sp. | reverse complement strand
GCCACGCACTGTGCCTGAGACGTGGTTTAGGATGCGATCGACCACCACGGGCGCAATCCTCAGTTCGTCGGCCATGAACGTTGCTGCCGTCCGCCTTAGATCATGGAGGCGCCAATCAGCGACATGGCTGCGGGCGTCGAGAGCAACCTTGGCCTTTGAAAAGCCGCTTACGGCTGACCGCCCGGTTGTGGTGAACACGAGATCAACGCCGTCCCGCCTAGGGATTTTGGACAGAAGGGCGAGGCCCTGCGGGCTTAGGTGTACGATATGTGCTTTCGAGTTTTTTGCTCGTTCTTTGCCGATTATCCACCGTGCGCGGTCGAGGTCGAGCTCAGACCATCGCATACCCGCAACCTCGTCGCGCCTCTGGGCGGTCAGAATAAGTAGCTGGACGATGCGCCCGAACGGAAAGCCCATCTGTTCAGCTGCATGCCATACGGCAAGCAGCTCGTCCCTCGATAGAACACGATCCCTCGACACCTCCACGGTTGGTCGTGGTAGAGTGGCTGCTGGTGACACTGTGAGGAGATCGCGTTCGGTGGCAAAGTTGAAAAATCGGACGACGAACGCCCGGACCCTATTTGCTTGGGTAAGCTTTCCTTGATCCGCCACTCGGTCAATCACGCGCATGAGATCTGCCTTTGTGATCTGATCGAGTTGGTGCCGCCCTAGGAAAGGCAGGACGTGAAGTCGTATAGCTTGTTCGACCTGCCAAAAGCTTTTTCTGGCCCGCTGCTCGCGTGCGTACCACTCCACTAACGCAGCCTCAAAGGTCATCGATGCCTTCTTGCGGTCAAAAGTACCCTCATGGATTTCGGATAGCGCAACCCGAGCCGCCTCGCGCGCTTTGCTCAAACTCATGGCAGGATATCCGCCGAGCGTGACCCGCTTTCGTCTGCCGCCCTCACGGGTGAGCAACACCCACGACAAAGCGCCGCTCGTCGCTACGCGTACACCAAATCCGGGCTGGGAGGCGTCATAGACATCGTATCGCTTATCTTTCGGCTTGAGCGAACGGATGAGCGCGTCAGTTAGCCGGACCGTTGACAGCTTAGGCATTTCTGGGTTCCATATGGGTGCCAAAATTGATGCGCTGGTACGCAATGGCATGGTACGCAATGGCACGGAATATTCAATATAATATGATATATATAAGGAAAAATGCAGCACTATGGTTCAGCGCGAAACTATCTAGCAGATAATTGTGGATCAGGAGGTCCCCCGTTCAAGCCGGGGCGCTGGTACCATCCTCCCTTTACTTCCGCCCATGTCCACATGATCAGGCCGTGCCGCAGGCCGGGGCATCGCCGCACGCCCGATGCGTTTCTTTTGCGCGGCGCTAAAGCTCGGGCCCCTCATCTGTTGCACCTTCGATGGCGACAAGGAAATTGGAAAACTCCTCACGCCGCTGAAAGGCAAGGCGATCCCAGAAATCATTGTTCAGCCAGTCCACCCCCTGAAGGGTCAGGTAGTATTGGCGCACAAGTCCCGTCTGGAAATCGTCGCGAATGGCAACTTCAAGGCTCGTGCCACAATGGCTGTCCAGCCGTCCTTGCCCGCGCCCGTTTTGATATTGAACGGCTTGCCGGGTGCCCGGTTCGCAGAAAATGGCCGTATCCCCACGGCGCGGAATATTCTGCCCTTGGCGGTCATAAAGGCGCGCATTGTCGTTTGCGCTGGCGATGGAGGGGCCATATTTCCGCTCGAGCGCACCGCGCAATGTGTCGCCAAGCAGTTGCTCGGTGCCGCCGAATTCAACGGCGCGGTGAACAATGACGGCTTGCGCCTGCATTTGATCGGCATCGGCGGTTTCTGCCGAATAGGACACGATGATTTGGTCCAAGGTCGCGCCTCGCTCCCCCTTGCGATAGGTGACATCCATTGCCGTCCAGAGCGCCGTCCGAAAGGGCTGATCCCGCTCGAAATCGTGAATATAACCGCGCTCTGCGATCAGGTTTGCTTCGATCTCTGCGCGCGTTTGTCCAAGCGTTGTCCCGAGAATATCGAAATTCGGGTTCATGGTCGCATATTCGGACGGATCAATGGGGCGGATGACCTCATCCAGCTCAAAGGTCTGGGTGGGTGGAATGGTGGCAAAGCCCGCGATGGTCGCCGTGACACTTCCCGGACTTGCCCGGTTTGCTTGCAATGTCGCGCTGCGGGGGCAATCCGGTCGGGTTCCCCCCGCGCCGGTATTGAGGATCACCTCTGCCGTGCCCGCCGCATCCACCCGGCCGTAGAAAATGCACTTTCCAAATCCGTCCTGCGC
>JBASXE010000306.1:0-2604 GCA_049276875.1 Roseovarius sp. | reverse complement strand
GCCCTCTGCATTGGCTTTCAGAATTGCATCTAAGGCAGACGCATTTCTCACCCCTGTCCACCCAGCAAGACTCTGCTCTCCTTGAAGAATCCCCTTCATGGATTCATCTCTGTATTGGACATATCTTCTCCACTCTCCCGTCTCGCCCTTTGCGTGAATTTCCCCCAAAAACTTTTCCGCAAGCTCTAAACCCAATGATTCAGCAACCTTTATTGATGGTGCGTTGGTTTCAGCCACGATCCAGTTGAAGCTGTTCATTCCCCAGATCTCCAACATCACCTTTCTGATCGTGTGTCCAATGGTGTTACCTATGCGTTTTCCTTGATGTTTTGGATGCACCCATAGAACAATCTGTGAGTCATAGATTGAATTTGCCCACTCGCCTGTGTAAGCCATTCCAACGATCTGTTTTCCAATCAGGAATAGGTAGCTGAATCTTGGAAATGATTCATTGAGTAGACCACTCACATAATTGTTCGCGTTACGGAAATCCCAATTGCTCGCAAATGTGTAGTCAGCTAGGAACTCGCTCAGTTGATTTCCATATTTCTTGAGAATGGGTGCGAGTAGAACAGAGTCCGAATTCTTGAGTGGTCGAAACTCTATTGGTGCATCAAAACCTGGAAAGTTAGGTGCATCGCCTCTGAATTGTCGTTCTAGTTCAAATTGATTGCTCATCTTTCGTTTTCCTCCTATGTGTAGAGCATCGATGTCTCTCAAGGGGGAAAACGGAATGGACAAAAATGTTTGGTGTTTCTTTCCTTTCGATGATCATCGTTCTTTCCTTTCGACCAAGCCTTCGTCTTTGGCGAGCTTGAGTCGTTGGTTTATGTGGCTGGTCTTGAGGTCAGAAGAGTCAACTTTGGCTCTCACTGCGTCTACCAAATCCAAAATGTCTAAGGCTGCCTCATGCTGTGCAATTAGTTGTTGAGTTTGATTGATTCCAAATTGCTTTGCCATGTTGTGCCAACCTGCAGTGAGCAATACCTTTGATCTCTTTCCGCCTCGCCAGTTGTTGTCATGTTGCATGAGGTGATAGCGGACAATGCGTTCTCTAACTTGCTTTGTGTGGTCAAAGCCAGAGTGGAATCCTGATGCGACAAATCCACCCATCATCACTGAGTCAATTGCCAATCCTTTGAGGTTTTCGCTCCAGAGCATCTCAACCTCCTCTTCAAGCTTCTGAAGATCATCTGCAATAACTACGCTGCCGAGTCTCAAAACCAAGCGAGGCTGTTGCAATTCAAGATTTGTCCCACTCACCCACCAATCAAGCAGGTAGGAGTGTTCACTCTTCTTCTGGAACACGACTGTGACTACGAAGGGGTAGTCAGAGAAATAGATCTCATGCATTCCCTCTTCGTCTTCATCAAAGGCTCGCCAATGTTGAAACCCCTGATACTCCTTGTGCTCGTCACCTTGCTTCACTCTCGCCCCTTCCCTCAAACAGTCGTTACAGGCGAAATGCTCCTTGATCTTTTCAGTGGCACATTCCCCGTCAACCGCAAACTCTTGAAGACAACCCCAGCAGAGCAACGTGGCTGCTGGGTAGACAGTCTTCTCCAGTATTGACATACCTATACTATAGCATAGTTTTACAGTTTAAGAACTATTTTGTAAGAAAAAATGGATACAAACTTGCATTTCTGCTATTAATTTGGTATTATTTTACACAATGGAGAAGAGTGTGCTCTTTTAGCCCACTTTGACGGGCAGGGCAATGGCTCTTTTCAAGAAAACAAGGAGAGGAGGTGAACAAATGTCAGTGAGATTTGTAGAAACGAAGTCGAAGGATGGCAAGAGAACAGATCATTACAAATATCTTGCAGCGATTAGGGATGCCAAGTTGCTAAGGGATGAAAAGTTGCTCTTGATGCACTACGCCAACACCCATAACTGGGCTACTGGGGAGTGCAGCTGGTGGAGCCAACGAAGAATCTGTGCTCACATTTCAATGTCAGAAAAGATGTTCAGACGGGTCAGGCAATCACTCGTTGATCTTGGATGGGTTGTCGTCTGGGAAAACGGAGATCGACAGACACCAGACATTGAGCTGCGTTTTGGGCGGAACAACCCTGCCTATGACAAAAAGGAGTGGGCAACTTGGTATCAACCATCTGGTCAGAAACGTGTTCCTCGCATTTCTGGAAATCCAATGAGATCTGCTGAATTTTCTGAGGGGGCAACGAAGCAAGATCAAATTGATGATCAGGATTGGGAAGACAGGTGGAACGACAATCCCAACACTGAGGGAAAAGAAGCTGCATAATTAGCCCTCAATCCCTACTAAGTATGAATAGAAGAAAGAAATAAGGAAGAAGGTAAGAGAGAAATAAGAATGATAAGAAGGATGACAGAAGTCATATCGAAGGAATCACCCAGCTTCGCTGGGTAGGTAACCTTCAATTAGAGGAAATCAAAAGAAATCTTTCCTGATTGGAAATTGAATCTCTCCTCTAACTTCTCTTCTTTCTTGATGCTCTCGCCCGTTTCGGGCGAAACCAGAGCAAAAGGCGAGTTCAAGCAGATGATTCTAGATTCCTAGAGCTTTGTTCTTGGCAGCCTTGAGTTGCTCTTGGTCGATCAAACCTCGGTCAAATAAAT
>JBASXE010000305.1:0-2597 GCA_049276875.1 Roseovarius sp. | reverse complement strand
CAGTGTGTCTGCAGCCCATGCGCGGCGAATTTTTCCACGCAAAAAGTCCGCGCGAAAAACCCGCGATCATCGCCGCGCCGCTCCAGCTCGACAACATACGCGCCCAGCAAGGGAAGGGCCGTGAACTTCATTCGCCCGACAGCCCGAACCGCGTGATCTGTTGCTGCACCAGATCGCTGGGGTCCGCCCCATGCGCAACATCGCGGTACCACAGAATGGTCTGGGCAACCGCTTCCTCGAAGCCCCAACGCGGCTGCCACCCCAGCATGGCCCGCGCCCGCTCGATAGAGAGCGACAGCCGTCCCGCCTCATGCGGCGCGTCGGGATCTGTTGCATCGTCAACATGCCCCGGCCAATGCCGTTGCGCCGCCGCGACAAGCTCGCCCACGGAGCGTTGGTCGCTTTGCTCTGGGCCGAAGTTGAAACCGGTCTCGAACCGTGCACCCTCCGGCCCCGCCAGGGCCTCTGCCAGCATCATGTAGCCAGCGATAGGATCAAGCACATGCTGCCAGGGCCGCGTGGCATGCCGGTTGCGGACCAACAGCTCACCCCCTGCCCCAAAAGCACGCGCGAGGTCGGGAAGGATCCGATCCTCCGACCAATCCCCGCCGCCAATCACATTGCCTGCCCTCGCAGTTGCAAGACGGATCGGCGTCCGGCTCAGAAACGCACTCCGCCAGCTTGCAGCAACGAATTCCGTACCTGCCTTTGACGCGGAATAAGGATCGTGTCCTCCCATGGGATCGATCTCGCGATAGGGATGTTCCCATTCGCGGTTCTCGTAGACCTTGTCGGTCGTGATCACCACAACGGCACAAGGTTTCTCGATCCCCCTCAGCGCATCGAGGACATGGGCGGTTCCCATTACATTGGTCGCCCAAGTCTCGACGGGCTCTCGATAGGATCGACGCACAAGCGGCTGTGCCGCCATGTGAAATACGACATCAGGCGCCACTCGGCACACCACTTCGCGCACCACGACCTGATCCCGGATATCGCCAAGCACATGAGCCACTCGATCGGCCAGACCAAGCTGGTCGAACAGCGCAGGATCGGTCTCGGGCGCAAGGGCCAACCCATGCACCTCGGCCCCAAGCCCAAGCAGCACCTCCGACATCCAGCTTCCCTTGAACCCAGTATGCCCGGTCACAAGGACCCGCCTGCCTGCCCAGAACGTCATGCTCAGGCCCAGACCTTCCAGGGTGCCTTGCCGCTCTTCCACAGCTCTTCCAACTGGTTCTTGTCTCGCAACGTATCCATCGCGGACCAGAACCCAGCGTGCCGATAGACCGCCAACTCACCATCTGCGGCGAGGCTCTCCATAGGCGCCGCTTCCCAAGGCGTCGCATCACCTTCGATCCTGTCAACCACGGAGGGCTCACAAACGAAAAATCCACCGTTGATCCACTGGCCATCCCCGACCGGCTTTTCAAGGAAGCGGGTCACACGGCCATCCGCGATCTCAAGCGCACCGTAACGCCCCGCAGGCTGGATCGCAGTCACCGTCGCCTCAGCCCCCGCCTGCTTGTGATGCGCGATCAGCGCCGTCAGGTCGATATCCGAAACACCGTCACCATAGGTCATGCAAAACGTGCCCCGTATATACTCGGCCACCCGGCGCAAACGCCCCCCCGTCATTGTCGCCTCGCCGGTGTCGACTAGCGTCACACGCCAAGGCTCTGCGTTGCGCTGATGCACCTCCATCCTGTTCTCGGACATGTCGAAGGTGACATCGGACATGTGCAGGAAATAATTCGCGAAATACTCTTTGATCACATAACCCTTGTAACCGCAGCATACCACGAAATCGCTGATCCCGTGATGCCCGTAGATCTTCATTATATGCCAAAGGATAGGCCTACCACCAATCTCGATCATCGGCTTGGGCTTAAGGTGAGACTCCTCCGAGATCCGCGTTCCCAGACCGCCTGCCAAAATAACAGCTTGCATATTTTCCATCGCCTCGCGCCCAAATAAAATATTTCTATTTTCCGTTAAGAAAAATAATAAAAACCATCATGTATATTATTTGCGTTCGCCTTTAATTTTACGTTAGCCACGCCCCGAAAAGGCTCCAAAACCAAAAATACAAAACCAATTATTGTCATCAGTAAGGGTTCAATTGAAAGGGTCGTTGTCTAACAGCTACCGCACTCGACCCCGCAGCACGCAACCGAGCTCACAAACTTGCATGTGCCAAACGATGCAAGAGTATAACCACAAGATCGGTAACCTGTGCTCGCGATGATATCAAGTACGCCAAGCCCATCGCGGCTCGCGTTTCTGAACCTCCCACACATTGTGCTCCGCGAACTCCAAGTACCTCGCCAAGATTGCTACCGACTTCCAGCCCCCTGCCCGCATGATGGCTACCGTATCATGGCCCGCGCCAAGAAGCTCCTGCGCAGCGCCTACACGTAGCGAGTGCCCCCTGAACTCACCGCTGCATGCAAGCGCGGCCCTTGCCGCGCCCTTCTGAATAGCACGACGCACCGTCACCGAGTTCAGATCACGGCGGACCGCCTGCCCCTGATAGATCGGACAGAAAAGAAATTCGAAGTCCACTCCCCTCCAGTCGATCCAGCGACGCACAAGGC
>JBASXE010000304.1:0-11674 GCA_049276875.1 Roseovarius sp. | reverse complement strand
GCCGCGTTTGGAGAAGAGATAGTGGTTCGAGTGGTCTACCATGTGGTCTACCCGTTTGTTGAGCAAGAATAAATATCCTTGCCAATCAAGACGTTAGACCGTGAACCTTGGACCTTTATGGAGCGGGTAACGAGAATCGAACTCGTAACTAAAGCTTGGGAAGCTGCCGTGATACCTTTTCACCATACCCGCCGCTGGCATCAGGTTTGCCTCAAAGCGCGGGCAGGTTCAAGCGGCTTTCGCGGCGGTATCCTGGCACATGTTTGCGCGGCTCAACTTTAAATTACTGGGTGTAGCGCGCCCGCTGCGGCGGGATATAAGACGTGTTTGCGCTGGTGCAGGTATCAGAAATACCGATTACGCATCGCTGAAAATCGTATTTTACAATACAAAGCCTCTATCACTACACTATGTTTGGCTTTGGTCTGGGGTGGATTAGGGGCATGCATGTCCTGCTTGTGCGCTATTTCAGCCCAATTAGGCCGCTGACGACCAATCATACGCCGCTCGCGCCCAACATACTCTGCGTCAAGCGCAGCTGGGATAAGCCATGAATGTGGCACCCGCAGGCGGAACGAAAAAACTTAGAACTTGGAGGTTCAAAAATGAAAAGACTTATAACCAGCCTGTCGGTGTCGGCGCTTCTCGCCTCGTCCGTGGCGACAACGGCATCTGCCGCAGATATCTGGCCCTTTGACGTGATCAATGCCGAAGGCGGCGGCTCCGAAGTCGTGTCCTATGTCGGCCTGGAGAAGGCCGAGCAGCCTTGGCACATCTGCGTGCTCTTTCCGCACATGAAGGACAGCTACTGGGTCGGCGTGAACTACGGTATCGTCGATCAGGCGCGCAAACTGGGCGTCAAAGCGACCATTCTTGAGGCGGGCGGCTACACGGAAGCGGCCAAGCAGGTCGCACAGTATAATGACTGTCTGGCCCTTGGGGTCGATGCCATCGTGATTGGTGCGATCTCTGAGGCGGGCCTTGCCAAGAGCATGGAAGAGGGCCGCGCAGCGGGCGTTGTGCAGGTCGGCGTGATCAACCCGATGAGCGATGTGGCAGATGCGCGCATCTTCGCCAATTACGATGATGCGGCCGAAGCGGGCGCGAACTATCTCAAGTCCATCGCAGGCGACACGCCCATGCGCATGGTGCACTTCCCCGGTCCCCAGGGCTCTGGCTGGGCCGAGGCGTCCACCGAGGGTGTGACCCGTGCCGTGGAAGGAAGCTCCATCGAATTGATCGAGTCCAAATACGGCGACACAGGCAAGAGCATTCAGCTCCAGCTCGTGGAAGATGCGCTTCAGGCCCATGACGATGTGAACATCATCTTCGGCACGGCTGTGACGGCGGAAGTTGCGGGCCAAGCTCTGGAAGAGGCGGGCATCGAGGACGCGATGGTTGCGGCCTATTATTCCAACGAGGGCATGGTCGATATGGTCAAGTCCGGTGCCGTGACCGCCACGGTGACCGAGTCGCCGGTCATGCAGGCGCGGATCACCATGGATATGGCCGTGCGCATCCTTGAGGGTAAAGAGTATATGAAGCATCTCTTCCCCTCGATGACCGTTGTGACCAAGGACAATATCGATGATCTCGACCTGAGCCGGTCCTTCGCTCCGGCGGATTGGGACCCGGTCTACTCGGTCGAGTAACTCTGCATGAGTTCTGAAGCAAACACACCGGGCGCTGAAATGGCGCCCGGTTCTTCCTCTGCCCCCCTGATCGAGATCAAGGGGCTGCATAAATCCTATGGCGCGTTCAAGGCGCTGGACGATATGCAGTTCGAGCTGCGCGCGGGCGAGGTGCATGTCCTTTTCGGTGAGAATGGCGCGGGCAAATCCACTCTCATTCAGATTATTTGCGGCGTTCAGGGCTTTGATGAGGGGACATATGCTCTCTTTGCCGCCCCTGCGGGAACGCTCAGCCCTGCGATTGCCCATAAAAAGGGCGTGAGCATCGTTTTTCAGGAATTCAGCCTGATCCCGGATATGACGGTCGAGGAGAACCTCTTTCTTGGCCACGAGATGATGCGCGGCGCACGTCTTGATAAGGCGGCGATGCGTGCGCGGGTGGCCACTGTTCTCGACCGGCTTGGCTTTGCGCTTGATCCGTCCGCGCAAGTCAGCAGCCTGAGGCGTGCCCATCAGCAGATGGTTGAGATCGCCAAGGCGCTCTTGTGGGACTGCAAGGTCCTGATCCTCGATGAGCCGACCGCGTCGCTCACCGACCAAGAAGCGGCCCAGCTTTTCGACATCATCGAGCAGTTGCGCGAGGACGGTCTGGGGATCGTTTATGTCTCGCACCGGATGCCCGAAATTCAGCGTCTTGCGGACCGGATCACCGTTCTGCGCGATGGTAAGTTCATCGCCACCGTGCGCAATGAGGACACGAGCGAGAAGGAGCTTGTGCAACTGATGACCGGGCGGACCTTTGATGAGTTTTTCCCGCATGTGGCCCGCAATGTGGGCGAAGAGGTTTTGCGGTTCGAGGATGTGACGCTGCAAAGCGGTCTGGCCGAGAATGTGAGCTTTAGCGTGCGCCGGGGCGAGGTTTTGGGTTTTGCGGGGCTTGCAGGTTGCGGCAAATCCGAAGTGCTGCGCGCGGCCTTCGGGCTTGAAAGCGTGGCCAAGGGCCGGATTACCGCCGGAGGAGTCGCGCTAGAGCGGCACAACCCGCGCAAGGCACTCAAGGCGCGGATATGTTATTTTCCGTCTGATCGCGCGACCGAAGGGTTGGCGATGCATCAAAGCATGGTCTTCAACGGCACGATTGCAGCGCTGGACGACCCGGCGTTTTCGCGCAGCAAGGTTTTGTTGAGGCGCAAGGCCGAGACGGGCTTTACCCAATCCATGATCGACAAGCTGAAGATTCGCACGCCGGGCCTGAGTGCCAAGGCGGATCAATTGTCGGGTGGCAACAAGCAAAAACTGATGATTGCCAGAGGTTTGTCGCGCGACTTTGATGTGTTTTTGTTTGACGAGCCCACGGTGGGTGTCGATATTCAGGCCAAGCTGGAGATTTATGACGTGATCAAGACGCTCACCGAACAGGGCAAGGCTTTGGTTATCGCCTCGTCCGAGCTGGCCGAGGTCATGCATATGTCGCACCGGGTTCTGGTGATGCGGGAAGGCGCTGTCGTGGGCGAGCTTGACGGCGAGGCGGTCACTGAAGACGCGCTTTTGTCGCATTTCTTTGACCATGAGGTCACGTCAGGCGGGCAGGCCGCGCAATGACTGATGCAAGCCTGAGCCAGGAAAGCCGGATGGGCCGTATTTTGCGCGTCGTGGGCATTTTGCCCATTGTTTTGGTGCTCACTTGCGTCCTCTTGGCGCTCTATGAGCCGCGCTTTCTGCGCACCAATAATCTGGTGAACGTGCTGCGCAACGCATCCTTTCTCACGATCATCTCGGCGGGGCAGATGCTGGTGATCATCGTCGGCGGCTTTGACATATCGGTTGGAGCCATTGTGGCGCTGACCTCGGTCAGTGCGGCCTTGTCCATGGCAGGGCTGGCCGAGATGGGAGTGGAAAGCGTCGGGATGATCGCCCTTCTGGGCTGTCTCATGGGCCTTATCCCTGCAATCATCGTAGGGATCGCCAACGGCTTTTTCGTGAGCGTTATGAAAATCTCGCCCTTCATGGTGACCATTGGCACCATGACGATTGCGCTGGGGATTGCGGGCTATGTCACGGGTGGCACGCCGATCTATGACATGCCAGAGCTTTTCACGCGCGAAATCGGGCGCGGCAAGGTTTTTGGACTGCCATACATTGTCTATGCGGCGGCGATCGTGGTCCTCGTGATCTGGTATATGCAGAACCAGACGCGGATGGGGCGGTATTTCTATGCGGTCGGGGGCAATGAGAAGGCGTCGCGCCTCTCGGGCCTCAACACGCGCAAATATATCTGGCTGGCCTATGTGTTCAGCGCGCTTCTGGCGGGCATTGTCGGGCTTTTCCTCACCGCGCGGGTGGGGTCGGGCGAGGCGACGCTGGGCAGTAGCCTGATGCTGGAAAGTATCTCGGTCGCGGTGATTGGCGGTGTGGCCCTGAAAGGCGGCGTGGGGCGGATCGGGATGGTCGTCATGGCCGCACTCTTCCTGTCGGTGCTCAGCAACGGGATGAGCCTCGCGCGGATCGACAGCAAGTATCACATCATCATCATCGGTCTGGTGATCATCATTGCGGTTGCCGCAGAAAGCTTCCGCGAGAGCAGAAAGGGCCGACATGTCTGATCAAACGCAAACGCCGGGGGTCGACCTGCGCAGCATGGGGCCACATCTTTTGTTGCCCCTGGCGATTGTGGCCGTGGTCGCCGTCTTTGCGTTTCTGCAGCCGGCGATGGTGTCGGGCGGCAATGTGGTCAATATCCTCAAGCAGTCGTCGCTTTTCTTTTTCGTGGCTTGTGCGCAGTTGATGGTCATCATCACGCGGGGGTTTGATCTGTCGGTTGGGGCCAATGTGTCGCTCGTGTCGGTTGCCTCTTCGATGGTGATGACGGCGCTCATTTCCACAATGGGCACCAGCGCAGGGATCGCAGCGGGTGTGGCTTGTGGGCTGCTCATAGGTGTGGGGATTGGCGCTGTGAACGGTGTGCTGGTGGCATATGCGCGCATCAACCCGTTCGTTGTTACGCTGGCCACGATGAGTATTTTCACCGGGTTCGCCACCACGATTTCGGGTGGGTTTCCCATCTTCAACCTGCCAGATGCGTTCAATTTCGGCTTTAACCAGATGTTGATCCTGTTCTTGCCGATCCCTGTGGTGATCGCGGGGCTGGTCGCGTGGGGCATCCATTTCACCCTGACACGGACGGTGCATGGGCGCGTGCTCTATGTGCTGGGCGACAGCAACGCCGTGGCCCATGTCGGCGGGCGGCGCGTGAAGGAGCATCTTTTCTTCGCATATGTGAGCGCGGGGGTTCTGGCCTCCGTCGCGGGCATCCTGATGACCGCGCAAACCGGCTCGGGCGAGCCGAACCTCGGCACCTCGCTGGTGCTGGGCAGCATCGCCGCGGCGGTGATTGGGGGGGCGTCCTTGCGCGGCGGGTCGGGCGGGATTTCGGCGCCGATTTATGGCGCTTTGTTGATCACCTGCCTTTCAGTGGGCATGAACCTTGAGCAGATCCATGGCGCGTTGCAGCCCGTGGTGATCGGGGCGATCTTGATCTTTGGGGCGGCGCTCGATGCGCTGCGCAATCGAGGGAGGTAGAATTTTATGTGTGATGCAGGCGCCACGGGCACGGCGAAGCCCACGGTCTATATAGACAATCCGCGCACCCGCGTGACTGAATGGCGCTTTGCCGGGCGGGGCGACAATACGGGGTGGCACAGGCACGCCTATGATTACGTTGTGGTTCCGGTGCAGGATGGCACATTGGAGATTACTGGCAAGGATGGCACGGTGACACGGGCGGAGCTGAAAAAGGGTATTCCCTATTTTCGCGATCTGGGTGTCGAACATGACGTGGTGAGCGCAAATGACTATGAATTTGCCTTCATGGAAGTAGAGTTTCTGGATAGTGCCGAGGACGGCCCCGAGAGCTGAGAGGGCCCCGTTGCAAAGGTTTATGCGTTTTTCGCCAAGTCTAGGCGGCGGCTTCTGGCGATACTGAAGGAAAGGCGCTCACGGCTTTTGTGCGCCAGTAGGGGGAGGCAATGTATTTTTCGACGGCTGATTTCCAAGTGCCTGACAAAAGCGATGTCTGGCAGCGTAAACTGTCCGAGACCTATTTCTCGCTTGAGGCCGAATGCAACAATGCGGCGGAGTTTCAGGGCGAGTTGAAATCATGGTCGCTTGGCGTCATGGGCCTGTCGGAGATGGAATGTGACGGGGTGCTCTATCATCGCCGCCGCGAACATTTCGCAAAGGAACAAGATGCGAGCCTGCTCATCACCATCCCGCACAAGGGCAATGTCCATTTCAGGCAGGCCTCGCGCGATGCCAGATGCGGCCCCGGCGCGTTTTTGGTAGAGCGGGGCGATATGCCCTACGAATTCTGGCACGCCAAGCGCAACCGCCTCTGGGTGCTGAAGGTGCCAACCGCCAGCGTGCGCTCGCGCCTTGGGGCCACCGACCGGCTGGGCTCATTGACCTTTGATGCGACCGCCGGGGTAGGGTCCTATTTCGTGGGTGCTGTGCGTAACACGATAGACTGTATCGACATGATCCCTGATGCTGGGCGCGATATGGCGGGCCAGCATCTTCTGGACCTTTTGTGTCTGTCGATGCGCAGCGACGACCGTATCCTTGACAGCAATTCCTCGACCATCCGCGCGGCACATCTGCAACGTGCCGAGCAGTATATCCGCGACAACCTCGCCAACCCGAACCTCAGCTCGCAACTTGTGGCCGAAAACTGCGGCATCTCACTGCGGTATCTTCAACGGCTCTTTGCAGAGACGGAAAACTCCATCGTGGGCTACATCCGCGACAAGCGATTGACGCGCTGTGACGAGGCGCTTCGCATGGTGGGTGAGACCTCTACCGTAGCCCAGATCGCGCATAAATGGGGGTTCTACGATCAGGCGCAGTTTTGCAAACATTACCGCAAGCGCTTTGGCTGCACGCCGACGGACACACGCAGGCAGGCCCGCCTGAACGTGGCGCGCGAGGGCTAAGACCGAGCGCGACGCGCGCAGCCCCGGGGACGCGCCTTGGCAGGGCGCAAAGACATAACAAGACAGGAACGCAAAATGACAAAAACACGGGTTGCAGTCGATGTGGGGGGCACGTTCACCGACGTGGTCATCATGGATGAGGCAAGCGGACAGATCCGCATTGAAAAGACCCCCTCCACGCCGGATGATCCCATGCGCGCGATCATGACCGGCGTGGCGGATGCCAAGGTCGATCTTGCGGATGTGACGATGTTCTCGCATGGCACCACGGTCGCGACGAACGCGCTGATCATGCGGCAATTGCCGCGCACGGCCATGGTCTGCACCGAAGGGTTCCGCGATGTGGTGGAAATCCGTCGCTCCAACAAGGAGGACCTTTGGGACACCTACAAGGATGTGGCCAAGCCCTATATCCCGCGCCGGGACCGTCTTACGGTCAAGGAACGCATAGACGCATCGGGCAAGGTGATCGCCGAGCTGGACGAGGATGAGGCGCGCCGGGTGGCCGCCATCCTCAAAAAACGTGATGTGAAGGCCATCGCGGTCTGTTTCATCAACTCTTACGTCAATGGCGCGCATGAGCGGCGGATGAAGGAGATCCTGCGCGAGGTGATGCCGGATGTGCATATCTCCATCTCCAGCCAGATCATGCCCGAGATTTTCGAGCATGAGCGGTTCTCGACCACGATGGTCAATGCCGCCGTATCGCCTGTTGTGGTCGATTACGTCTCGCGGCTGAGCGATAAGCTCTCCGATGGGGGCTATACCCGCGACCTGTTGCTCCTGCACACCGGGGGCGGCGTGATGACACCCGCGAGCGTCAAGGATTTCGCGGCCCGTCTGGCAGGCTCCGGCATTGCGGCGGGCGCGATTGCGAGCCGATTTATCGGTAATCTTTGCGGCTATGAGAATTCCATCGGCTTCGACATGGGCGGGACAAGTACGGATGTGTCGCTGGCCTACCGCGGCGAAAGCACTGTCACCAAGGATTGGTATATCGAATACGGCTACCCGATCCGCTTTCCGTCGATCGAGGTTCTGACCATCGGCGCGGGCGGCGGTTCACTCGCTTGGCGCGACGAGGGCGGCTCCTTGCGCAACGGGCCGCAATCGGCGGGCGCGAGTCCGGGGCCTGCGTGTTACTCCAATGGCAACGAGGTCGCGACAAACTCGGACGCCAACGTGGTTCTGGGTCGTCTCGGCACCAGCCTTGCGGGTGGCGATATCACGCTGGACCCCGCGCTGGCCGAAAAGGCGGTGCAGGACACCGTGGCAGGCCCCTTCGGGATGGAACTGCACGAGGCGGCGGAGGCGGTCATCGACGTGGCCAATGCCAACATGGCCAACGCGGTGCGGCTCTTGTCGATCAGCCGGGGGCACGATCCGCGCGATTTCGCTCTGGTGGCCTTTGGCGGGGCAGGGGCCTTGCATGGTGCCGCCGTGGCCAAGGAACTGTCGATCCCTGTGGTGATCGTGCCGCCCAATCCCGGCGTCACCTCGGCCATGGGCTGCTTGCTGGTGGATATCCAGCACGATTTCTCCGACAGCTTCATGGCGGATGCCGCCAGCACCAAGCCCGAGGATCTGGAGGCCGCTTTCGCCTCCATTGAGGCCGAGGCAGTTGAGCGTTTGCGGCATGAAGGCGTGGCCCCCAAGGACACGGTTTTGCAGCGCACAGTAGAGATGATGTATCAAGGCCAATGGCGCTCGCTGGCGGTGCCTGCCCCTGGCAAAATCACCTCGACCAGCGATCTGATCAACGGGTTTCATGATCAGCACGAGCGGGAATACAACTTCCGCCGCGAAGACGCGCCAGTCAGCATCTTCCGCGTTGGGATCAAGGCCACAGGGGTCGTGCCCAAGGCTGAGTTGCCTAGCTATGAGGTTGTCAAAAACACACCCGAGCCGATGACCACCCGCAAAGTGTGGTTCAAGGGCGCGGCCCATGACACGCCGGTTTATGACCGCGCGGCCTTCAAGGCGGGTGCCGAATTCGATGGCCCCGCCATTGTTGAGCAGGTGGACAGCACCGTGGTCGTGCCACCAAGCACCCATGTGACGGTCGATCAGTATATGAACATTCTTATGCGCGTGGAGAGCTGAGCCATGAACACCACACACACAACAGAGCTGGACCCGGTCACCTTCGAGGTTCTGAAAAACTCCTTCATCACCTCTGTCGATCAGATGGCCGAGCAGATGCTGCGCACCTGTTACTCCTTCGTGATCTACAACCGTGATTTCTCCAACGGGCTGCATGATGCGGATGGCAATTGCGTGGCACAGGGCAATGCGGATATCGCGGTCCATGTCGGCACGCTGCATTATACCTGCAAGGATGTGATCCGCGTCTTTGAGGGAGATATGTATCCCGGCGATGTCTACGCGATCAACGACCCCTACGCAGGTGGCACGCATTTCAGCGATGTGCGCCTCATTCGGCCGATCTTTGACGAGGAAACGCTGATCGGCTTCTCGCAATCCAACGGGCATTGGTCCGATCTTGGTGGCTCGGTCCCCGGATCGTTCAACGTGGCCGCCCATGAGATGTTTGGAGAAGCGGTGCGGATTACGCCCATCCGTCTCTTCCACAAGGGCAAGTTCTGTTCGGACGTGGCCAATATGATCGCGGCCAACACCCGCGACCCGGCCTCCATCATCGGCGACATCCACTCTCAGGCGCAGGCAACTCAAGTGGCCGAGCGCGAGCTTCAGCGCCTTGTCGCGAAATATGGCCGCGAACAGGTGATGCAGGGCATGAGTGCTGTGCAGGATTATGTGGAACGCTCGGTCCGGCAGCGGATTGCGGCACTGCCCGACGGCACATGGGAGGCGGTGGACTACATCGACCGCGACCCCGGCGCGGGCGAGGGAATGATTCCCATCCACATCAAGATGACGATCAAGGGCGATCAGATCACCTATGATTTCGAGGGCAGTCACCCGACGATCTCGTCGATCTACAACTCGGCCCATGGCGCGACCTTCTCGGCCGTGGTGGCGGGGATGAAGACCTTCTTCCCGGATCTGCCGATGAACAGCGGCTTTTACCGTATGGTCGATGTGAAAGCCCCGAAGGGTAGCGTTGTGAGTGCCGAATGGCCCGTGGCCGTGACCGGGTTCCTGATGCCGTTCGAGAAGATCATGAACGCCATCTTCGAGATGTGGTCCCAGATCATGCCGGAACGCGCCATCGCCTGTGCGTTCAACCTTGAATACCTGCTGGCGGGGGGCAATGACCTGCGCAAGCCCGAGAAACCCATCTACATGTTCTACGAATGGCTGCCCGGCGGCTGGGGCGGGCGCAACGGCAAGGATGGCAGTGACGTGACCACCGCGTGTTTCGGCACCGGCCTCATGTCGCAACCCTCCGAGGGCAATGAGCGTGTGAACCCCACCCGCGCGGACGAGTTTCAGATCATGCAAGACAGCCCCGGCCCGGGCAAATGGCGCGGCGGTGCGGGGGTCATCAAGGCCTCGACCCTGCTGGAGGCGGAAAACACCGTGATCTCCTATATCTGCGACCGTGAGCGGGCGGTGGTCTGGGGGGTGGAGGGCGGATTGCCATCTATGCCCCACGGCCTGATGATCGCCGATGGGGAGACGGGCGAGGAGAAGTGGCTGGGCTCGGTCTTTTCCAACTACAAGATCAAGAGCGGGGACCGCTTCACGCGACCCACGGCGGGCGGTGGGGGATATGGCGACCCGATGGAGCGTGATACCAAACACGTGCTCGAAGATGTGATCGACGAGTATGTGTCCGTTGGACGCGCCGAGCTTGACTACGGTGTGGTGATCAAGGTGAACGATGCCGATATGCTCGACTATGAGATCGACGTCGCCGCCACCGAGAAGGCCCGTGATCATATCCGCGCCAACCGCGTCGCGTGGGCGCGCACCGACCCCGAGGAGGTGGCGCAGATGTATAAGGACGGCCAGATCAACGAGATGGACGCCGTGCGCAAATACGCCGTGATCCTCGATTGGGGCACGGGCGAGCTGATGCCCATCTCTACGGGGCAGTTCCGCGAAAGCTATGAGCGCCGCTCGGTCGCACACTGGACCTGAAACCAGAAGGGCCCGAGGGGATATTCCTCGGGCCCTGTGGCTCAATTTAAGCTGTGAACGTGCGTTTGGGCATGTCTGCCCGCCGCGCATAGCACAAGATGCTAGAAACGATAGGCGGCGCGAAACTGAAACACGGACGCTTCCGGGTTGGCCTCGGCCAGCCGAAAATCTTCGAACTGATGATACTGGGCCTCAACACCCACCGAGAAATTCTCCATCACCATGTGTTCGTAGCCAACACCGACGAAGCCACCATCGGCATAGCCGCGAATGTTGGTGTCGGCCCCGGACAGACCGGCGGCTCCGTAGAACAACCCATCACCCAGTTTGTAACCGCCGCGGAGTTTCGCGCGCCAGACGCTCTCGGCCTCAAGTGGCACGAGTGTGCTGAGTTCGATATCCATCCAGTCGTATTCCAAACTTGCACCGACAACCCAATCGCCAAGATCGTAGTCATAGCCAAGCGTCACGCCGCTGATGAACCCAGTGCCTTCGACGCCCGGGAAAACTGTGTCGATGGAGGCAGAGCCAAGTTGACCGCCCACATAAACCCCTGTCCAGTCCGGGCTGTCCATTGAGGGGGTGTCATTTGCCCCTCCTGCACTTGCGGCAACACTCGCAGCGATGATGGGGAAAGAGTTTATTCATTTGATTAACCTTTCAAAACAGTACAATTTTTTACTTGGCTCAACTGGCTGTTGAACTCGAATGTTGCCAATGCGTTAATGAAATCTCAAACCGTCAGGCGTGTTGGTTAAGAGCGGCTTGCAAAGGTGCAACGGCTCGTCTTACGCATTGTTATTGTTGTCAAAATATATATTCCGCGTTTGTGCGGGGGGCAAAATCCATAGATAGCCGGATCCGGCAGGCATGCGACGCGACGTCACGTTTGGCCATGTTGCCGCGGCGTCACTCCCTGCCGAGGGTCAAGAGCGGCACGTCTCGCTCGACCATCTGAAGAATGACGAGATCTGGTGCGAAGGCTGC
>JBASXE010000303.1:0-5978 GCA_049276875.1 Roseovarius sp. | reverse complement strand
GTCTGGATGTGCTCGATTTGTGTGATCACAGGGGGCTTGACCTGCCACGGTTCGAAAACCTGATGATGCGGGAAAAGGCCGTTGCATTGCCGTTCGAAGACCCCGTGACATTTGCAGTCAACGCTGCAAAACCGGTGGTCGATGCCCTGATGCCGGATGAAAAAGCGCGGATCGAAATGGTCATCGTGTGCTCTGAATCGGGTATTGATTTTGGCAAATCCCTGTCGACATGGGTGCACCGCTATCTGGAACTGCCTTCGAACGCGCGTTTGTTCGAAATCAAGCAAGCCTGCTATTCTGGGGCTGCGGGCCTGCAAATGGCAGCGAATTTCGTGCTGTCGGGCACATCGCCGGGTGCCAAGGTGTTGGTGATCACAACCGATATTTCGCGCTTTGCGCTCGCTGACGCAAACGCAGTTCAGGAATGGGCCTATTCCGAGCCGACATCGGGCGCGGGCGCTGCTGCCATATTGGTGTCGGACACGCCGCATGTCCTGCGGCTTGACGTGGGGGCTTATGGCAATCACGCGTTCGAAGTGATGGACACCTGTCGGCCCGGCCCGGACACCGAAGCAGGCGATGCAGACCTGTCGCTTATGGCGTATCTCGATTGCGCGGCAGGGGCGTTTGCCGATTATGCGCGCCGGGTCGAAGGGGCCGATTTCAAGACAAGCTTTGGGCATTTGTGTTTTCACACACCGTTTGGCGGCATGGTCAAAGGCGCGCATCGCCACCTGATGCGTACTCATTACAAAGCGAAACCCGCTGACATCGCCGCGGATTTTGACATGCGCCTCGCCCCCAGCCTTCGATTTGGGCAAAGGGTTGGCAATACTGCCGGGGGTTCGGTCTTCTTTGCGCTGGCAGGAACCTTGGCACATGCGGGCATTTCAGACCCCGCGCGTATCGGGCTGTTTTCCTATGGGTCCGGCTGTTGTTCCGAATTTTTCAGTGGTGTTGCTGACGGTCAAAGCGTCGACCGCGTGGCGGCAATGGGCATTTCCGGGGCGCTTGATGCGCGGTACGCGTTGTCCATGGATGAATACGAAACGCTGTTGGCGGGCGCGTCGGTTGTCCGGTTCGGGACAAAGGATGCGCAGGTTGCGCGCGATACTGTCCCGTGCGCGGTGAACGGTGTCAGCGGCAGGCTGGTTCTGGAGGGCGTGTCGGGCTATCATCGCAGCTATTCTTGGACTTAGCAGGGGCACCCGTGATGGATCGCACGCATATCATAGGCATGATCGCCACCGAAATTCGCGATATCCTTCCGCAACTTTCGGATCAGTCGATTGGACCGGATGACGTGATGGCCGACCTTGGCCTTGATTCCATCGAGCGCAGCGAAGTTTTGTTGACGGTGCTGGAAAAGATGAACCTGAAGGTGCCAATGACCCACGTGCATGGCCCCGCGAACATAGGTGAATTAGCCGATCTACTGGCCAACCTGCACAGCGCCGCGTGACCGTCGCCATCACCGGACTGGGGCTGGCTTGTGGCGCAGGCTATGGGCGCGATGCCTTTGAAACGGCGTTGTTCGAGGCCCCGAACCTCGTTGGTGTCTTGTTGCGCAAAGGGCGCGTTGCACCGGATGGTTCTGCGCCATTTATCGGTGTGGAAATGCCGGACCCTCCCGATGTTTTGCCCCGGAGGTTGGCGCGCCATGCCACCTTGCCGGCCCGCGTTGCGATGGCCGTGCTGGACGAGGCATGGAATGATGCAAACCTTGACGCTGTAGCGCCCGAACGAATTGGGGTGATCGTTGGGGGCTCAAACCTTGCCGAGCGGGAACAGGACCTCGAAAAGGCAACCTATGCAAAGCGACTGGATTACGTACCGCCCAGCCATGCTTATGTCTTTCTGGATACCGATGTTTGCGGTCTCGCCTGCGCCCATCGCCCCATTCGCGGTTTTGCCCAAACGGTTGGGGCAGCGTCTGCCAGCGGGTCCGCCGCTATTATCGCAGGCGTGCATGCGATCCGCACAGGGCGGGCAGACGCATGTATCGTGATCGGGATTTTTAATGATCCGGGGTCACATGACTTGCAGGCATTGCGCGCATCGGGCGCGATGGGGTCTGCCCGGTATGCGCGAACGCCTGAACGCGCGTGCCGCCCGATGGATAAAGACCGCGACGGGTTCATCTATGGTGAATCCTGTGCCGCTTTGGTGTTGCAAGCGGATACAGCCGATAGATGCCATGGTGTGATACGCGGTGTGGGGCAAACGGTCGATGGCACCCGCGGCCCCCAGCCCGGAACAGACGGTCAAGTCGCCGCAGTGCTGCGCGCCATCGCTGATGCGGGCATCGCGGTGCGCGACATTGACCATGTCAGCGCGCACGCCACCGGCACACCTGCGGGCGATGATACTGAATTAACCAGCCTGCGTCGTCTTGATCTGCAACACGCTCGCATTAACGCGACAAAATCAATCCTTGGTCATCCGCTTGCAGCCGCAGGTGCCGTCGAACTGGCGGCAGTTCTGGTGCAGATGGGGCGAAGCCGCCTGCATGCAAACCGCAATCTTGTGACCCCGCTGGATGATCAATTCGCGTGGGTCGGGCAAAGCAGTGAGCCGCATATGTTCAGGCACAGCCTTAAGTTATCCTTTGGGTTTGGCGGGATTGCCACCGCGCTGATCGTGGGACCGGGACGATGAACTATCAAACCTTGATCGTCAGCACAAAAAGCCCCGTATGCCGTATCCGGTTGGACCGGCCTGACGCAGACAATGCCATCGATGCAACCATGATCGCCGAACTGGGCAAGGTTCTTGCCGACTGTTCCCACCTTGCGTCCCCGGTCAGCATCGTGGTGATCGAAGGCGGCGCAGACGTGTTTTGTGCGGGCGGCGATTTCGCAGCTGTTTCAGAAGGTGGCAATAGCGGCGACCCTGCGCCGCTCTATGACGTTTGGCAGGTGTTGGCCGAAGGACCGTTTGTCAGCATAGCCTTGGTGCAGGGCAGGGCCAATGCAGGTGGTGTCGGCTTTGTGGCTGCTTGTGATCTGGTGATTGCCGCGCCCAGCGCAAGTTTTGCGCTTTCCGAATTGCTGTTTGGCTTGTACCCGGCCTGTGTGCTGCCGTTCTTGATCCAGCGCACCGGGCGACAGGCGGCGCATCGCATGACGCTGATGACCAAGCCTGTTTCGGCGCAGGACGCACATCGCGCAGGCCTTGTTGACATGGTGGTGGATGACCCGGAAACCGCCTTGCAGCGTGAAATACCGCGATTGGCGCGTCTTCAAAAACCGGCCCTTGAGCACTATAAATCCTATATGGCGCAGTGTTCGGGTGATCCCATCACAGACCGGGCGGCGGCGTTGTCGGCAAATCGGCAGATGTTTTCAGACCCAGACGTCATTGCAGGCATTCGCCGCTACACCACCGACATGAAATTCCCATGGGAGCCATAGCGCCTCACGCGGCGCAGCGCAGATCCACTTGCCGCTGTAGAGGGGGCAAGCTGGGGTGTGTCGCCCCTTCACCCAAGGTGAATTGTCGGTGCAGCAATGTCATGGACAGCAGGTAGAGGAATGTCTGGTTTTCCTTGGTGCTTGTGTCTTCGGAGGCGCGGTTCAACACCTTGTCGGCCAATCGCGCGGAAAAACGTGCATCCAGATGCGGCAGACGCGCCAGTTCCGCCTCGCTTAAAACCGCGTCAAGGTAATCGGGCCGTGTCGCGGCAAACGCGGCGGCATCAGGGGCGCGGTAGGGAAATTTACGTTTGTCCACAATGGCATCAGGGACACGCCCGCGAAATGCCTCGCGCAGCAGACGCTTTTCGTCGAACCCGTCGTCGAATTTCAGGTTGACGGCATTGGACAGGGCAACCACGTCAGGATCCAGAAAAGGGCATCTGTTTTCAACACCGTGGGCCAGGGCCATACGGTCGCCTTGGGTGGACAGAAGATAGCCCGGCAGCAATGTCTTGTATTCCAACCACTGCGCCTTCTGCACAGGGGTGAACGTTGCATAATTCCGGCATTCGGCGACCAGAGACTGAATGGAGTCGAAAGGACCAGTGCGGTCTTTTAATAACCGGGCCGAAAAGCGCCCGTTCTGAAACCGCATTTCATGCGAAAACAGACCCGCCATCTGTTCTTGTGCGAATTGCGCGTAAAGCCCGCTCAGAGCGGCCGTGTCGGCAGGGCCAAAATGCGACAGATGCGGATACAGCCTGCCAAGCCTTGCGGACCGCATGTCTTCGTCCATCTGCGACCACGCGCTGCGCAACAGGGTTTCCTTGAACAGATCATAACCCAAGAACGCTTCGTCAGCGCCTTCGCCGCTCAGGACAACCTTGATCCCTTCGGCGCGGGTCCGCTGCGACAGCAGGAACATCGGTACAAAGGCGCTGCGGAACGTTGGCACTTCGGCGTGATACACGGCATCAGGCAGCGCATTGGCGATGTCGGCATGGCTGATCCGCTGCGCGTGATGTGATGTCCCAAGATGGTCTGCGACCAGCAGTTGATCGGCAGTTTCGTCAAACTCCGCATCCTCGAATTCCACCGAAAAGGTCGACGGCGCCTGACCGGTCACATCACAGACCAGCGATGCCACAATGGCGGAATCCACGCCGCCAGACAGGTACACCCCAACCGGCACATCGCTGCGCAGACGCAATTCAACACTGCGCCGCAACCGCTCGCGGATCGCCTGCTTTGCCTCCTGTTCGTTGGCCACAGGTGTCTCTGACGCAAAACTCAGCGCTTCGTAGGCGTTTTGGGTCATGGTGCCATCGCGGGTGATCACCGCGTAATGCCCCATCGGCAGGCTTTCGATGTCTTCGAACCCGGTCTGGTGGGGCAGGGGGGTCCATTGCCCAAGAATGGACGCGATTTCAGCGGTATCGGGTCGGAACTCGAAACCCGGAATGTCCAGAAACGCCTTCATTTCCGACGCAAAGGCGATGCTGCCGTTCTGGCGGCTGATGAACAGCGGGCGTTTGCCGAACCGGTCTCTGGCAAGGTAGGTGTCGCCTGTCGTGCGGTCCATGATGGAAAAGGCAAATCCGCCGTTCAGCTTTGGCAGACAGGCCACACCCCATTCGATAAACGCGCGCAGGACTACTTCGGTGTCGCAAGTTGTGACAAAGCGATGACCCAGCGACACAAGCATGTCACGCAGTTCGCGGTAGTTGTAAATCTCGCCATTATAGCAAATCCACCAACGCCCGGCGCCATCATCCATAGGCTGTATTCCGGCATTGGGATCAAGGATCGACAGACGAACGGTGCCCATGGCGATTCCATCATCAATGACATAGCCCGCACCATCCGGGCCGCGATGGCCGATACGCGCAAGCATGGCGTGGACGATGCGTTCAGAGTGTGGCCCGTTGAGCAATGGGCCGATGGCCCCAGCAATGCCGCACATCGCCCGGCGCTACGCCACGCGAGTGGCGGCTATTTTACTGGCCACCACGCTTTCCACCTGGGCCAGGCTGACCAAGACATCACCGGTCATTTCAGCTTCGCTGAATGTGATTCCGAATTCCGATTCAAGAAACCGTATCATCTGGATATAGCCAAAAGAATCCATGACACCGGCTTTGAACAAATCCGTGTCAGGGGGAAACGTGTCGTCAAATTCGATCAGAAATTGATCTTCCACAAAATCGCGTATCTTGGACATGGGGTCCCCCGGTGCCGCACACAGAGCCTTTATCCTGAGCGTGCATGGCCCCAGTTTCAACCCTCTAATGCAAAAAAAGCGCGCCATACCGTTGACCCAAGCTATTGTTGCAACGATACGCTGTACGGGGCTGACCGCCCGCAATGCCATCAGGCATTTCGGGGGGTCAGGAAATGTAAGAACGGACAGTCTCCTATGGGGCAACTGAACATGCGTCGCTTGCTGTTCGAAGGACAGCAAGACGGCAAGCGATTTTTTCTCGTGATGACACTTGTGTCAGGTGTTGCCAACGCGGCCTTGGTCGGGGTGATCAACAATGCCGCCGAGACGCTCCGCCAGGG
>JBASXE010000302.1:0-2885 GCA_049276875.1 Roseovarius sp. | reverse complement strand
GTTCTGATCCTGGCGCCGGATGACGGTCTCTGCGCCGGGATGGAGAAGGCGGTCGCCGAGACGGGACGGGCTGCAGCGGGATTTTCGCTCCAGCGCTGGGGCGAGGACGGCACGGCGATGACAAGGTCGGCGATCGACGAGGGGCGCCGCTTTCTGGCGGACCTGCAAGCGGTGCCGCGGGCGCCCTGCCAGCTGTCCGACCTCGTGATCGCCGCGGAGTGCGGGCACTCGGACGCCTCGTCGGGCATCGTCGCCAATCCTATGGTGGGCGATCTCTTCGATCACCACATCGCCGCCGGCGGCGCGGCCGTCTTTGCCGAAACGCTCGAATGGCTCGGGTGCGAGCCGGGGCTTTATGCCCGCTGCGTATCGCAGGACGTCTCTGACCGCCTGCGCGCTCTGGTCAAGGCCCGCCACGCGATCACCGAAGCCGCCGGACATGACATTCACATCGGCAACCCGGGGCCGCAGAACCATGAAGGCGGTATCACGACACTGGAAGAGAAGTCGCTGGGCGCGATATCCAAGGGCGGCACCGGGCCGATTTCCGGCGCGCTCGCCGAAGGCGAGCCGATCCCGGGTCCGGGCCTTCACGTGATGGACACGCCCACGCTCTCGCCCGAATCCATCTCGTCCATGGTCGCCGGCGGGGCGCAGCTTGTCATCTTCACGACCGGGCAAGGCAATCCCTATGGCAGCGCGCTGGCGCCGACGATCAAGCTGACGGCAAATCCCGATACCGCAAGGCGTCTCCCCAACCAAATCGATTTCGATGCCTCGGAGGTGTTTCGCGGCTTGCGCGACCGCGCGTCGCTCTTGCCGGAACTGACAGGGCTGGTCGGCCTGGTCTGCGGCGGCGCCCTGACGGCGGTCGAGCGGAATCGGGAAGGCGAGGAGGTGATCTCGCGCCTTGGGCCCTCGGTATGAGCGGGCATGTCCATATAACGCCGCTGGGTGGCATCGCGGGCGACATGTTCGTCGCCGGGATGTTGGATGCCTTCCCGGAGTTCACCGACGCCGTGCTGGACGCGACGCGGGCGGTGTTGCCGGGCCGGGCCGCCTCGCTTGCGCCGGTTGCAAAGGCGGGGATGGCCGCCCGTTCCTTCGTCGTGCCGGATCAGGACCAGTCCGCGCCGATCCACTATCCCGAGTTTGACAGCATGATGGCGGCTGCGGATCTGCCTCGGGACGCCCGGCACCATGCCCGCGCCATGCTCAGGCGTCTGGCCGAGGCCGAAGCCGCGGTTCATGGCGTGCCGCTCGAAAAGGTGCATTTCCACGAGATCGCCGATTGGGACACGCTGGCCGATCTGACCGCTGCGGGTGTGCTGATCGCACTCTTGGATGGCTGGAGCTGGAGTTTCGATCCTCTGCCCCTCGGCGCGGGCACGATCCGGACGGCGCACGGGCGCCTTCCCGTTCCCGCCCCGGCGACGGCCCGGCTGCTTCAAGGCCTCGCGGTTCAGGACGACGGCATCCCCGGCGAGCGTGTCACTCCCACCGGGGCCGCGATCATGCGTCATATCTCGACGGCGTTGCCTCTCCGGGCCCGCCCCATGGGGCGCCTGCGCGCAACCGGCCATGGCGCAGGCACCCGGGATTTGCCGGGCCTTCCCAATGTGGTGGTTGTGCAGGTGATCGAAGGGGCCGCGCAGGACAAGGACACGGTCGCCGTTCTGGAATGGGACGTCGACGACATGACCGGGGAAGAGATCGCCGTGGCGGCCGATCATTTGCGGGCCCGCGAAGGTGTGCTTGATGTCGTGACCATACCGCTGACCGGAAAGAAGGGCCGACCCTGCACGGGTTTCAGGGTGCTGGCCGTGCCGGCAAGGGCGGATGAGATCGCGCAAGCCGTGTTCGCACAGACCTCGACGCTCGGTCTCCGCGTTCGCCAGGATCAGAGACTCGTCCTCCCGCGCGAGATCGTGCCCGGCGGCAAGCGTGCGCTGCGCGCCTTGGCCGAGACGGTCAAGGCCGATAGCGACGGCCTTGCAATCCTGCCGACCCTGGAAGAGCGGCGCGCAAAGGCGCGGGAGGTCGAGCAATGATGTCGGGACTGGCAGACGCGCTTTACCGCCATGACGCGCTGACCATAGCGGTCAGCGGCGGTGTGGACAGCATGACGCTGGCGCATGTGGCGCATGCTGTCCTCAAAGATCGGGCCCGCATGGTGCACGCCATCTCGCCCGCCGTTCCCGAACTGGCGACCCGACGGGTGAGGGAGCATGCCATGCGCGCCGGGTGGCGGCTCGACATCGTCGATGCGGGTGAATTCGAGGATCCGCGCTATCGCGCAAATCCTGTGAACCGATGCTTCTTCTGCAAGTCTAATCTCTATTCCACCATTGCCGGGCTGACGGAAGGCAGGATCGCCTCCGGCACGAACACCGACGATCTGGGCGATTTTCGTCCCGGCCTTGAGGCCGCGCAGCACTGGTGGGTGGTGCATCCCTATGTCGAGGCCGGTCTCGACAAGTTAGCCATCTACGCCTTGGCGCGTGAACTGCGCCTTGGCGATCTGGCCGCGCTTCCGGCGCAGCCCTGTCTTGCCAGCCGGATCGAGACGGGCATTGCCGTTACCGCCGACGACCTGGCGTTCGTGGACCTTGTCGAGACACTCGTGCGCGCGGAACTCGGTCCGTCGGCCACCGTTCGTTGCCGGATCACCCATGCCGGTGTGATCGTCGAAACTGAAGCCGGCGTCCTTCCGGCGGTGGAGCTCGCCCGCGTATGCCGAGATAGCGGGCGCGTCTATCTTGGCCATCGCCCATATCGCCGGGGCGCGGCTTTCCTGAGGGCTGCGGAATGACGGACCATCGCATGGACTGGGACCGCGTCGCGCGCACCGGCACCGCCGAGGCGGTCCTGTGCGACTGCAAGTC
>JBASXE010000301.1:0-2628 GCA_049276875.1 Roseovarius sp. | reverse complement strand
GGGTTGAAGTATTTCGTGCTGGGCGCGCTCAGCTCAGGTTTGCTCCTCTATGGCGCGTCACTGGTTTACGGCTATGCGGGCACGACCCTCTTTACGGGCATCATCGAGACTGCGGATGGCCTGGCGTCCCTGGGGCTGCTGCTGGGTCTGGTCTTCGTTCTGTCGGGCATGGCCTTCAAGATCTCCGCCGTGCCCTTCCATATGTGGACGCCCGATGTCTATGAGGGCGCGCCAACGCCGATCACCGCATTCTTCGCCACCGCTCCCAAAGTGGCGGCGATGGCCCTTTTCGCGCGCGTCGTGCATGACGCCTTTGGCGGGATCGTGAAGGACTGGCAACAGATCGTGGCCCTTCTGAGTGTGCTGTCGATGTTCCTCGGGGCGATTGCGGCGATTGGCCAGACGGATATCAAGCGGCTGATGGCCTATTCATCGATCGCGCATATGGGTTTTGCCCTGATGGGCCTTGCGGCGGGCACGGCGTTTGGCGTGCAGGCGATGCTGATTTACATGGCGATTTACGTGACGATGAATGTGGGCACGTTCGCCTTCATCCTGTCGATGCAGAAAGACGGCCAGCCGGTGACGGATATCGCCTCGCTCAACATGTATTCCAAGGCGCATCCCGGGCGTGCGCTTGCCATGCTGGTGCTTTTGTTCAGCCTGGCGGGCGTGCCGCCCCTTCTGGGGTTCTTCGGCAAGTTTTACGTCCTGCGCGCGGCCTATGATGGCGGCTTGGCGTGGCTTGCCATTGCCGGTGTGATCGCGTCGGTGATTGGGGCCTATTACTACCTTCGCATTGTCTTCTTCATGTATTTTGGAGAGGGGCGCGAGGCGCTGGACCCGCCCGGCTCTGCCGTTCTTTGGGGCTTTTTGATGGTTTCGGCCGTGCTGATCGGGGTATCTTGGTTCCCCGGCCTGAACCTGTTTGGGATCGAGGCCGCGGCGCAGGCGGCGGCGGCGACGCTTGTCAACTGAGCGTGGTGCAGAGGCGCCAGACACGGATTTGAGTATTTGGGCTAAGAAGAAAGCCTGGCCCGACGGAGTGGGGCGGCGGGTTCTGGCCGAGGTGGACAGCACCAACGCGCAAGCGATGCGCGTAGCGCGTGAGCTGAGCGGGCCGACATGGATCCTCGGGCTGCGCCAAACGGCGGGGCGCGGGCGGCGCGGGCGACCTTGGTCGGATCCTGAGGGGAATTTTGCGGCGACTTTGGTGATGCAGCCCGCTGAGCCCATCGAGCAGGTTGCGCTGCGCAGTTTCGTGGCGGCACTGGCGCTTTATGATGCTTTGGAAGCTGCGGGTGTGCGTGCGGATCTGGCGCTGAAATGGCCCAATGATGTTTTGCTTTCGGACCGTAAGCTGGCGGGTATCTTGCTGGAAAGCAGTGGGTTTGGGACGGGGGGGACACATCTGGCCATCGGGATCGGGGTGAACCTTGCCCATGCGCCGGAAGCGGCGGAGGGGGCTGCGTTTGCGCCGGTGAGTTTGAGGGAGGCTGCGGGGCTGTGCCTCAGCCCTGAGGGGTTTCTGGACCTGCTCGCCCCAGCTTATGCAGCCCGCGAGGCGCAGTTCATAGCGCATGGGTTTGCGCCGATCCGCAAGGATTGGCTGGAGCGGGCGGCCCGGCTGGGCGAGGTGATCACGGCGCGCACGGGCACCGAAGAGATTACCGGTCGGTTCGAGACGGTGGACGCCGCAGGGCATCTTGTTCTATCAGGACGCGAAAAGCGGCATGCCATCCCGGCGGCCGATGTGTTTTTCCAAGGGGCGGCTGATGCTTCTGGCGATTGATTGCGGCAATACCAATACTGTCTTCTCAATCTGGGACGGCACGCAATTTCTGTGCACATTACGCACGTCGACCCATCACGCGCGCACGGCGGATGCATATTTCACATGGTATTCCACTTTGGTGAAGCATTACGGCATCGAGGTGGAGATTGATGAGGTCATCATCTCGTCCACGGTGCCGCGTGTGGTCTATAATTTGCGGGTGTTTTCGGACCGTTTCTTTGGCTGCCGGCCAATGGTGGTAGGTAAACCGGATTGCGCGCTGCCAGTCCTGCCAAGGGTCGATGAAGGCACGCTTGTGGGGCCGGACCGTCTGGTGAATGCTGCGGGTGCTTTTGACCGGCATGGCGGCGATTTGATCGTCGTGGATTTTGGCACCGCGACCACGTTTGATGTGGTGGCGGGCGACGGGGCCTATATCGGCGGGATGATCGCGCCGGGGGTGAATCTGAGCCTTGAGGCTCTGCATATGGCCGCTGCGGCATTGCCGCATATCGACATTACCCAACCGCAGGGCGCTATTGGGACGAACACCGTGGCGTGTATGCAGGCAGGCGTGTTCTGGGGCTATGTGGGCCTTGTGAAGGAATGTTGTGCGCGCATCTGCGCCGAGAGAGACCGTCCGATGAAGATCATCGGCACCGGGGGCCTTGCCCCCTTATTCAACGAAACCGAGGCGTTGTTCGACGTGCTCGAGGAAGATCTGACGATGCACGGTTTGACCGTGATCCACGCGTATAACAAGAAAGGCTGAGGCCGAAATGAGCAATGAAAGAGTAATCTACCTTCCCCTGGGTGGGGCGGGCGAGATTGGTATGAACGCCTATGTCTATGGC
>JBASXE010000300.1:0-1815 GCA_049276875.1 Roseovarius sp. | reverse complement strand
TTCGTCAGCAAAACCGGCAGGCCATAGGTCTCGCCCCATGCTCGGACCAGATGGTCGCTTGCTGCTTTTGAGGCGGAATAGGGACTGTTCGGCGCATAAGGCGTATCTTCTGTGAACTGCCCCTCGGGGCCAAGAGAGCCGTAGACCTCATCCGTTGAGACATGGTGGAACCGGAACGCCGGGGACCGGCCCGCGCCCTCCCAATAGGCGCGTGCGGCCTGCAAAAGCGTGTAGGTCCCCGTAACATTGGTGTCGATAAAGGCGCCCGGCCCATCGATGGAGCGGTCCACATGGCTCTCGGCGGCCAGATGCAGCACGGCGTCGGGCTCATGCTGCGCAAACACCCGCGTCAGAGCGCCCGCATCGCGGATATCGGCATGTTCAAAAACATAGCCCGGCGCATCCGCCACAGAGGCCACATTCTCCAAACACGCCGCATATGTCAGTGCATCGAGGTTCACAATGCTATGCCCGCGCGCCACAGCCAGTCGCACCACGGCCGAGCCGATAAAACCCGCGCCGCCCGTCACCAGGAGTTTCATGGCGCGGCCTGATATACAAAAGGGCTGTCCAATGTGGCAAAGCAGGGTGCGGCCGCATCCTTGGCCGAAAGCTGCGCCTGATCACGCTCCACGCCCCAGTCAATCCCGATATCGGGGTCGTCAAAGGCCAAGGCCCGATCACAATCCGGCGCATAATAGTCAGAGCATTTGTAGATAATCTCCGTCCCGGGCGCTCGGGTAACGAAACCATGGGCGAACCCCGCCGGGATCAGGAGCTGACGCCCGTTCTCGAAGCTCAGATCGCAGCCGATCCACTGCCCATAGGTTGGGCTGCCACGCCGGATATCCACCGCAATATCCCAAAGCGCGCCGCGCCCGCAGCGCACCAGCTTGGCCTGCGCATGGGGTGGCGTCTGGAAATGCAGGCCCCGCACCGTGCCGGACGCCTCGGAGACCGAGTGATTGTCCTGCACGAAATCAATGTCGATGCCCGCCGCCTCCATCCGCGCCCGGTTCCAGCTTTCGGAGAAAAATCCGCGCGCGTCACCATGGCGCTGCGGCGTCAGGATCAGCACGCCCTCCAGCGCCGTCGTCTCAATCTGCATCCTGCTCTCGTCCTCTATCCGGATGATACGTAACCAACGTCTATCCCACCCCTACCAACAAAGACCGCGCCCTCAAACCACGAATTGGCAAGCGGCGCGATATGCGCAACACTGATACCCAAAAGAACGAGCAGAGCAAAACACTATGACACGGATCCTCATCACCGGCAGCGCCGGATTTATCGGTTTTCACTTCGCACAGCTTTTGCTGGAGGAAGGGCATGAGGTCCATGGGATCGACGCGCTCACCGATTACTATGAGGTGGCGCTGAAAGAGGCACGCCGCGCGCAGCTCTCGCCGCATCCGAATTATTCCGACACGGTGGCGATGATCGAGGATATGGAAACCCTCACCGCCACATGTGCCACGTTTCAGCCGGAAGTGATCGTGCATCTCGCGGCACAAGCGGGCGTGCGCTACTCCCTTGAGAACCCGCGCGCCTACATCGAAACCAATCTTGTCGGCAGCTTTAATGTGATGGAGATGGCGCGCGCGCACAAAGTGCAGCACTTGCTGATGGCCTCCACCTCCTCGGTTTATGGCGCGAATACCGCTATGCCCTATGCAGAGACGCACAAAGCAGATCACCCGCTGACCATCTATGCGGCGACCAAGAAGGCCAATGAGGCGATGGGCCACTCCTATGCGCATCTGCACGACCTGCCCACGACCATGTTCCGGTTTTTCACCGTCTACGGCCCTTGGG
>JBASXE010000299.1:0-1699 GCA_049276875.1 Roseovarius sp. | reverse complement strand
GAACCGTATGCGATCCGGCAGGCCCGCCAGTCGGTGCGCGACTCGCTGATGTCCCACGGCGAAGAGTGCGTCCTGCTGCACATGCACCACCCTAATGAGGCCCAGGATGTGGTGCCCCGCTGCCCGGCCTGCTATGACGATATTTACAAGCAGGGGGAGCGCTACGACTGCGACCGCTGCTACGGCACCACCTTCGACGGCGGGGTCGCCGCCGCGTTCCGGGCCTGGGCGATCTTCACCGACGCCAACGACGAGGAGACCTTCGGCAAGCGCGGTTTCTGGCACCCGATCGCCAACTCAGTCCAGACCGAGCACCTACCCGACCTCTGGCGTCGGGACTACGTCATCCGGGTCAACCGGTGGACAGCCGATCATCGGATCGCCGAGGTGGACGGCATCTACGTCTTCAAGGGCGTGGTCAACGAGAGCCTGCGGACCGGGGCGATGCGCGGGCAGACCGACTACGACACCATCAGCCAGCGGGCCGAGCTTCAGCTGATCGCCGAGACCATGCCGATCTACCTCTACCCGGCGGTCGGCATCCGGTTCGACCGGTTTGATAACAGGCCGCGCTGATGACCGAGACCGGGCTGGCGACCCTACACCGCGACACCACTGAGACCCTGCTTCGGCTGAGGCTGGCCCGCGCCCAGCGTGACCGGAAGGAGGCCGAGGTCTGCGAGAAGCGACTGAACTGGCTCCTTGACCGGCTCTGCCAGGCCTACGCCAGCGTGAAGGTGGGGCCATGAGGATCATCACCGCCCGCGAGCAGGTTGAGATGCTGGCACCCTGGCGCACGGCGTCCGAGTTTGACCCAATGAAGGTCACCAATCGGCTCAAAGGCGAGTTTTACGACTGGTTTGACACCCTGCCCGACCACCGGCTCCAGGAAATAAAGAACATCGAGATGCATCCTTTCATGGATCATCACGAGAACAACCCCGTCAGTCACTGGCCGACCGTCGAGCGATTCCTCAAAGACAAGTATCCGGCGGCTCACCGGGGATTCATGACCGGACGCGAGGACGCCTCGCACTGGCTGGATGACCCCGATGATGAGAATGAGTCTCCGATGATGGAGAACGAGGATGACTGGCCGGAACCGTATTCCTCCGCTGACCACCAGAAGCTGGGCTACGACCCCCAGGAGGTCGCCGCCGGGATGGTGCTCCTGCACAACCGGGCACACTCCGGGCGGCAGGACTCCTACCTGAACACCGACAAGAAGCGCCTGGTGGACATCTATAACAAGCGCCAGCAGATGCAGCGGAACTACGAGCAGAGGCAAGCATTCTGGCAGCGCGTGGCCGCCAGCGGCAAAGTGTATCGGGGATTTGATCTGAAAATGCCTCCCGACCTAGAGGCTCTCTACCACCGCCATCTCCAGATGCCGGAAGAAGAGTCTGAGATCGGCCAGCACTACAAACTGGCTGATCCCCTTCTTGACCACCTGGAGGCCAACACCAGTCTGGCCAACGACCACCCCGGCATCGGCCCCAACTGGAGCCACAGCAGGCACATGAGCCAGGAGTTCGCCAAGGGCGGCAAGCACTACCCGGTGATGGTTGAGGCCGACCATCCGGGTGATGAGCACATTGACCCTGACCGCCGACCTGATGCCAGCGAGCAAGAGATCAACTATCGACCAGGAACTCCCGTTAACGTCACCGGCCTGTATGTTCCTAGTCCCTTTCAGTCA
>JBASXE010000298.1:0-4920 GCA_049276875.1 Roseovarius sp. | reverse complement strand
TACGGAGGCGGCGGCCTTCAGTGACAATTACAGGTTCCGTGACGATGCATCACTGCCATCAAGCGAAGCATCCGCAAATTTTCTCGCGCTCACCACTCTGAGATGGCCGTGGGAGCGGACGTCCGCGTCCGGCACGCGGCACAGCTTCGAGCCCTATATCCGGCAGCTCGCCTTTGATGGAGACGCAATGCGCATTCCAGACGTCGATGGATCAATCGACGCCTTTGATCCAAATGGCCGCTTCGGCACGGGACGCTTTCGCCGTTTCGACAGGAACCGCGACATCGCACTTACAGAAGTTGGTGCGACCTATATGGCCTATTTCACCAGCGGATGGTCGATGGGCGGCCGCGTGGAGCAGGACTTTTTTTGGAATACCAATCCCGGCGACTATGCCGGCGGCAGGCTATACACCGCCAACTTGGGATACAATTCGGGCGGCCTCTCTGTCAGCGGCAGTCGATCATTTAATGACGACTTCTTTCCCATCGCTGACCGAGCATCGGCAGGCTACAACTGGGAAAACGCGAGCATCAACGCATCTTACACAAGGATTGGTATCGATCCCGTCTTGAGCACGACGTCGAAAACGAACCTCCTTTCCGCGAGTGCACGTATCGACGTCAATGATGCCCTCTCACTGCGCTCGGGCGTGACGCGAGACACCGAGGCCACCGATGCAAGCTTTGCATCACTGGGCATCGCCTTCGATAATGGATCGGACTGGCGTTCCGGCATTGCCGCCAACTACAGCCTTGATGACAAGGAGTACGACAGTCAGGATCTCACGATCGGCCACGAGATGGGCTGGGGCGGCGATCTCAATTTCTTCTACAACTTCGACCGCGAAGAGCGGCGCGTTGTCGGCTTCGACCTCGACTACATGAGCGAGTGTATCCTTGTTGAGAGCCAAATCCTCCGCCGCCGCTCGGTCATCGACAACGCCCAAAGCGCGATTGAGCTGTCAGTCTCCGTCGAGTTTGGAAGCTTTGAAGGACGCGGTGGAAAATCCTGCCGCCAATGATCTGCGGCAGGAATGGCTTAGGTAACGGCCAACACGCGCCGCCCGCCGACGCCCCTCTCAGCCAAAAGGAGACGTCCAACATCACGGCGCGTGATCTCGCCCCTGTTGACAAGGAAGACGCGCCCTTTTGACAGCTCTATTGAACCGCGCCGGGTTTGCCGGAGGCTGATTTTGGTAAGTTACGCGGCCATAGGTTCGATTTCCAGTGCTGCATAGAATTTGGCCTCTGCTTCTGCTGGTGGGATGTTCCCGACCGGCTCGAGCAGGCGGCGGTTGTTGAACCAGTCGACCCATTCCAGCGTCGCGTATTCGACGGCCTCGAAACTGCGCCACGGGCCACGACCATGGATAACTTCTGCCTTGAACAAGCCGTTAATCGTCTCGGCCAATGCGTTGTCGTTACTGTCGCCCACGCTGCCAACTGAGGGCTCGATGCCAGCCTCGGCAAGGCGCTCGGTGTATTTGATGGACAGATACTGACTGCCGCGATCGCTGTGATGCACCAGCCCCATGTCCTTCCAGGGATGGCGATCATGCACCGCCTGTTCCAGGGCATCGAGGACGAACCCTGCATGCGCCGAGGTGCTGACACGCCAGCCAACGATCTTGCGGGCATAGGCGTCGATGACAAAGGCGACATAGGTGAAGTCGCTGACCCAGAGCATGTTAGGTGCCGGCACCTGGAACTGGCGGTTCACCTTGTCCAGCGGACAGGGCGCCTTCTTGTCAGGGATCGTCGTGCGGTGCGGCTTGCCCCGGATAATGCCTTGAATACCCATATCCTTCATCAACCTCGCGATAGTGCAACGTGCTACGTCAAAGCCCTCGCGGCCCAGCTGATGCCAGACCTTGCGAACGCCGTAGACGCGCCAGTTCTCCTCGAAGACATGCCGGATCTCAGGGCGCAGCGCCTCGTCCCGACGCGCACGATCAGACCGCCGGGCTGGATCCGCCCGCTTGGCCAGATGATCGTAGTAGGTGCCCTCTCGGCAGAATTGCTGCGCAATTCGCCTGCCGGGTAATAGAAGGGGCGATCGGCAGCACCTTGCAGATCGGCTCGACCCCATGCGCACCGCGGTGCGCGTCAATGAAACCCACCATTACTTGGACCGGCGGTCGAGCTCCGCCATCGCAACATACGCTGACGCCTTCCTGAGGATCTCGTTGGCTTGGCGCAGTTCGCGGTTCTCGCGTTCCAGCGCGCTCGCCATTGTCCTCGGACCAATGGCGGACAACGGCTCGCTCTTCTCAGCAATCTCGCTGGGAATGCCCGCGCGTTGGCCGCTGTTTACCTCGGCCCGTTTGACCCAATCGTTCAGTGTATTGGGCGCACAGCCGATCTTTGCAGCAATCGAGGTGATCGCGTTCCAGCGGGACCCGTGCTGACCTTCCGTGTCCAGGACCAGCCGCACGGCTCGATCGCGCACTTCGGGGGGAAACTTGTTCGTTGTCTTGATCATGATGCTCCATCCTTCTCACGAGTTGGAGCCTCCGGCAAACCCGGCGCGGTTCATCTCTAAGAGCAGTAAACGCTCAAAAATGTCATAAAACTGCAGTCTTGGGCTACACCAAACCGTCCCGCTGCCCCACATGAATAATGGCCTGTAGAAACCCTTTCACGGACCCACAGTCGAACCTCTGACCATTCAGCGTTACAGCCTCCACCTGACCGGCGGCCGCCTGCGTATTGATCGCATCTGCCAGTTGTATTTCACCACCGGCACCAGGCGCTTGGTTACGCAGGATCTCAAAAATGTTAGGCGTCAGAATATAACGCCCGATCGAAGCCAAGTTTGAGGGCGCCCGCTCGAAAGAGGGCTTTTCCACAAGGCCTGCGACGGCGCCAATAGTGGCACCATGTTCCACCACTCCGTATTTCGAGATGTCGGGTCCGTTGACTTGCATGACTGACAGCTGCGTCCGTCCTGAGGCCATGTAGCCTTTGACGAGATCGGCCGTCACACCCGCCCCCTCGTAGATCAAGAAATCGTCTGCCAGCAGCACTGCGAAGGGATCATTGCCCACAACGCGCTCTGCGCAAAGCACTGCGTGACCCAACCCCAGCTGTTCCGGCTGACGAACGAAGATGCATTCAACGCCATCTGGCAAAATGCTGCGCACCATCTGCGCCTGCTCATTTTTGCCCTTAGCCCGCAGCGCAGCCTCAAGCTCTTGATTGCTGTCGAAGTGGTCCTCAATTGCCCGCTTATTGCGTCCCGTGACGAAGATGAGCGTATCGATGCCCGCCGCTATAGCTTCCTCCGCTGCATATTGGATCAGAGGCTTGTCCACGATTGGCAAGAGCTCCTTCGGCATGGCTTTGGTGGCCGGCAGGAAACGGGTTCCGAAACCGGCAACAGGAAATACGGCTTTTCGAACAGTTTTCATATGGGCTCTCTTCGAACGTCATCTCGTCTTGAAAATGCGAGGTCATTGATTTCGGCTTATTTCATACGATAAGTGGACGCTACCCGGAATAGCCATCAGTCTGATACCAGCGCCACGCATCGGCAATCATCAGACGCAGAGTTGACCGCTCCGGTGACCAGCCCAGCTCCTCTGCGGCGCGCCGACTGCCGGACACTAGCGCCGCGGCATCCCCCTCTCGGCGCGGGCCGAAAACATGTGGGACTTCACGACCTGTTGCAGCCTTGCACTCGGCAATGACATCTTTGACGGAAAAGCCTACGCCAGTTCCCAAGTTGAACACGCGGCTTCCTTTGCCCTCAAGCAACCATTCCAGGCCCCTTATGTGGGCATCTACCAAATCCATAACATGGACATAATCACGAAGGCAGGTGCCGTCGGGCGTTGGATAATCCGCTCCGTAGATAGTCAGGGCATCCCTTTTGCCGACCGCGGCCTCAATCATGACTGGGATCAAATGAGTTTCTGGATGGTGCCATTCCCCCACTTCAGCTTCAATGTCAGCGCCAGCAACATTAAAATACCGAAACACCACCGCCTCCAGCCCATGGCTCGCGCCGAAATTGCGTAGGATTTCCTCGACTGCCCGCTTGGAAGCTCCATAGGCATTGAGCGGCATTTGGGCGCTCTGTTCGTCTAAAACCACATTGTCTTGGTCGCCATAGATCGCGCAGGTGGACGAAAACACCATATGTTTACAGCCCGCTGCCACCATGGCCTCGCAGAGATTGAGCGAGCCAAGTACATTATTACGCCAGTAGCGGCCAGGTGTCCGCGTCGCCTCGCCCACCTGGCTCAGCGCTGCAAAATGTAAAACGGCGACGGGTTCGTATTTTGAAAAGACCGCATCCAGCGCCTCTCGATCGAGCAAATCCCCTTGCATGAAGGGACCGAACTTCACTGCTCTGGCCCAACCCGTAACAAGGCTATCAAAGGTCACTGGAATATAGCCGTGCTTCGCTAGCAGTTTGCAGGCGTGGGAACCGATGTAGCCCGCGCCACCCGTGACCAATACGTTTTTCAAAAGAGTTTTCCTTGCAATTGACTGGATATGTATGCCGCCACCTTGATATGTTCTGAGGCTCATCTGCCTCGCCCAAACGCGGCATTGATCTATAGACCAGTGTTCGATTAGCGGGGCTTGCCCGCCACCTCTCATTTTCTCTTGTGGAACTTCCTGCCGACAGAACCGGAGAAGACGTTCTATGCAAACCTGAACACGCTCAATGTGATCACCTAGTCATTGAACAAACAACCTCCGGCATACTCTGGGCGTGACAGTTCACGGTTCAGCGATCTGGTCTATGTCCCCGAGGGTTCATGACACGGCCGAGCGAATGTCCGTTTGAGAAAAATCGTCGCCCACATAGAGTAATGGCGAACCACAGCCCTTTGCTGTGACATAGGAGAAACACTCCCCAAAGTTCAATCCCGCAGGATGAATGCCTTTGCCCCAGACAGAGTAAGCC
>JBASXE010000297.1:0-57669 GCA_049276875.1 Roseovarius sp. | reverse complement strand
TGAATCGCCCCGGGTCTGTCGGAGACCTATAGCTTCATTTCACGCGACCATATCGAGCACGTCGCGCTGTGCATAGAATTTCTCTTCGGCCTCTGCTGGCGGGATGTTTCCGATTGGGCCAAGCAGGCGCCGGTTGTTGAACCAATCGACCCAGCCGAGGGTGGCCATTTCCAGATCCTGCATGTTGCGCCACGGTCCCTGGCGGTGAACCAGCTCGGTTTTGTAGAGGCCGTTTATGGTTTCCGCGAGGGCGTTGTCGTAGCTGTCACCAACGCTGCCGACCGATGGTTCGATGCCAGCTTCGGCCAATCGCTCGGTATAGCGAATGGACAAATATTGCCCACCGCGATCCGAGTGGTGGACCAATCCGCTCTTTTGGACGGGCCGTCGATCGTGCAGGGCTTGTTCCAGCGCATCGAGAACAAAGTCAGTTTTGGCTGACCGCGACACCCGCCAACCGACGATGCGATCAGCGAATGTGTCGATGACGAAGGCCACGTAAATAAAGCCCTGCCAGGTCGACACATAGGTAAAATCACTGACCCACAGCATGTTCGGCGCTGGCGCCCGGAACTGACGGTTCACCTTGTCACGCGGACAGGGCGCTGACGTGTCTGGAACCGTTGTTTTGACCACCTTGCCGCGCACAGCGCCACGGATGCCGATCTGCTTCATCAAGCGTGCCACAGTGCAGCGCGCCACATCAAAGCGCTCGCGCTTCATCTGGTGCCACGCCTTGCGGACGCCATAGACCTGATAGTTTTCATCCCAGACCCTTTTGATTTCTGGTCGCAATTCCGCATCCCGCTGATGTCGCGCCGATGCTTTGGAAGGATCAGCGCGACATGCGAGGCGGTGATAAAACGTTGACGGCGCGATCGGCAAAACCCTGCAGATCGACTCGACGCCGTAAACAATGCGCTGGTCTTCAATGAAGGAGATCATCGCTTCAGTGGGCGGTCGAGTTCCGCCTGCGCAAAATAAGCTGAGGCTTTGCGGAGAATTTCATTCGCCTGGCGCAGCTCTCGAACCTCACGTTCCAGGGCCTTGATCCGGTCCCGTTCCTCAGTGGTCACGCCATCGCGCATGCCACTGTCTTTCTCAGCCTGCTTGACCCATTCACGCAGGGTCTGAGGAATACAGCCAATCTTGGGTGCAATGGCCGCGATCGCGCCCGCCTGCGTTTCGTATGAGCCCTGATGCTCGAACACCATCCGGACCGCACGTGCGCGGACCTCAGGCGAGTAGCGATTTGCCATTTTGCTTTTTGTCATAACCATCATCCTTACTTAAGTTGATGGTCTCCGACAAACCCGGAGCGATTCACAAGGCCGCGCGACCTATCCCAACGGGCTGGTCTATGAGGGTATGTTCAAGGCTGCACAAAACGAAGGCTTCGGCGTGATGACCTATGCCGATGGTTATCGCTACGAGGGCGAATGGCTGGCCAGACAACGCCACGGCACCGGCACCGCCACCTATGCCGATGGCACCGTCTATACCGGCACGTTCCAAAACGGGCAGCGCCACGGCACGGGCAGGATCGAGATGACCGACGGATTCGTCTATGAAGGTGCGTGGGCTGATGGCGAGATCAACGGCATGGGCACCGCCACTTACGCCAATGGCGATGTCTACGAGGGTATGTTCGCGGATGGCAAACGCCAGGGCACCGGCACGATGCGCTATGCTACGGGCGAAGAGGCCACTGGCGACTGGCAGGACGGAGCCCTTGCCCGCCAGAACGCAGCCCCCGCCGAGGATGCGCCCGAGACGGCTACCGAATAAGCGCGCTCAGCGGGAGATTGCCTTTCCGCCCGCCCGGTTCAGACCGCGTCGCCGCGGTCCAGCCGTTCAAGGAAATGCTCTGCCGTGGCCAACACCTCAGCCTTGTGATCCGCGTCCATCTTGTCCCATGTCCGGTAGATCATACCCATCCTGTGATTGCCCTTGAAGCGGTCCCGGTGGCGATCGAGAAAATGCCAGTAGAGCGTGTTGAACGGGCAGGCATCGGGTCCAGTTTTCACCTTCACTTTATAGGCGCAATTGCTGCAATAATCGCTCATCTTATTGATGTAGGACCCTGAGCTTACATACGGTTTCGACGCTATAATTCCGCCATCGGCATACTGGCTCATGCCTAGCGTGTTGGGCGCCTCCACCCATTCAAACGCATCGAAATAGACCGCCAGATACCACTCATGAAGCGCCTGCGGATCAATCCCCGTCAGCAGGCCAAAATTGCCCGTGATCATCAGCCGCTGAATATGGTGGGCGTAGGCCTCCTCGCGGGTCTGGGCGACTGCGTGGGCCATGCAGGTCATCTGCGTGTTGCCACCCCAATACACATCCGGCAGCGGGCGTTTATGCTCCAACGCGTTTCGCGAGGTATAGTCCGGGCCCTCGCGGAAATAGATGCCGCGCACATATTCCCGCCACCCGATGATCTGGCGGATGAACCCTTCGGCGGCATTGATCGGCACGTCGCCTGCCGCCCATGCCTTCTCCGCCCGCTCGCAAAGCTCAAGCGGACCAAGCAACCCAACATTGAGATAGGGCGACAAAAGCGAGTGATGCAGGAACCTGTCGCCACGCAGCATCGCGTCCTGCGTGTCGCCAAATTCCGGCAGCAGATGGGCAATGAAATGATCCATGGCCTTGAGCGCCTGCCCACGAGTCACGGCAAGGCCGAACGCCTCCAGGTTGCCGAAATTCTTGCCGAATCTGCGCGCCACAAGGCTGAGTACGTCTTGTGTGATCGCATCCTCCCGGAACCGGGCGGGGCGGGCGCGGAACATGTCTGTGGACGCGCGCTTGCGATTGTCATGGTCAAAATTCCATTTGCCTTCCGCAGGCTGATCACCGTCCATCAAGAGCCCCGTCTTGCGGCGCATCTCGCGGTAGAAAAACTCCATCCGAAGCTCTTTGCGCCCCTCGGCCCAAGCGTCGAATTCCTCAGCCGAGCACAGGAACCTGTCATCGCTCAGCAGGGTCATCTTGAGGGGCATATCCTCCAACACTGTGCGGAGCCGCCATTCACCCGGTTGCGTGGCAAGAACCTCGGTCGCACCGTGGGCCTCGGCCGCGGCCAGAAGCGCCTCGGGGATCGAACCGGGAGCGCCTTTGTCATCGAGTTTGGTATAGTGAACCTGCCAGCCCTCATCGCGTAATTCTTCGGCAAAATGGCGCATCGCCGACAGGATAAACGCGACCTTCTTGGGGTGATGCGGGACATAGCCCGTCTCCTCATCCACCTCGGCCATAACGACGACATCCCGCTCGCGCTCAGCTTTTCCAAGGGCACTCAGACCCCGGCTCAGTTGATCCCCGAGCACCAGAACCAATCGTGTCACCACGTGATCCTTTCCGCCTGCCAGTCGTAGAAATTCCCGCTATCCTCAGGCGTCAGACCGTCAATCACCCGCAACAGATTTTCAGCAGAGGTCTCCGGTGCTACCGCTGGATGCCGGCCGCGATAGTCAGCGGTGAAGGAAGTCGCCACTGTGCCGGGATGCAGCGCAGTGACAATCGCCTCGCGGTGGCTGCGGGCAATCTCGATCGCACCAGACCGCAGCACCTGATTGAGCGCGGCCTTTGACGCGCGGTAGGAATACCAGCCGCCCAAGCGGTTGTCTCCGATGGACCCCACCCGCGCCGAAAGCGCCGCAAAGACCGACCGCCCCTTGCGCGGCAAAAGCCGGGGAGCGTGCGCCAGAACCAAAGCGGGCCCAATTGTGTTGATCGCGAACTGCATAGCCATCGCACCCGCATCCAGATCCTTGAGCGATTTCTCCGGATCACCCAACGCGCCCGAGGCCACAAAGATCAAATCGAACGGTCCGTCCAAAGCCCCCAAGACGCGCGCGACCGAGGCCTCGTCCGTCAGGTCCAGCCCATCAACGGAACGCGACAATGCAGTCACGGAACTACCGCGCGCCGCAAGTGTCGCGGCAATCGCCTGGCCGATTCCGCCCGAGGCACCTATGATCAAAGCCTGTTCCATAGACGTCAGACTTTAGCCTAAGATTTGGGCAGATCAACGCTCTGGTATACAAAAATATACACTTTCCATTCGGAAATCTCGGGCCTATGCTGGCCAGATGTTGAATGCCACGCATATCCCCTGCGCCGCCCCCGCTCAATCGCGGGCGCTTGGCCTTTGCCTGGCCCTCCTAACCCGCCTCTGAGCGTGCCGGAACTGGTGCGACCGCTCAGAGGATGCGCCTTCTCGCGCCAAAGGCTTTAGGACAAACAAAGAGATCAAATCATGACCGATTCAACACAACAAACAGCCCCGGCTGACGGCAAAGACCGCGTGGTGATCTTCGACACCACCTTGCGCGACGGTGAGCAATCGCCCGGTGCGACCATGACCCACGAAGAAAAGCTCGAGATCGCAGGCCTGTTGGACGAGATGGGCGTGGATATCATCGAGGCGGGGTTTCCCATCGCCTCCGAGGGCGATTTCCGCGCCGTAAGCGAGATTGCCCAACGGACGGAATCTTCCGTCATCTGCGGCCTCGCCCGCGCGCAAATCCGCGATATCGACCGCTGCTGGGAGGCGGTGAAACACGCGCGGCGCCCGCGCATCCACACCTTCATCGGCACCTCGCCCCTGCACCGCGCGATCCCCAACCTCACCCGCGACGAGATGGCCGAACGTATCCACGAGACGGTCACCCACGCGCGCAACCTGTGTGACAACGTCCAATGGTCGCCGATGGACGCGACGCGCACCGAATGGGATTACCTCTGCCGCGTGGTGGAGATCGCAATCAAAGCGGGTGCGTCCACGATCAACATCCCCGACACGGTGGGCTATACTGCCCCTGTCGAGAGCGCCGATCTCATTCGCCGCCTCATCGCAGAAGTACCGGGCGCCGAGGATGTGATTTTTGCCACCCATTGCCACAATGATCTGGGCATGGCGACGGCCAATTCGCTGGCTGCCGTGGCCGGCGGAGCGCGCCAGATTGAATGCACGATCAACGGCTTGGGCGAACGGGCGGGCAACACCGCGCTTGAAGAGGTCGTGATGGCCATGAAGGTGCGCGGCGATATAATGCCCTATTCCACGGGCATCGACACCACGAAGATCATGAACATCTCGCGTCGCGTGGCCGCCGTCAGCGGCTTTGCCGTGCAGTTCAACAAGGCCATCGTGGGCAAGAACGCCTTTGCGCACGAATCCGGCATCCACCAAGACGGAATGCTGAAAAACGCCGAGACATTCGAGATCATGCGCCCCGAGGATGTGGGCATCGCGGGCACATCGCTGCCCTTGGGCAAACATTCGGGCCGGGCCGCGCTGCGCGCCAAACTTAAGGACCTCGGCATCGAGGTGGGCGATAACCAGCTCAAGGATATCTTCGTGCGGTTCAAGGATCTCGCAGACCGCAAGAAGGAAGTCTACGACGATGACATCCTCGCATTGGTGCGCACCAGCGGCGAAGGTGAGGATCATCTGGAGTTGATCAACCTCAAGGTCATCTGCGGCACAGGGCCGGCCGAGGCCGTTCTGGAAATGGAAGTGGACGGGGTGGAGCACAGTGCCACCTGTGAGGGCGACGGGCCGGTGGATGCGACGTTCAAGGCCGTGCGCGCCATCCATCCCAACGAGGCCCGGCTGCAACTCTATCAGGTGAACGCCGTCACGGAAGGCACCGATGCACAGGCCACGGTCAGCGTGCGGCTTGAGGAAAACGGGATGATCGCGACGGGACAATCCGCAGATACCGATACGGTCGTTGCCTCCGCCAAGGCCTATATCAACGCGCTCAACCGCCTGATCGTGCGGCGCGAGAAAACGGGCGGCGATACGGCTGAGGTCAGCTACAAGGACCTCGCATAACAGCGCCAGCGGGCCGGAGGATATCCCTCCGGCCCAGCTGTTTTATTCGGTGATCATATAGATCTTGCGCAGCGTCTCGGTGATTTCCCAAACCATCTTCTTGCCCTTGGGAATGAAGAAGCTGTCGCCTGCTACCAGATGCTCGGCGGTGCCGTCCGCGTGGGTGACGGTGATCTTGCCCGACACGATCGTCATCAATTCATGCACAGGATAGGCGTCGATCACCTCGTGGGTGGGGGCACATTCCCAAACGCCTGAATAGGTCGTCTCAGCCTCGTTGATGTAATGCGTGCGGTTCAGCTCCGTGTGATCATCGGTTGTGAAGGCTTCGACCTCAACCATAGACGCGGGCTTCATGTCCGAAGGGGTTGGATCGATCCGAAACGGTATGTTGGTCATTCATGCTCTCCTCTATTGCACCCATTCCCACGGGCGCGTGTACTGACCCAGCGTCGACGCGACCCGGGCATCGTCAACATCACCTGTCTTTGTGATTCGCGCCACCAGTCCGCGCTTTTTATCGTCGATAACCTCGGTGACATGAGCGCGCAGGTCAGCATCCTCCAGCGCTGCATCATAAATCCGCGTGATCGCCCGCTTGCGCAAATCGGGTTTGAACACCTTTCCCACGGCGGTTTTGGGCAACTCAGCCAGGATTTCCACATGTTTGGGATGGGCCGCCCGTTCGTGAACATGGGCTTTGCAATGTGCGCGCAGGTCGTCCGCTGTGGCCTCTGCACCCTCCACAAGCTCCACATAGACGCACGGGACCTCGCCCGAATGGGCATCCGGCTGACCGATTGCGCCCGCGATTGCGACCGCGGGATGCGCCATCAGCGCCTCTTCAATCTCGGCAGGGTCAATATTATGCCCCCCACGGATGATCAGATCCTTCTGCCGCCCAGTGATCCACAGATACCCATCGGCATCAATCCGGCCCAGATCGCCAGTACGCAGGTATGAATCCGTGTGATAGAGATCGCGATTCTTCGCAGCCTCGGTATAGGTGCGACCCACATGAACGCCGGGGCTGGAGATGCAAATCTCACCCACCTCATCCGCATCGCATTCTGTCGGCCCATCGGGTCCTGCGTGAAAAATCTTCACATCCGTATAGGGGAAGGGCACACCGACCGAGCCTACCTTCTTGTCGCCTTCAGGCGGGTTGCAGGACACAAGGCACGTGGCCTCGGTCAGGCCGTAGCCTTCGATCACGGTAACACCTGTGGCGCTCTCGAACCGAGTGAAAAGCTCCATCGGCATGGGCGCAGAGCCCGAAAACGCGTTGCGCACGGTCGAGAGGTCCGCATTCACCTTGCGCTGCATCAGGGCCGCCACGGCGGTCGGCACAGTGATGATGAAGCTGATCTTCCAGCGCTCGCAAAGCTTCCAGAAATTGTCGAACACCCCCTCCCCGCGATAGCCCGCAGGTGTCGGGAAAACCCCATGCGCGCCCGATTTGATCATCGCCATCAAGATCACATGACAGGCAAAAACATGAAAAAGCGGCAGCGGGCACATCACATTATCCGTCTCGTTGAACAACAGCGTCTGCCCGACCCATCCGTTGTAGATCATCCCGCCATAGGTATGTTGCGCCACTTTCGGCATGCCCGTGGTGCCCCCTGTGTGGAAATAGGCCGCGACACGATCCTGACCCGGATCGTTGAAATCGAGCGACTTGTTTTGCCGTCCCATTTCCTTGCCGAAATCCTTGACCACAGCGTGATGCGCGACAGGGTTCTTGGGGCGAACAAGGGGCACGATCCAGCTTTTGGGCGGGGACAGGTAGCCGTTGAGATCAATCTCCAGAACGGTCTGCACGCCGGGCGCAAGGCGCACGGCCTTGGCCGTTTTCTGGGCCACGTCGGTCTTGGGAAAGGCCCTGAGCGTGACGACAACCTTCGCGTTCGTCTCGCGCAGGATGGAGCCAATCTGCTCCGGCTCCAGCAGAGGGTTTATCGGGTTCACGATCCCCGCAACCATGCCACCAACCGTGGCCACAGCCGTCTCCAGACTATTGGGCAGGACAAGGGCCACCACATCTGTTTCCAACACGCCCAGAGCCCGAAAGAGATTGGCAGCCTGACAAACCTGCTCGTGAAAGCCGCGCCATGTCAGGGTCTGAGCCTTGTCCGCGGGACCCGACAAAAGCTGATAGCTAAGCGCAGGACGGTCGGGGAAGTTCTGCGCGGTCTGCGACAGCATTTCGAAAACGGTTGCGGGCGTCTCACGCGCGTGCCAAGGCATCTCGTCTTCAAGCGCACGCACATCATCGCGATTCACAAAGCTCATACTGATTCCCCCCTGAACCAGCCCACGCCACTCTTCAGGGCGCATGGGGCCGTTTGTCGCAGCGTGGGCGGGAACAGCAGATCAATCAAGCGAAACGCTACGTTTGCACGGGCTGAATACAAAAGGTGATTTTCCGCAAGACAAACACTTGACTATTTTAGTCGGATACCGTTCTTTACCCGAGTAAATCACTCAGACAACACCATCGGAGTCTCCAATGAAGCGTTTCGCAACCCGCCTGACCGCGGCCCTGTCCCTCTCAGCCATGGCCGCCACCGCCATGGCCGCCGAGGTCAATGTATATTCCTCACGCCACTACGACACGGACGACGCGCTCTATGCCAAGTTCACGGAAGAAACGGGCATCGAGGTCAACCGGATCGAGGGCAAAGCCGATGAACTGATGGCCCGCATCGAGGCCGAGGGCGCCAACAGCCCCGCCGATGTGTTCATCGCCGTGGACGCGGGCCGCATGTTCCGCGCCGCTGATGCAGGCATGTTGCAAGCGGTCGACTCGGACATTCTGAGCACCAAAATCCCTGCGCATATCCGCCACCCCGACAACCTGTGGTTCGGCGTGAGCCAGCGCGCACGCGTCATCTTCTACTCCAAGGACCGCGTCGAGAACCCGCCGCAAACCTATGAGGAACTCACAGACGAAAAGTGGAAAGACAGCATCTGCATCCGCACCTCGTCCAACATCTACAACCTGTCGCTTCTGGCCTCGATCATCCACGCCGATGGCGAAGAGGCCGCAAAGGAATGGGCCGCTGGCGTCAACGCCAACCTCGCCCGCGCGCCTCAGGGCGGTGATACGGACCAACTGCGCGGGATTATCTCGGGCGAGTGTGATCTGGCCGTCTCCAACCACTATTACTACCTGCGCGGATTTGATCAGGATATTGAAGGCCTCACAGACGAGATCGATCAGCTTGGCTGGGTCTGGCCCAACCAGAGCGACCGCGGCGTGCACATGAACGTCACAGGCGTAGGTATGTTGGCCAACGCACCCAACACGGCTGAGGCAAAAGCCCTGATGGAATTTTTCACATCCGAGTTCGCGCAGCGCCACTTTGCCGAGCAGAACAACGAATACCCCGCCGTGCCCGGTATCCCGCTGGACGATGACACCGCGCGCATGGGCTATTTCATCATCGACAATGACACGCCCAGCGAGGTCTACGGCTCCAACGCGGCCCGCGCTCAGGCGATCTTCAACGAAGTGAATTTCCCTTAAACCGGGCATACAGAAAGCCAAAGCCGGGGGGCTACGCGCCTCCCGGTTTTTTTCTGCCCAACGCTCAGCGCGCCCGCAGCACCGCGCCGGGGTTCATGATCCCCAGCGGGTCGAGCGCATCTTTGATCGCCCGCATCGCTGCGAGCTTCGCTGGATCACTGTATTTTTCCAGATCCTCAACCTTCAGCCGCCCGATTCCGTGCTCTGCGCTGACCGACCCGCCCATGGAATGGACCAGATCATGCACCACCGTCTTGATCGCTTCGCGCTGATCCGCATGATCGGCGCGGGTTTTGCCGGGCATCGGAAAGACGTTGTAATGCAAATTGCCGTCGCCCAGATGTCCAAAACAATTGATCCGGAAGGCGCCCAACGCGGTAATCGCCGGACCGCCCCGTGAAACAAACTCCGCCACAGCACCCAGCGGCACTGAGATATCATGCGAGCTGACCGCACCGATGCGCCGGTTGCCCTCGGGGATGCTCTCGCGAATCTCCCAGAAATCGCGGCGCTGCGCCTCGGATTGCGCAATCATACCGTCGCTGACCAGCCCGGCCTCCACTGCCTCGCCAAACAGCGTCTCAAGCGCCTGTGCAGGATCGAGCCCACGGGCCAGACCCACATCGATGAGGACAAACCATTCCGGCGGCTCGGCAAAGGGTTGGCGCAACTCCGGCATCGTCTCAGCCAGGAAATCGAGGCCTTGGCGGTGCATCAACTCAAACGCGCTCACCCCCTCACCCATATGATCGCGCGCCAACGCCAGAAGGCTAAGCGCGGCTGACGGGCTTTCAACGACCACCAGCGCGGTCCCCTCGCCCGCCGGGCGTGGCACCAGCTTCAGCGCGGCGGCGGTGATGACACCCAGCGTGCCTTCGGACCCAATCAAAAGGTTGCGCAGATCATAACCCGTGTTGTCTTTGCGCAAACGGCGCAGCCCGTGCCAGATCGTGCCATCGGGCAGCACCGCCTCCAGCCCCAGACACAGATCGCGCGCATTGCCATAGCGCAGCACATTGACGCCCCCCGCATTGGTCGCCAGAAGCCCACCCACACGAGCCGATCCCTTGGCCGCGATGCTGAGCGGGAAGAGCCGCCCCACCGCGCCCGCCGCATCATGCACATCCGACAGGATCGCCCCGGCCTCAACGACCATCACGTTTTCCTCCGGATACGTCTCGCGCACCCGGTTCATCCGCTCAAGGCTCAGAAGAATTGGCACCGGGCCATCCGGCGTGATCTGCCCACCCACAAGGCCCGTGCCCCCCGAATAGGGCACTATGGGCACGCAGGCCGTAGCGGCCATACGGATCACCTGGGCCACGCCCTCGGCGCTGTCCGGTGCGACGATGGCCCCGGCCAGCCCCTGCCAACGGCCCCGAGGCTCCTCAAGATATCGCGGGGCTGCCTCGCGCATGGCGCCGGGCATGGCCGCGGTGAGTTGCGCCAGCAGCGCGGAATCGACGGAATTCAGTGTCATGCGAGCGGTCTAGCGGTGCCTGCGCCGAATGGCAAAACCTCACTCATCATCTGTGAGAAACCGTGGGCGCAGGATGATCGCCGTCGGATCGTCCGGCAGAGAGCGCAGCGATACGGTGATCTCATGCGCGCCCTCATCGACCACGTCGAACACATCCTCCATCCCGGCAGCAAAGCGGACCAGATTGTCCTGCGTGAACCAATGCATCGGAATGACGATGCGCGCCTCCAGTCGCTTGAGCACGGAGATCATCGTCTCCAGATCCATCGTATAGCCACCATCCACCGGGGCCATGACCACATCCATCCGGCCAAGGGCTGCGTATTGATCATCCGTGGGCGCGTGGTGCAGGTGGCCCAGATGACCAATGCATAGCCCCGCCGCCTCAAACACGAAGATGGAATTGCCGTTGGGCTCCATCCCGGACATCGCACTGCGGATATCTGTAGAGACGTTGCGCACCAACATGTCGCCCACGCTCACATGGTGATCCACCCCCTCGCCAAACGGTCCCCAGCCCTTGAGAACATGGGGGATACCCGGGTCGGGATTGGCCGTCCAATGGGTGGAATGCGCGTGGTTCATCGTGACCACATCGGGGAGGAACTCAGCGCTGCCAACGAAACCGTTGAAATCGGTCACAGCGCTCACACCGCCCGTCGTCTGGATCAAGAAGGCCGCGTGGGTGAGATATCTCAGCCGCACGGAAAATTCCGGCACAGGCGCGCGAAAGCTGGCCTTCTGGATATACTCAATCCCGGGCGCATTTTGCGCCAACGCGATGCAGTGGCTGGGTCTTCGGTCTTGGGCCGTGACGGGTAGCGCAAGCGTGGCGGCGAGTAAAAAAGCGATGGTGCGGATCATGGCAATCTCCCTTCCTACATGGATGATAGCGCGAATTTACCCCGCGTCAGCCAAATCTCACACCCCCGCTTCCGTGCGCCCCCGCCGATCCGCGCGCAACCCGGCATAAAGCACATGGGTCCGCCAGCGGCCATCGATCTGAAGATAGCTTTGGGCCACACCCTCATATTTGAATCCGCATTTCTCCAACAGTGCCCGCGAAGCCGCGTTTTCAGGCAGGCACGCCGCCTCGATCCGGCTGAGGTCCAGACGGTCGAACGCGTAATGCACAACCGCCTCGATCGCCTCACGCATATAGCCCTGGCGCGCGTAGCTCTTGCCGATCCAATAGCCAAGCGTGCCAGATTGGCTCGGGCCCCGGCGGATATTGTCCAGCGTGATCGCACCCAGAAGGCGCGCGTCCTCGCGTCGCACCAGGAAAAGCGGCATGGCCGAGCCGTTGCCAATCGCGCGCTGCGCCCAATAAACCCGGTTGGTAAACCCTTTGCGCGACAGGTGATCGGGGGACCAAAGCGGCTCCCACTGCGCCAAGAATTCCTCACTCTCGCGGCGCAGGCAGGCCCAGTCGCGGAAATCCGGCATGGCCGGTTGGCGCAGGGTCATCCGCTCCGTCTCGATCCGGACCTTGCGGCGCGGGAGAAACATTACGCCGCGCGCCTTTGCTCAAGGATCTCCAGCGTCGGAGCTGCCTCAACCGGACCGTAGAGCGCCATTGCTGCAGGTGCGCGTGCCACGATCTTCTCTGCCAGATCGCGCACATCTTTGAGGGTCACGGCGTCGATTTTCTCAACCACTTCTTCCAGCCCCGGAACACGGCCCCATATCTGCACCATCCGCGCCAGCCGCTCGGCCCGGTTCGACGGGCTTTCCAGCCCCATAAGCAGCCCCGCTTTCATCTGCGCGCGAGCGCGCTCGATCTCATCGGGTCGCATGTCGCTTGCGGCGCGCTTCATCTCGTCAATCGTAATACCCGCCAGATCGCCCAGCTGATCCGCCGACGTGCCTGCATAGACAGTCATCATGCCGGTATCAGAATAGGCCCCAGCCTGTGCATAGATCGTGTAGCAAAGCCCACGCTTCTCGCGGATCTCCTGAAAGAGGCGCGAGGACATGGAACCACCAAGAGCCGTGGAATAGATCTGTGCCGCATGGATCAAGGGATCGGCGTAATCAGGGCTCTCAAACGCCAGCGCGAAATGCGCCTGTTCCAATGCCTTGATCGTCCGCGCCTCGCCACCTGCGAATTTCGCAAGCGGCGCGTCGGGGGCTGCCGCCATCTGCATATCGCCAAAGAGCGCTTCCGCCGCCTGCACCAATGCGTCGTGATCCACAGCGCCCGCTGCCGACAGAATCATCTGCCCCGGCACATAATGCTGACCGACAAAGCCTTGCAGATCGGCGCGCGAAAACCCTTTCACGCCTTCCTCTACACCCAAGATCGCCCTGCCCAGCGGGTGATCCGGATAGGCCTTCTCCTGAAGCCAATCGAAGATGATATCGTCGGGCGTATCGAGAGCCTGCCCGATCTCTTGCAAGATCACGCCACGCTCCACCTCGATCTCGGAAGGATCAAACACCGCATTGCGCAGGAAATCCGCGATCACATCAAGTGCGAGCCCCACATCATCCTTGAGAACCCGCGCGTAATAGGCCGTCACCTCGCGGCTGGTATAAGCATTGATATAGCCCCCCACATCCTCAATCGCCTCCGCGATCTGAAGCGCGCTGCGGGTCTTGGTCCCTTTGAAGGCCATATGCTCCAGAAAATGCGCGATGCCGTTCTGCTCGGCCCGCTCGTGGCGCGCGCCTGACAGGACCCAGATGCCGATGGCGGCAGATTGCAGGCCGGGCATCGGCTCGGAGACGACGCGAAAGCCGTTTTTCAACGTGGTAAGGGTGACGCTCAAGGTGTGGTGCGCTCCGTGATGAGGGTCTCGATTGCGCCCAGATCGTTGGCGATCCGGGTGATCCGTTCGGGCCGCTCATACAGGTCCGCCATATGCGAGGGCAAGGGGGGATGCTGGCCGCTTGCGGCCTCAACCGCGGCGGGAAACTTGGCCGGATGCGCCGTGGCCAGCGTGATCATCGGCACGCCGGGTTTCAGGTGCCGCTCAGCCACCTGCACGCCGATGGCGCTGTGCGGGCAGAGAAGCTCGCCGGTTTGGGCGAAGGCGCGGGTGATCTCAGCACTCGTCTCCTCCTCGGAAACGCGCCCGCTGTCGAACGCCTCACGCAGGGCCTGCATCGCGCCCTGGCTCACGGTGAACCCGCCCTCTTTGAGCTCGTCCATCAGCTGCGCAATTGCGCGTCCGTCGCGACCATATGCTTCGAATAGCGCTCTCTCGAAATTGGAGCTGACACCGATATCCATCGACGGGCTGATCGACGGCTTCACCCCATTGGGCGTATATTCCGCATGGGTCAGGCAACGGTGCAAAATGTCGTTCTGGTTTGTCGCCACGACCAGTCGATCAATAGGCAGCCCCATCCGCTTGGCGATATAGCCTGCAAAGATATCACCAAAATTGCCCGTGGGCACGGTGAAGCTCACCTTGCGGTGCGGCGCACCAAGGGCTGTAGCCGCATAGAAATAATACACCACCTGCGCCAGAACCCGCGCCCAGTTGATCGAGTTCACCCCGGCGAGACCCACCGCATCGCGGAACTCGAAATGGTTGAACATGTCTTTGACGCGCGCCTGTGCATCGTCAAAATACCCGTCGATGGCGAGCGCATGAACATTGCTCTCAACGGGCGTGGACATCTGACGGCGCTGCACCTCGCTCACCCGCCCATGCGGATAGAGGATAAACACATCCACCGCCTCAAGGCCCCTAAACGCCTCGATCGCCGCAGACCCGGTGTCGCCGCTCGTGGCCCCAACGATGCAGACCCGTTTGCCGCTGCGCTTCAATGCCGCCTCAAAAAGCTGCCCGATCAGCTGCATCGCAAAATCCTTGAAGGCCAGCGTCGGTCCGTGGAAAAGCTCCAGCAGGTGATGGTTTGGACCTAGCTGGACCAAAGGCGCACGGGCGTCATGGGCGAAGCCCGCATAGGCACGCGCGATGATCTCGCGGAACTCTGCGTCGGTGAAAGTGTCCCCGATGAAGGGCCGCATCACGGCGAACGCCACCTCCTCATAGCTCTGGCCACCAAGTTCGGCGATATCCGCGTGGCTCAACTGGGGGATGGTCTCGGGCAGATAAAGCCCCCCATCGCGCGCAAGCCCGGTCAGCATCGCTTCTTCAAAGCTCAGAACAGGCGCCGCACCCCTTGTGGAGATATACTTCATGTCTCGGTCCTCTACGCGCGCCGCGTGCGCCTGATGAAATAGGTGGTCATAATCACCCATATCGCGGCGAGCGAAAACCAGGTGACGACATATTGCAAATGATTGTTGGGAATATCGCTACTGTCCACTGGCAGGGGTGTCACGCCAGAAGCCTCCGGCCCAACCTCACTGCGCACAATCACCAAAACGGGGGCCGTATCAAGTGCGGCCGCCATCGCTGGCACATCGCGCGCGAACCAGATTGCGCGCGCGATATCCGGCGCAGGCGTCCAACGATCCACCTCATCAGGCCAATGCAGATTGCCAGTAAGTTCAACTGCACCGCCCGTGCGCACCGCCTCCTTGGCACCAAGCGGGATATAGCCACGATCCACCATGATCCGCCGCCCTTGTGTCTCAAGCGCTTGGATCACGCGGTAGCCCGCACCAAGCTCCTTGGTGGAGACCAGAACATGCAACTCTGGCCCCACCAGCACACCCCTCGCGCGCACGGGAAGGTATCGGTCCACCTCCCGGTCAGGCAGGGTAGGCACCGACACAGGCTCGGCTGCAATCCGCGCCTCGATCTGTGCCTGGACGACCTTTTTCCAGGCGAGACGGTCCAACTGCCACAGGCCAAGCCCGACCAGAATGGCCGTGCCAAACACGCCAAACAACACTGGCCCTATCAGACGCTGCAAGACAGCCACCTCCACTGAGAAACGAAAATGCGGAAGGCGCGCCCCCCGCATTTTTTCTTGGTCAAAATATCCGCGCCGCAGGCACGGGTTTTGTCAAAAACCCGTCACGCGCCCCAGACATAAATCGCGGCAAACAAAAAGAGCCACACCACGTCAACGAAGTGCCAATACCACGCCGCCGCTTCGAACCCCACATGGTTTTCCGGAGTGAAATGCCCACGCCGGACCCTCAGGTAGCACACGATAAGAAAAACCGTGCCGATGAACACGTGCGCGCCGTGAAAGCCCGTCGCCATGAAGAAGTTCGCGCCATAGATGTTACCCGCAAACCCGAAGCTTGCATGGGTGTATTCATAAACTTGGCAGATCGTGAAGAAGACGCCGAGACCCACCGCGAGGATCAGACCCAGCTTGATGTCCTTGCGATTGTTTTCATGAACCAGCGCGTGGTGTGCCCATGTCGCCGCCGCCCCCGAACACAGAAGGATCAACGTGTTGATCAGCGGCAGGTGCCACGGATCGAACGTCTCGATTCCTGCGGGGGGCCAGACACCGTCGACCATGGGAGACATCTCGCCCATCGGATACATCGCGTGTTTGAAAAAGCTCCAGAACCACGCCGCAAAGAACATGACTTCCGACATGATGAACATGATGAAGCCATAGCGCAGACCAATCCGCACAACGGGGGTGTGATCACCCGCCTGATTTTCCGTGACGGTATCCGCCCACCATCCGAACATGGTGTAAAGCACCCCGGCAAGTCCGATCAGAAACATCCAGGGCTGATTGCTCTCGGCCTGAGGCGAGATCAACAAAACCGCCCCGAAAAGCATAACAAACCCAGAGATCGAGCCCAGAAGCGGCCAGATTGAGGGGTTCAGGATGTGATAGTCGTGGTTTTTTTCATGTGCCATATTTCAGAGTCCCTCGAAGTGCGGCTTAGTTAACGGTTTGGCCCGTTTTGGTGTCGGTCTCAAGAGAGGCCTGCCCTTCTGGCAGATCAATCTCGTAAAATGTATAGGAGAGCGTGATGGTGTGGGTGAATTTCGCGTCCCTGTCATCCACCAGATCGGGATCAACAAAGAAGGTCACTGGCATTTCCACACGTTCACCGGGTTGTAGCACCTGCTCCTCAAAGCAGAAGCAGTGGATCTTGGAGAAGAACGCGCCGGCCTCATAGGGGGTCACATTATAGCTTGCCATGCCCGCCACAGGCCGGTCAGTCGGGTTGTATGCCTCATAGAAGGCCAGCCCCGTCTCTCCGATACGCAACTCCATCTCGCGCTCCACTGGTCGGAATTCCCAAGGCATGTCACGCTCTTTGCTGGCGTCGAAGCGGACCTTGATGGTCTGGTCGAGAATCACGTCCGATTCGCCCTCGGCCACGTTGGTCACGCCGCCAAAGCCCGTGACCCGGCAGAACCAGTCGTAAAAGGGCACCGATGCCCAGGCCAGTCCACCCATAAAGACCACAACCCCGACAAGGCGCACCACGGTGCGAGACGTATCTGTCATTTTAGCCATCAAAATCCCCCTTCAACCTGTGTTGGCACCACAAAACTGTCGTCGCTCACCTTGGCGATTGTCAGCCCGAAGATCAGCGCGACAGAGCCGGCCAGAACAACACCCAAGCCCAGATTGCGGCCAAAGCGGCGGCCATGAAGCTCGTGGGGCTTGCGGAAACTCATCGCAGCACGCTCAAAATCTGCCAGTTGCCAAACCCGTAATAGGTCAGGATCGCCTCACCCCAGAGCGCGCCGAACAGCGCGAAGAGGTAATAGAGCGAATGTTTGAACACCTTTTTCTCAGTGGCATAGCCATCGGCCTCGGCCATGTCCTCATCCCGCCGCCAGATCTCCCACGCGCCCTTGAGAAAGAGCAGGCTGTAGAAGAGCGCCACGGCCAGATAGAGCGGCCCGCCAATGGAGGTGAACGCCAGCGCCAACGCGACCGGGGTCAGGAGTAACGTGTAGACGAGGATGTGGTTGCGCGTAGCGCGCCGTCCATGCGTCACGGTCAGCATGGGCACGCCCGCCTCATGGTAATCACCCTTCATAAACAGGGCCAGCGCCCAGAAATGCGGCGGCGTCCACATGAAGGTGAGCGCGAACATCAAGACTGCCTCGAGAGAGACGGAGCCCGTCGCCGCCGCCCAGCCGATCATCGGAGGGAAAGCGCCCGCAGCACCACCGATCACGATGTTCTGCGGTGTCCAGCGTTTGAGCCACATGGAATAGATCACGACATAAAAGAAGATGGTAAAGGCCAAAAGTCCCGCCGCGACAAGGTTCGTGGCAAGCCCGAGCATCACGACAGAAATCCCCGACAGCGCCATGCCAAAGCCAAACGCTTCCCCTTCCGAGACCTTGCCCGCAGGGATCGGGCGACCGCGTGTGCGCTTCATGATCCGGTCAATGTCGGCGTCCCACCACATGTTCAGCGCGCCCGACGCACCCCCGCCTACGGCGATGAACAAGATGGCGGCAAACCCGATCACGGGGTTCACGGCACCGGGAGCCACAAGCAGACCCACGAGGGCTGTGAACACCACAAGGGTCATCACGCGCGGCTTCAGCAGCGCAAAGAAGTCGCCGAAGCTTGCGTCACCCGGTTGGGTTTGGCTGGCAGAGAGGCTTGCGTCGCTCATTTCCATCCTGTCCTGGCGGTATGCATAGGCACACCGCCCATATCGCTACAAAAATGCCGGGCCTCGCCAAAGGCGCGCCCGGCAGGTCCCGTATTTATTCGGCGGCTGCCACGTCAAAAGACTGTGGCACGCTTGCATATTCCGCAATCGCGCCTTCGAGCCACTCAGCATAGGCCTCTTCGCTCACCACTTTCACGGTGATGGGCATATAGGCGTGATCCTTGCCGCAAAGCTCGGAGCACTGCCCGAAATAGACGCCTTCTTTCTCAGCCTGGAACCAAAGCTGCGCTAGGCGGCCGGGAACGGCGTCCTGCTTCACCCCGAATGCCGGGATGGTCCAGCTGTGGATCACATCCGCGCCGGTCACGGTCATGACCACGACCTTGCCCACAGGCACGACAACGGCGGTGTCTGTCGCCAGCAGGAATTCGCTTTCGCTATATCCTGCGGCCTCAAGCTCGGCGATCACTTCGTCGTTCTTCACCTTGCCTTCGCCAATCATGAAGCTGTCAAAGGCGAACTCATGGTCTGTATATTCATAGCCCCAATACCACTGGTATCCGGTGACTTTGATGTTGATGTCGCCCTCGGGAATTTCTTGCTGCTTGAAAAGCACCGGCAGCGAGAAGGCTCCGATAAACACCAGAATGACGATCGGCACCACTGTCCACGCAACCTCGATGGGCGAGTTGTGCGTAAAGGTCGCGGGCGTCGGGTTGGCCTTCCGGTTGAACCGGACAATCGCGTAGACCAACAGCGCCGTGACGAAAAGCGTGATCGCCGTGATGATCACCAGCAAAAGACCGTCCAGCCACTGCAAGTCGCGTGCCAGTTCGGTCGCTGCGGGCTGAAACCCGATGCCGGCATCCTTGGGCGCACCGATGATCTCAAGACCTTCCTTTTCGATCAGAGTTTGCTGTGCCCAAGCGGGCATTGCGGCGGTTGCTGCGGCAGCGGCCAACAGTTTGGAAAGATATCGCATGAGTCACCTTGGTCGGTTAGGGCGGAGATACGCGTTTAATCGGGCACCATGTCCGGCTAGAACCGGCACCCATTGTTTCAGTTTCTGTTAAAACCATATTCTGAACATACAAACAAGAAAGACCATTGCGTCAAACAGACGCTTTTTTGATCTGGATCAAACAAAGTGTCGCAAATCAAAGGCCCGCTCCCATGACAGATAGCCCATTTCGCCCATTTGACACCATGCTGGACGCCGGCGAGGCCTTGACGCTTCTGCAACACGCGACCAGCGGCGCCGATGATGGCGAACTTTTTCTGGAGCGCACCCGCAGCGAAGCGCTCGTCTTCGACGACGGCCGCGTCAAGACCGCAAGCTACGATGCCGCGGAAGGGTTCGGTCTGCGCGCCGTGCGGGGTGAAGCTGTGGGATATGCCCACAGTTCCGAGATTTCCGAGGCTGCGTTGCGCCGCGCCGTGACAACTGCGCGGCTGGCAGTGGGCGACGGGGGCGGCACTCTTGCCGATGGGCCGGCGGCCACGAACGTGAAGCTTTACACCGATGAAGACCCGATTGCCGGGGCAACTTTCCCGGTGAAGATCGAAACACTGCGCGAAATGGATGCCTTTGCCCGTGATCTGGATTCCCGCGTGGTTCAGGTGACCGCAGTGATCATGGCATCGTGCCAAGAGGTTGAGATCCTGCGCCCTGACGGAGTGCATTTGCGCGATGTGCGGCCCATGACCCGCGTCAACGTCTCGGTGATCGTCGAGCATAACGGCCGGCGCGAATCGGGCACGGCGGGGGGCGGCGGGCGCGTGGGCCTCGACGGTTTGATGGATCCCGCCGATTGGCAGGGCAAAACCCGCGAAGCGCTGCGCGTGGCTCTGGTGAACCTTGAAGCAGAGCCCGCGCCTGCGGGGGTGATGGATGTGGTGCTTGGCCCCGGCTGGCCCGGCATCTTGTTACATGAGGCCATCGGGCACGGGCTTGAGGGTGATTTCAACCGCAAGGGCTCTTCCGCCTTTGCCGGGCTGATGGGACAGCAGATCGCCTCCAAGGGCGTGACCGTTCTCGACGATGGCACCCTGCCCGACCGGCGCGGATCAATCAGCGTCGATGACGAGGGCACGCCTTCGCGGCGCAATGTGTTGATCGAGGACGGCGTGCTCGTCGGCTACATGCAGGACCGCCAGAACGCGCGGCTAATGGGGGTTGAGGCCACGGGCAACGGGCGGCGTCAAAGCCACGCACATGTGCCGATGCCGCGCATGACGAACACCTATATGCTTGGCGGTGAGACCGCGCCGGCCGATATCGTGGCCGACCTCAAGGACGGAATCTATGCGGTGGGCTTTGGCGGTGGTCAGGTGGACATCACAAACGGCAAATTCGTATTTTCATGCACCGAGGCCTATCGCGTGAAGGACGGCAAAGTGGGAGCCCCCGTGAAGGGCGCCACCCTGATCGGCGACGGGGCTACGGCGCTGCGCCAGATCCGGGCGTTGGGCAACGACATGGCGCTCGATCCCGGCATGGGCAATTGCGGCAAGCAGGGGCAATGGGTGCCGGTGGGCGTTGGGCAGCCGACGCTGATGATTGGCGGGCTGACCGTCGGGGGCTCCGCAACCTGAGGGCGCGCGCCGCCGTCCTTATGGGCCGCCCCGCTTGGGGCGGTGCTTTAATCTATTGCGGTTTTGAGGAGGTGATTCTGTTGGGGTGGTCACAAGGCCCAGCCTAGGAATAGCGCTATGGCGGACTGTTTTAACATTATAAAACAGATACTTGCAGAGAATTTGGTCTGACTGGACCTTGGTTTACCGCCCGTTAACCTCAATGCCGCTACGGTGTCTGAGCAACAGGCGGAGCGACGATGTCCGAGGATACACATCCTTCCACTCACCCCCCACTCCCACCCACCACGGAAGATGATCGGGTGTCGTGGCTTCGTTTGTTGCGATCGCGCCGTGTGGGCGTGGCGACATTCTATCGCTTGCTGGCGGAACATGGCACGGCGCAAGAGGCGCTGATCGCCCTGCCCGGCATTGCCCGATCCGCAGGTGTCAGCGGTTATGAAATCTGCTCAGAACGCTCTATCCGCGCCGAAATGCGCGCCGCAGACGATGTGGGCGCGCAGATGATCTGCGTGACCGATCCGACATACCCCACCCTGCTTCGCGAAATTCCTGACCCGCCGCCGACCCTTTGGGCCATCGGCGATCTCGGTATTCTCAGCCGTCCTATGGTGGGCATGGTGGGTGCGCGCAACGCCTCGTCCTTGGGCACGCGGATGGCCCGCGCGCTCGCCACGGATCTGTCCAAGCGCGGCTATGTGATCGCCTCGGGCCTCGCGCGCGGCGTCGATACCGCCGCGCACAAGGCCTCACTTAAGGGCGGGACAGTGGCCGTCATGGCGGGCGGTGTGGATGTGATGTATCCCGCCGAGAACACCGTTCTGGCCGAAGAGATCGCACAAAGCGGCCTGCGTATCTCGGAGCAGCCGATGGGTCTCATCCCTCAAGCGCGGCATTTCCCGCGCCGCAACCGCATCATCAGCGGTCTGGCCAGCGCCACAGTTATCGTAGAGGCCGCGGCGAAGTCTGGCTCTTTGATCACTGCGCGCAACGCCGCTGAACAGGGCCGCGATGTGCTTGCGGTTCCAGGCCACCCGTTCGATGCGCGTGCCGCCGGGTGCAATCAACTTCTGCGCGACGGCGCGCGGCTGGTGCGCAACGCGGATGATATCGTCGAGGCCCTGCCCGAACCGGTTCAACCCGGCACACAGCCCGAGCTGCTCATTCCAACCGCTGAGCCACGCATGATCAGACGCCCCAAGACGCACACACCACCCACGATACCACAGCAACACACCGCCCAAACGCGCACCCTGCGCGAAACCGCAGACCTACACAGCGAAATCCTCTACCGCTTGGGCCCGTCCCCCTTGGCCGAAGATCAGTTGATCCGCGATCTCAAGGCGCCCGCCCAAAAAGTAGCCCCGGTGCTTTTGGATCTGGAGCTTGATGGCCGCATCCGGCGCCAACCGGGCGGGCTCCTCTCGCTCAACTGAGCACAATCCCGGCGATCCGACATGTAGCCCCGCAATCGGGCCGCATTGACAATTGCCCTTGCCAGCCCACATGTTGCGCCGCCATAACGCTTCTTTGCAGAGCGAAAGGAATTTCATGCCCGTTGTTGTCGTCGAATCTCCGGCCAAGGCCAAGACTATCAACAAGTATTTGGGGTCTGATTACGTTGTTCTGGCCTCATACGGCCACGTGCGAGACCTGCCGCCCAAGGATGGTTCGGTCGATACCGAGAACGATTTTGAGATGAAATGGGAGGTGGGTTATGACAGCCGCAAGCATGTCAAAGCCATCGCCGACGCTCTGAAAAAAGACAACGCCCTGATCCTCGCAACCGACCCTGACCGCGAAGGCGAGGCGATCAGCTGGCATCTCGAAGAGACGCTGCGCAAGCGCAAGATCATCAACAGCGACACCCCTGTCAGCCGCGTGGTATTCAACGCGATCACCAAAGCCGCCGTGACGGAGGCCATGAAGAACCCCCGCGAAGTGGACGCGCCGCTGGTGGAGGCCTACCTCGCCCGCCGCGCGCTCGACTATCTGGTGGGGTTCAACCTCTCACCAGTCCTTTGGCGCAAGCTGCCCGGCGCGAAATCTGCGGGCCGGGTGCAGTCCGTGTGCCTGCGCGTCATTGTCGAGCGCGAGATGGAGATCGAGGCATTCAACCCCCGCGAATACTGGAGCGTGAAAGCGCTGCTGACCACACCGCGCGGGCAGGACTACGAGGCCCGGCTAACCACGCTGTCGGGCAAGAAGCTTGATAAATTCGACCTGGCCAATGCCACGCAAGCCGAGATGGCCGTGCAGGCGGTGTCATCGCGCGCGCTTCATATTGCGTCGGTCGAGGCCAAACCCGGCACGCGCAATCCATCGGCCCCCTTTATGACATCGACGCTTCAGCAAGAGGCGAGCCGCAAATTCGGCATGGGTGCGCGCCAGACGATGAGCACGGCCCAGCGGCTCTACGAGGCGGGCCACATCACCTACATGCGCACCGACGGGATCGACATGGCGCCCGAAGCCGTCACCGCCGCGCGCGATGCGATCAAGGACCGGTATGGCGACAAATACGTGCCGTCCTCGCCGCGCATCTACAAAAACAAGGCCAAGAACGCCCAAGAGGCGCATGAATGTATCCGCCCCACGGATATGAACAAAGACGCCGCCGCGCTGAAAATCAGCGAAGGTGATCAGCGCAAGCTCTACGACCTGATCTGGAAACGCACGCTCGCGTGCCAGATGGAAGCCGCCCGGCTGGAGCGGACAACAGTGGACATCGCCAGTAAGGATGGCGAGGTTGGCTTGCGTGCGACGGGTCAGGTTGTGCTCTTTGACGGGTTCCTGCGCGTCTATGAAGAAGGGCGCGATGATGTGCCCGAAGATGACGAAGGCCGCCTGCCACAGATCACGCAAGGCGAGTCCGCCGCCTTCGCCAAATCGACGCTCAGCGCGCAATTTGCCAAGGCGGGTGAGAAAACGGATGACGTGATCGAGACGGATGCAAGTGGCGGCATGTCCCGCAGCAGCGCCGCGATTCTGTCCGGGAACGAGGCCGTTCTGGGCCTCCAGCACCACACCCAGCCGCCCCCGCGCTATACCGAGGCCACTCTGGTCAAGCGGATGGAGGAGCTCGGCATCGGGCGCCCGTCCACCTATGCCAGCATCGTGACCACCATTCAGGATCGCGAATATGTCCGCAAGGATGGCAACCGCCTGATCCCCGAGGATAAAGGGCGGATCGTCACGATTTTCCTGCTCAATTTCTTCAAGAAATACGTGGGCTATGAGTTTACCGCCAACCTTGAGGAAGAGCTGGACCATGTCAGCGCCGGCGAAGCGGATTGGAAAGAGCTGCTTGGCCGCTTCTGGACCGATTTTTCCGCCGCCATTGGCGAGACATCCGAGCTGCGCATCTCCGAAGTGCTCGATGTGCTGGACGACGCACTCGCACCCACGCTCTACCCGCCGCGCGAAGATGGGAGCGATCCGCGCACCTGCCCGCTCTGTGGCAAAGGCTCGCTGCACCTCAAGACCTCGAAATCCGGCGGATTTGTCGGCTGTGGCAACTATCCTGAGTGTCGCTATACCCGCCCCATCGGCGGTGATGCGGCGGAGGGGCAGGACCGTATCTTGGGCGAAGACAATGGCGACGAGATCAGCCTGCGCACTGGGCGGTTCGGCCCTTATGTGCAGCGCGGCGAGGTGACTGAAGAGGTCAAGAAACCTCCACGCGCCTCACTGCCCAAAGGCTGGCAGGCCGAGGCGATGGATTTGGAGAAGGCGTTGATCCTTCTCAGCCTACCGCGCGAGATCGGAGAGCATCCCGAAGGCGGCATGATCTCGAGCAACTTTGGCCGATTTGGTCCCTATATTTTCCACAAGGGTCCCGAAGATGCCAAAGGTGTCTACGCAAATCTCAAGGACCCCGACGATGTGTTCGCTATCGGCATGAACCGCGCGGTGGAGCTTTTGGCCGAAAAGCGCGCCAATCCTGGCGGGCGCGGGCGCACGGCGGCCAAACCACTCAAGGAGCTGGGCGAGCACCCCGAAAACGGCGGGCCAGTCAATGTGATGGAGGGCCGTTATGGCCCCTACATCAAATGGGAGAAAATCAACGCGACCTTGCCCAAGGACACCGCACCCGAGGATGTGACGATGGACATGGCCGTGGCACTGGTTGCCGAGAAGGCTGCAAAGTCGGGTAAGGGACGCAAGGCCGCTCCGAAGAAGGCCACAGCGAAAAAACCGGCAGCCAAGAAGAAAGCCCCCGCCAAAAAAGCCCCGCCAAAGCCAAAAGCAGAACCCAAGGACTGATCTGCGCATAATAACGCCGATGTGAGTGGCAAAGCGGGGGCGCAATCCTTATCTGAGTTCGGAAAAGCCTGATGCAGGAGCCACAGCCATGTCCAAATCGAACCTCACCCGCCGCCACGCCCTTATCCTTGGCGCGGGCGCGCTCGGCACGCTCGCCGCTCCGGCCATCGCCGCCACGCCCCTCGCACCCGTGCGCCGCAACACATCGAGTTTCAAGACCCGCGCATGGCAGGACCATTTTCAATCGTTGGGCTCCGGCGCGATCATCTGCGACACAGACTCCCGCGCGCTGCATTACTGGAATTCGGATGGCACCGATTACCGTGTCTATCCGACCTCCGTGCCGATGACGGATGAGTTGACCCGGCGCGGATATACAAAGATCGTGCGCAAGAAGGTCGGCCCCACATGGACCCCGACCGAGAACATGCGCAAGCGCGACCCCTCGCTGCCCGCCTTCATGCCTGCGGGCGAGGACAATCCGCTTGGCACCCATGCCATGTATCTGACATGGCCCGCCTATCTGATCCACGGCACCCATGATACGCGCAAGATCGGGCGGCGCTCGTCTTCGGGCTGTATCGGGCTCTACAATCAAATGATCGAAGAGTTGTACGGAATCACACCGATCGGGATGCAGGTCCTCGTTATGTAATGCGACCGCTTTCAAAGGCGCAGGTCCTTGCGCCTGCCCCCGTTGACTCCCCTCCGCACGCGCCGCATATCGGGGCTGCGAGATTTCATATGAGGGGCACGCCATGCATAAAGTCTATGGCTCGGCAAAGGAGGCGCTCGACGGGCTTCTCTTTGACGGGATGTTCATCGCCGCAGGGGGCTTCGGCCTGAGCGGCATCCCGGAATTGCTGCTGCAAGCGATCAAGGACGCGGGCACCAAGGATCTGACATTCGCCTCCAACAATGCGGGCGTGGATGATTTTGGCATCGGCATCTTGTTGCAAACCCGTCAGGTCAAGAAAATGCTAAGCTCCTATGTGGGCGAGAATGCCGAATTCATGCGGCAATATCTCAGCGGCGAGCTTGAACTGGAATTCAACCCCCAAGGCACATTGGCCGAGCGTATGCGCGCAGGCGGCTGTGGCATACCCGGATTTTACACCAAGACCGGCGTTGGCACGGTGATCGCAGAGGGCAAAGAGGTCAAAGAGTTCGATGGGCAGGAGTATATCCTTGAGCGCGGTATCTTCGCGGACCTCAGCATCGTAAAAGCCTGGAAAGCAGACGAGACCGGCAATCTGGTCTTCCGCAAGACCGCGCGCAACTTCAACCCACCCGCCGCCATGTGCGGCAAGGTCTGTGTCGTTGAGGTGGAGGAGATTGTGCCGACAGGGTCGCTTGATCCGGACGCAATCCACCTGCCGGGCATCTATGTGCACCGCATCATTCAGGGCGATCACGAGAAACGCATCGAACAACGCACTGTTCGTCAGAGAGAGGGTGCATAACATGTGGGACCGCAACCAGATGGCCGCCCGCGCGGCCCAGGAGCTTGAAGACGGCATGTATGTGAACCTCGGCATCGGTATTCCGACGCTGGTGGCCAATTATGTGGGCGACAAGGACATCACCCTGCAATCGGAAAACGGGATGCTGGGCATGGGGCCGTTCCCCTTTGAGGGCGATGAGGATCCCGACCTGATCAATGCCGGCAAGCAGACCATCACCGAATTGGACCGCACCGCCTATTTCGACAGCGCGCTCAGCTTTGGCATGATCCGGGGCGGCAAGATTGCAGCGGCCATCCTTGGCGCCATGGAGGTGGCCGAGAATGGCGATCTTGCGAACTGGATGATTCCCGGCAAGTTGGTCAAGGGAATGGGGGGTGCCATGGATCTTGTCGCGGGCGTGGGCCGTGTGATCGTCGTGATGGACCACACCAACAAACATGGTGAGAGCAAATTGCTCAAGGCCTGCACACTGCCTCTGACGGGGAAAGGCGTGGTGGACCGGATCATCACCAATCTGGGCGTACTGGATGTGGTGGAGGGCGGTTTGCGCATCGTGGAGACGGCGGACGGCGTGACCGAGGACGAGCTTCGCGCGGCGACCGAGGCCACCCTCGTCTGAGGCGTTGCGCGCACCCTCATATATAATGTGATCCAAAAGGCGGTGCCAAACGGTGCCGCCTTTGCGCGTTCACTCGGCCCGCGCGAGGTTGAGCGCGCAGCCATCCGACAAGAACTGCGGCCGCGTCTTGCACAACCCCCGCGCCACATCATAGGCGGCCAGCACCTTGGGCACGTAATCGCGCGTCTCGGCAAAGGGCGGCACGCCCTTATTGGCTTTCACCGCATTCTCCCCGGCATTGCATCCGGCAAGCGCCAGGATCGGATCACCGTCAAATTCCTTGAGCAACCAATCGAGATAGGCCACGCCACCGCGAATATTTTGCTCGGCGGACAGACTGTCGGTCACTCCAAACCGCTCTGCCGTGGCGGGGATAAGCTGCATGAGGCCCTGCGCGCCCTTATGGCTCTCCGCCGTCTCATTACCGCTCGATTCCACCGCGATCACGGCCAGAACCAGCGCCGGGGAAACTTCCGTACCGATTGTTGCCATCAGGATGTTCTGCCCTTGGGCAGTGGCGATCTGCTGAATATGCAGAAGGCGCGGGCTGGGGGCGGGCATCCCGCTGGGTGGTTTATCCCGCTGGGTGGTTTCTCGTGAACGGCCCACAACAGATTTTCGTGGAGCGCGATGGCAAACTGGAGCTGTCGGACGTTACCTTCAAGGATGAAAAGCACCTGCTGCGCATCATCGACAAGATCGTGAGCGCCGTGGGCCGCCGGGTCGACGAAAGCAATCCTTACGTCGATGCGCGCCTGCAAGACGGCTCGCGTTTCAACGCGATGGTTCCACCCGTGGCGGTGGATGGCAGCCTCGTGTCCATTCGTAAGTTCAAGAAAGACAAGCTCGGGATTGATGATCTTGTGCGCTTTGGCGCATTTTCCGAGGAAATGGCCGCCTATCTTCAGGCCGCCGTGGCCTGCCGCCTCAACGTGATCGTGTCGGGCGGGACAGGCTCGGGTAAGACGACCACGCTCAACGCGCTGTCGGGTTTCATCGACAATGCCGAGCGCATCCTGACCATCGAAGACACCGCGGAACTTCAGCTGCAACAGATCCACGTGGGCCGGATGGAGAGCCGCCCGCCCAACGTGGAAGGCAAAGGCGAGGTCTCGCCCCGCGACTGTCTGAAAAACGCACTGCGTATGCGGCCGGACCGGATCATCGTCGGCGAGACGCGTGGCGAGGAAGTGATCGACATGCTTCAGGCCATGAACACGGGCCATGATGGCTCCATGACCACGATCCACGCGAACAACCCGCGCGACGGGATCAGCCGCTTGGAAAACATGGTCGCCATGGCCGGGATCGAGATGCCGCTCAAGGCCGTGCGCTCCCAGATCGCATCGGCTGTGAACCTTATCGTGCAGGCCTCGCGGCTTCAGGATGGCTCGCGCCGCATGACATCGATCACCGAGATCACGGGCATGGAGGGCGAGGTCATTTCGATGCAGGAGATCTTCCGCTTTCAGCGTGTGGGCCTCAGCCCCTGCGATTGGTCTGACCACCCGGCCCGCGGGCGTGATGAACAACTGGGGGTATTCCAAGCTGAGCCGTGGCGATTTTGCCGATGCAGAGCGTCTGTTCAGCGATGCGATCCGCCAGGATCAGACCATTTTCACAGCCAAGAACAACCTGATCCTCGCCCGTGGCGCGCAGAAAAAATACACTCTGCCCGTCCTGCCCATGACGCAAGATGAGCGCGCTCAACTCCTCTACACGCTTGGCCTGACTGCGATCAAACAGGGCGACGTGAACACGGGGAAAGCTCTCTTGCGCGATGCGATTGAGACCCACCCACAGCACTTTGAGGCAGCCGTGCGCTCGCTTCGCGCACTTGACGGAACTGCGGTCAACTAGGCCCTCGATCTGAAGGGGCAGCGCCCATGTTTCTCTCATCCACTGCGGCGCTTTGGTTTTTCCCCTTTGTGCTTCCCATCTGCCTTTGGGTGGCGTGGAACGACATGGCCTCGATGAAAATCCCCAACAAGGCGGTTATAGCCCTTGTGGTTGTCTATCTGGTTGTGGGGCTGATTGCCCTGCCACTTGATCTTTATGCATGGCGTCTTGTGCATCTTGTGGTGGTGCTGTTGGCCGGGATCGCGATCAACGCGGTGGGCCTTGTGGAAGCGGGCGACGCCAAATTCGCGGCCGCCGCCGCACCGTTCATCGCCATAGGTGATCTACAGCTTCTGGCGCTCATTCTGGCGGCGAACCTTCTGGCCGGCTACACGGCCCATAGGATCGCAAAGCACACCCCCCTGAGAAAGCTCGCACCGGATTGGGAAAGCTGGAACCGTGGCAAGAAATTCCCGATGGGCCTGTGCCTTGGTGGCACGCTTGCCATCTATCTGGGGCTTGGCGTCTTTAACGGCGCATAAGCCGCACCGCCCGCCCGCCGCCGGGTTCTGTCCACAATTTTTCCATGTTTGTCTGCCATGTCGGGGGGATCCGAACCCCAGAGTTTGAGGCAGAGCAGACCAATGAACATGCAAGTGTCGCATAGCGGCGTCCAGCCCCCCCCGCCGCCCGTGCGGCTTGAAGAGATGCGTCTGCCCATCGTGATGATGCGCGACATCCTTCTCAAGACGATCTTCCGCAAAAACGTTGATCTGGTGAGCGAGATTGCCGTCGCAATCTGCCTGCCCCGCACCGTGACACAAGAGCTTGTGGACATGGCCCGCGAGCAACGCCTCCTCGAAGCGACCGGCACGATGAGCGCGACCTCAGGCTCCGAAATGGGATACCAGCTGACGGATGCGGGCAAGGCGCGCGCACTCGATGCCCTCGCACAGTCGGAATATTTTGGCCCCATGCCTGTGCCGCTGGCCGTTTATGCCGAACAGGTCAAACGCCAGTCGATTCGCAACATTCAGATCAGTCGCGATCAACTGACTGGCGCAATGGGCCATCTCGTCCTGCCCCCCACATTGCTGGATCAGCTTGGCCCCGCCGTGAGCGCGGGCCGCTCGATTCTGATGTATGGCCCACCCGGTAACGGTAAATCCAGTATCTCCAACGGCATACGCGATGCGATGGGTGACAAGATCTATGTGCCCATGGCGATTGAATATGCCGGGCAGGTGATCACGGTCTACGACCCTATCGTTCATTCCAAGGCCGAGGCCGAGGCGGATGATCCCAATTCCCTGCGCCGCCGCCGAACGTTTGATTCGCGCTATGTGCGCTGCGAACGACCCACCGTGATCACCGGCGGGGAGTTAACGCTCGACATGCTCGACCTCGTCTACAACCCAACGGCCCGCACCTATCAGGCATCGCTTCAGCTTAAATCGACCGGCGGGATTTTCATCGTCGACGATCTGGGCCGGCAGGTGGAGCCGCCGCAAAACCTCGTGAACCGCTGGATCGGCCCGCTGGAGGAAAGCAAAGATATCCTCGCGCTACAATCGGGCGAAAAATTCGAGGTGCCATTTGACACGCTGGCGATTTTCTCAACCAACTTTCACCCCAACAAGATCTTCGATCAGGCCGCCTTGCGCCGGATTTTCTACAAGATCAAGATTGACGGTCCAAGTCAGGCCGACTTCCTGAAAATCTTCGCCATGGTCGCGCGCAAAAAGCAGATCCCGCTGGATGAACCATCGCTCGTGCACCTGCTCAAGAAAAAATATGCCGAGATCGACAATGTGTATGCCAACTATCAGCCGGTTTTCCTGATCGATCAGATGATCTCGATCTGTGAGTTCGAAGGCATCCCCTACCAGATGACGCCCGAGCTAATCGACCGCGCCTGGGCCAACATGTTCGTCGAGGAATCCGAAATCGTGAACTAACGCGCGGCGTTGGTTTTTCAGCGCATCTTCGCGCATCACGCTCTATATGGGAGGGGATGACATCCCTCCCAGCCCCCCCCTTGCCCGAGAGTTTCAACGCGTGGTTCGCCGCGCGCGGCTGGTCCATCCACCCGCATCGGGTGCAGATGCTGGAGCGCGCGCAGGACCCTGCGCTGTTGCTCATAGCGCCCACGGGGGGCGGCAAAACGCTGGCCGGGTTCCTTCCCACGTTGGCCGAGCTGGCAGATGGCAGCCATACCGGCATGCACACGCTCTACATCTCGCCGCTCAAGGCGCTGGCCACCGATATCAAGCGCAACCTCACCACACCTGTTGAGGAGATGGGCCTCCCCATCCGCATCGAGGATCGCACCGGCGACACATCCTATACCAAAAAACGCCGCCAGCGAGCGGACCCGCCCCATATCCTGCTGACCACGCCCGAAAGCCTCGCACTGCTGACCTCATACGAGGATGCTCCACGCATTTTTGCGGGCCTTCAGCGGGTGGTGATCGATGAGATTCACACGCTGGCGGACTCAAAACGCGGTGATCAGCTTATGCTCGCCCTCACCCGGCTTCAGGCGCTTTGCCCCAGCCTGCGCCGCGTGGGCCTTTCGGCCACGGTCGAAGACCCCGCCGCCATCGCGCATCTCTTGGCCCGCCACCCAGATCCTTGCGCGGTGCTTGAAGCCGATCCCGGCCCCGCGCCGGACATCTCCATGCTCGAAATCACGGAGCCACCCCCTTGGGCGGGCGGAGGTGCAGCCTATGCCATTCCGGCGGTGCTGGAGGAGGTGAAAAAACACAGCACCACGCTGATTTTCCACAATACCCGCGCGCAGGCCGAGATTTTCTTTCGCAACCTGTGGCTCGCCAATGACGAAAACCTCGCCATCGGCATCCACCACGGCAGCCTGGATCGCACCCAGCGTCTGCGGGTCGAAGAGGCCATGCAGCGCGGCGAATTGCGCGCAATCGTCTGCACCGGAAGCCTTGATCTGGGAATTGACTGGGGCGATGTGGACTTGGTTATTCAGGTCGGCGCGCCCAAAAACGTCAAGCGCCTCGTGCAGCGGATCGGCCGCGCGAACCACCGCTACAACGCGCCCTCAAAGGCGCTTTTGGTGCCCGCCAACCGGTTTGAGGTGATCGAGTGTCGCGCCGCTCTGGAGGCGGCGGCGGCCCATGATCTCGATGGCGATCCACGGGGCCCAGGGCCTTTGGACGTGCTTTGCCAACATATTCTGATCCGCGCCTGCGCCGGGCCGTTTGACGCGGATCAGCTCTATGCCGAAGTGATCACAGCAGGCGCCTACACCGGCCTCACCCGCGTCGATTTTGACGCCTGTCTTGAGTTTTGCGCCACGGGGGGCTACGCGCTTCGCGCTTACGATAAATGGCAACGGCTGCTTGAAAGGGGCAACCTCTGGCAGCTGCGCGATCCGCGTGCAGCACAGCTTATCCGCATGAACATCGGCACGATACAGGACAGCGATACGCTCAAGGTCCGTCTACAGCGCAACCGCGGCGGCAAGCCTTTGGGCGAGGTGGAGGAAGCCTTTGCCGCCACCCTGACTCCCGGCGATACGTTCCTCATCGGCGGCCAAGTCGTGCGCTACGAATCCATGCGCGAGTTGACGCTGGAAGTGAGCCGCGACCCGAACAAAAAGCCCAAGATCGCCACGTTCGGTGGCACGAAATTCGCGACTTCTACACAGCTCAACCAACGCATCCTGCGGCTGTTGGCCCAGTCCGATTGGCCCGAACTCCCCGCACATATTCGCGACTGGCTGCACCTTCAGCGCGAGGTCTCCGAGATGCCTCGCACGGGCCATTTGCTCATTGAGAGCTTTCCACATGACGGGCGGGAACATGCCTGCATCTATGGCTTTGCCGGGCGCAACGCGCAGCAAACCTTGGGCCTTTTGGTAACCAAGCGGATGGAGGAGATGGGGTTGGATCCTCTGGGCTTTGTCTCCACGGATTACGCCACCCTCATCTGGGGGTTGGAGCCGCTCACAGATGCCACAGATCTCTTTGATATCAGCGCCTTACGCAACGGTCTCGACAGTTGGCTCACGGGTAATTCGGTGATGAAACGCACTTTCCGCGCCTCTGCTCATGTGGCGATGCTGCTCAACCGCGCGACGCCTCAGGCGCGCAAGACCGGGCGGCAGGCGACGATGTCATCGGATATTCTCTATGACACGCTGGTGAAATATGACCCTGACCACCTGCTCCTGAAAATCACCCGGCAGGAGGCGATGCGCGGCCTCGTGGATTTCGGCCGGATCGAGGAAATGATCGCCCGCATCAAGGGCCGCATCACCCTGCGCCGCTTGGCTCGTGTGACACCTCTGGCAGCCCCCCTGTTCCTTGAGGCGGGCCGCACACCCGTCAAAGGGGCCGCTGAAGAGCGTCTTTTGGCCGAGGAAACCGCGCGGCTGATGGAGGCGGCTGGGCTCGCGCCCTAGCCCTCTTGGATGCTCTGCAAATACGCCACCAGCGCCGCGAGGGGGCGCGGCGTGGGCGTCATCACCCCGTCTCCCGTATCCACCGGAACCGTCTCGCCATTCAACAAAAGCCCAAATTCCGGCATCTGCTGGCCTGGCTGAGCGGCGCGGTGATAGCCATCGATCGTGCTCAAAACGCGGGTGGTGGGAAAGGCGCTGCCCATGCCAAGCGTGGTCAGGTCGCTCGGCGCGGGCGACATGCCTTTGGCCCACGGGCCATCCCCCTTGCCAGACGGGCCATGGCATTGCGCGCAGTTCTCAAGGTAGAGGACACGCCCCTCGGACGGGCCCGGCATTTCAACCTGCGCACAGGCCGCAATTGCAGCCACAATGGCCAGTGGGACATAGATCTTCATCTCGCGCCTCCGATTTTTGCCCAGCATCGCGCGCCCATCGCCCGCTTGCCTTGATCTGGCTCAACTGGTTGAGGTCAGCTTGCCTGCCAGCGCGTCATCAATCAACTGGATCGTCTCCTCAACCCCGTAAAGCGCGATGAATCCGCCGAAACGCGGCCCTTGGGACGCACCAAGCAGCACCTCATAGAGCGCCTTGAACCAGCCCTTGAGCGGGTCAAACCGGTCACGCCCCTCGGCATAGGCGATGCCCTGAAGCGTCTCGTCGTCACGCGCACCGTCGTGGGCGGCCAAAGCATCACGCAGAGCGATCAACGCCACACGCTCTTGCTCTGTGGGCGCGCGGTAGGTCTTCGCGGGCTTCACGAAATCGTTGTAATAAGCCACGGCAAACCCGGCCGCCTGATCCAGATCGGGATGCGTCTCAGGCGAGGCATCGGGCGCATAGCGCTGGATAAAGCCCCACAGATGCGTCTTGTCCTCCGCCCCCGCCACCGACGCGAGGTTTAGCAGCATCGAGAACGGCACGACCATATGGCTTTCGGGCACGTCCCCGCCATGCATGTGCCAGACAGGGTTGTTGGCCCGCTGCGCCGCGTCCTGATCCACATAAGCACGCAATTGCTGGTGGTATTCGTCCACCGCCTTGGGGATCACATCAAAATGCATCCGCTTGGCTGTCTTGGGCTTGAGATACATGAAATAGGACAGGCTCTCGGTCGAGGCATAGGTCAGCCACTCGTCAATGCTGATCCCGTTGCCCGAGGATTTGGAGATTTTCTGGCCATTTTCGTCGAGGAAAAGCTCATAGCTGAAATGCTCGGGCTTCTTCCCACCGAGAATCTCGCAAATCCGGTCATAGATCGCCGTGTTGGTCGCGTGCTCCTTGCCATACATCTCAAAATCGACATCCAGCGCGGCCCAGCGCGCGCCGAAATCCGGCTTCCATTGCAGCTTCACGTTCCCGCCCGTCACCGGCAAGGTCCACTCTCGCCCGTCTTCGTCGTCAAACGTTACCGTGTGACGCGCGCCATCCACGTTTTTCATCGGCACATAGAGAACCCGGCCCGTCTCGGGATGGATTGGCAGAAAGATCGAATAGGTCTGTTGCCGCTCGTCCCGCAGCGATTTCAACATGACCTTCATCACATCGTCATAGCGTTCACAGGCCCGGCGCAGAATCTCGTCAAACTGCCCGGAGGCGTAGAACTCCTTGGCCGAGTAGAACTCATACTCAAAGCCGAACGTGTCCAGAAACCGCCGCAGCATGGCATTGTTGTGGTGCCCGAAGCTTTCATGCGTGCCGAACGGGTCTGGCACTGAGGTGAGCGGCTTGTGCATATGCTCGGCCAGCATCTCCTGTTGGGGCACGTTGCCGGGGATCTTGCGCATTCCGTCAAGATCGTCGGAGAAACAGATCAGCTTGGTCGGGATGTCGCTGATCACCTCAAAGGCGCGCTGCACCATCGTCGTGCGCAGCACCTCGCCGAACGTGCCGATATGTGGCAGACCGGACGGCCCATATCCCGTCTCAAAAAGCACATAGCCCTTCTCGGGTGGCGCCTTCTCATAGCGTTTGAGAACCCGGCGTGCTTCTTCAAAGGGCCAAGCTTTGGAAGTCATCGCGGCCTCGCGCAGATCGGACATTGGGGGCTCTCCTGATTTGCCTTGGCGCAGGGCGCGGCAAAGCTCTGCCGCTACCTATTGCCGAGGGGCGGCGCAGTCAATAATCTGCGCAGCAACAGATAGGCGGTAAGGACCCCCAACATGACCCAGACGCAGCCCCACTCCCTCAGCGCGCAGGACTGCCTCGTGGCGGTGATGATCGCGGTCTCCGCATCAGACGAAAAAATCCAGACGGCGGAGTTGGTAAAGATCGAGACCGCCGTGAATAACCTGCCCATCTTCGGCAATTACGATGCCGACCGGATCAACACGGTGGCACAGGTGGTGTTTGACCTCTTTTCGGTGGAGGATGGTCTGGACGCGCTCTTTGGCCTTGTGCGCGACAACCTGCCCGAGCGGTTGCACGAAACGGCCTATGCGCTGGCCTGTGATGTGGCGGCCGCCGACGGCTCCATTCAGGAGACGGAGCTGCGGCTTTTGGAAGAAATCCGTTATGAGCTGAACCTTGACAGGCTCCACGCAGCCGCGATCGAGCGCGGCGCCCGCGCGCGCCACCTGACCCTTTAGGAGAACCACCCATGCGCTGCGTCTTCATCAACATCCGCTGCAAGCCCGGCACGTCCTACAAGGTGGCCGAGCAAATCGTTCTGCGCGAGGTCCATTCCGAGCTTTACTCGACCTCCGGCCCCTTCGATCTGCTGCTCAAACTCTACATCCCCGAGGATGCGGATGTGGGCAAATTCATCAACGATAACCTGCTGGATATTCCCCATATCGAGCGGACCGAGACCACTCTGACGTTCAAGGCGTTCTAAGCCAGCGCTGGTCGATCTGCGCACTCCGATAGACCCTGTGGGGGTTCTGGAAGGCGCAGATATGGCACGCTACGCGCTTGATTGGGCAGGGGTGGACCAAAAGCGCGCCTCTGGCCGTGCCACGCCCACAAAGCACCAAGGAGGCCTTGGCCATCCCGCGCACGGCCAGCCTTTGACCGCATCTATCCGGTGAACATCCTTATGGAGCTTGGCAGCGCCGCACCTTCGAAGAGGCTGCCATCGCCCTCAGGGGCAGCTTCTCCGCCGACCATGGCATCTGGCAGGAGAAACGCAGCGGCATGGCACGCCACAAAGACCCCGGCACAGTTTTCGCGATGCGCGCTAGCAAAACAGCGCTTGATCCAAATGGGATTTACAACCCCGAAAAGGCGCCTGCGGACTGCCCCTTCAGACCAGCGTCCTAGCTGCGCCAGTCGAAGAATCCCGGCCCTGCTTTCTTCAAAAGATCGGCGGCCATGGCGCGGCCAAGCTCGGCCCCGTCCTCAATCGGCGCGCTGCGGTCATCCTTGAGGCTCTCGGAACCATCGGGGCGGAGCACTTCGCCGCGCAGGCGCAGCGTGCCGCCATCCAGTTCCGCAAGCCCCGCGATGGGCGTCTCGCAGGACCCGTCGAGCGCTTCGAGAAACGCGCGCTCTGCCGCGAGACGCTGGCCCGTCTCAGTGTCGTGAATTGCTTCCAGCATATGGGCCGCGCGCATGTCATCCTTGCGCCGTTCGATCCCGATGGCGCCCTGGGCCACGGCGGGCAGCATGTCCTCCACTTCCATTGCGGCGGTGACCACTTCGGGACGACCAAGGCGTTTCAGACCCGCCATTGCGAGGAAGGTGCAGGCGGCCACGCCCTCATCAAGCTTTTTCAGGCGGGTCTGCACGTTCCCGCGAAACTCCACCACATCAAGATGCGGATAACGGACCATGACTTGTGCACGGCGGCGCAGCGAGGAGCTGCCGACTTTGGCACCTTCGGACAGATCAGCAAGGCTCTTGGCCGTGGGCGATACGAACGCATCGCGCACATCTTCGCGCGGCAGGTATGTATCCAGCACCAGCCCCTCGGGTTGCAGCACCGGCATGTCCTTCATCGAATGGATCGCGATATCGATATCACCGTCAAGCATGGCTTGCTCGATCTCGCGGGTGAACAGCCCCTTGCCGCCCAGTTCCTTGAGCGGCGTATCGGTGGCGATCAACGCCCGGTCGTCACCGGTGGTCTTGATCACGACGATCTCGAACGCCTCTTCAGGCAGATCGAACGCGGCGCTCAGCCGCCGGCGGGTTTCATACGCTTGAGCGAGCGCCAGCGGAGAGCCGCGCGTGCCCAGTTTCATCGGGGCCGAAGGGGATGGCATGGTCATTTTCATGGCGGAATGTGTAAGGCTGTCTTCACATACGCGCAAGCGCGGTATAGTTGAGATTACATGCCCATACGGGCGAGCAAAACGCCCGAGGAGGACCACGAATGGCTGAAACGAAGACGATCCTGAGTGCATTGGCGGGTGAAACACTGCCCACGCCACCGATCTGGATGATGCGGCAGGCCGGGCGCTATCTGCCCGAGTACAAAGCCACACGCGCCGAGGCCGGGGATTTTCTGTCACTCTGCTACAACAGCGATCTGGCCACCGAGGTAACCCTTCAGCCGATTCGCCGCTATGGGTTCGACGCCGCCATTCTCTTTGCAGACATCTTGTTGGTCCCACAGGCACTCGGCGCGGATCTATGGTTTGTGACCGGCGAGGGGCCACGCCTGTCCACGATCACCAGCGAGGCGGATTTTGCCAAGCTGGGTGGCAAAGACGACATTCACGAGACGCTGAACCCCATCTACCAGACAGTGCGCAACCTGCGCAGCGCGCTGCCCGCCGAGACGACGCTCATTGGCTTTGCCGGCGCGCCATGGACGGTGGCGACCTATATGATTGCGGGCAAAGGCACGCCGGATCAGGCCCCGGCCCATGCCCTGAAAGGCACCCATCCGGCGGTGTTCGACGCGCTGATGGCACGGATCACGGAAGCCACGATCGAATACCTCTCGATGCAGATCGACGCGGGCGCCGAAGTGGTCAAGATCTTCGACAGCTGGGCAGGCTCGCTCAAAGGGGCGGATTTCGACAAATACGCGCTGGAACCCACCAAGGAGATCATCGCAGCCCTCAAGGCGCGCCACCCCGATACGCCGATCATCGCCTTCCCGCGTGAGGCGGGCGAGAATTACATCGGCTTCGCCAAGGCGACTGGTGCTGATTGCGTCGCTATCGACGATTCGGTCACCGCAGAATGGGCCGCGCAAAACGTGCAGACGGATGGCTGTGTGCAGGGTAACCTCAAATCCTCGCATATGGTCACGGGCGGCGATGCGCTTGTCTCTGAGACGCGGCGGATTGTCGACGCGCTCAAGGGCGGGCCGCATATCTTCAACCTCGGCCACGGCATCACGCCCGATGCAGACCCCGAAAACGTTCAGCTGATGATCGACACGGTGCGCAGCGCCTAACGCTTCCTGAGCCGCTTCGGCGTTTTGCTATGAAATGTGGGTGGCCGTTTGGCGACCCAACGCGCGAAACGCTCCAGCCTTGGATGCGCGCGCAATGCGTCGGGCGTGTTGAACTCCCGCGCCAATTCGGCCTCGGTCAGGGTCGCGTGAATTTCATTGTGACAGATCTGATGCAGCAGAACCACCGGGCCGCCCTTGCCGCCTTTCAGCTTCGGAATGAGATGATGCAGGCTCTGTCTGGCCTCCCGAGGAATGGGCCGCAGACAGAGCGGGCAAAGAGGCACATCGTCCAAGGCGGGTTGATCCTTTGCATGGCTCAGGGCAAGAGGATGTGTGTAGAGCCTCAAAAGGCAAGGGATGCGCATGGAAAATCCACCTGAGATCGTGCTGCAAGCGATGGACTATGCCCGCCAAGGTTGGGACTTGGCGCAAAGCTGGCTCTTGAGCCCCGCCGCTTGGTCACAATTCGCCATTCTCATCGCGGCCTATCTCGCAGCGGTGCTGGTCAGCCGCAAACTCCGCCCGCTGATGACGCGCCTGCTGACCCCACCCGAAGAGCAAGAGCACATCATCGCCCAAGCGCGCCGCTTCGTGCTGATCTTCGTGCCGCTGGTCCTGCCCCTTCTGGCTTATGCGTTCACCGGGATCGGTGAAAGCGTGACGCGCTCGATCTTTGGCTCGGGCGAGGTGATCGCGTTCGGCAAGCGGGTCTTCTTGTTCCTCGCAGTGCGCGTGCTGGTCCGCGATATCCTCAAAGAGCCGTTCCTGCGCCTTCTCGGCCGCTACGTGCTGATGCCGGTGGCCGCGCTCTATACGGTGGGCGCGCTTGAGGCGGTGACGGCGGCGCTTCGGTCGACGGTCGTGCCGCTGGGCAACATGTCATTTGATCTCTTGTGGCTCATTCAGGGCGTGGTCGCGGGCGGGGTCATCTTCTGGCTCGGGCGTTGGTCCAATGAGCAGTCCACCACCTACATCGCCAAACAAGATGAGATGCGCCCCGCCACACGCCAGCTTGCCACCAAAGCTGCCGAGATCGCCATTTTTGGCGCAGCCTTTCTGATCTTGATGAATTTCATGGGCATATCGCTCACCTCGCTTGCGGTTCTGGGGGGCGCGATTGGTGTGGGCCTTGGTTTTGGTCTGCAAAAGATCGCCGCGAACTTCATCTCCGGCGTGATCCTTCTGCTGGAGGGCGAGGCGACCGTTGGCGACTATGTGGAACTTGATGGCGGCGAGGCGGGCACGATTGTTCGCACGACTGCCCGAGCGATGATTTTGGAGACCTTTGATGGCCGCTGGATCGTGGTGCCAAACGAGGATTTCATCACCACCCGCGTGGTGAACTACTCTGATCAGGGCAGCGCAAACCGTTTCGAGGCCGCGTTTTCCGTAAGCTACGACACCGATATCAACCTCATTCCCGGCATCATCGAGGCGGCGGCGGCCAAGCACCCCGACGTTCTCGGCGCGCCCCAGCCCCCCGATTGCGAACTACGCGGCTTTGCCGATAGCGGCGTGGAATTCGCCGTGGAGTTCTGGGTCAACGGGCTGGATGATGGTAAGAACAAATACACCTCCGATGTGCTCTTCCTCATTTGGAACGCGCTCAAGGAACACAATATCGAGATCCCATTCCCCCAGCGCGTTTTGCACCACAAAGGGCTGCCGGAGAGCGTGACCCGCATGCAAGACACATGAGCCACGCGCTCATCATTGGCGCGGGGCCAGCGGGGCTGATGGCGGCAGAAGCCTTGGCCAAAGCGGGGCATCGCGTCGAGGTGGCAGAGGCCATGCCATCGCCGGGGCGCAAGTTCCTGATGGCGGGCAAATCGGGGTTGAACCTCACCAAGTCTGAGGATTTTGGAGCGTTCACCGCTGCCTATGACTGCCCCGAGATCGCACCGATGCTGGAGGCCTTTGGCCCGGTCGACGCGCAGACCTGGGCCGAAGGTTTGGAGCAGCCGCTTTTCACCGGCACTACGGGGCGCGTGTTCCCGAAGGCGATGAAGGCCTCACCGCTTCTGCGCGCATGGCTGGCGCGGCTGGATGGGCTGGGCGTGACGCTACGCCGTCGCTGGCGCTGGACCGGGTGGGACGGGGATGCATGGCTTTTTGATACGCCCCAGGGCGCTCAGAGCCTCACACCAGATGTGGCGGTGATGGCCTGCGGCGGGGCAAGCTGGGCACGGCTCGGCTCGGATGGCGCGTGGGCGGCGCACCTGCCGGACCACGTGGCTCCGTTTCAGCCCGCGAATATGGGCCTGCGCCGGGTTTGGTCAGACCATATGCGCCCCTATTTCGGCACGCCGATCAAAGGCACGGGGCTCAACGCGGGCCATACACAAGGCCGAGGCGAGTTCGTGATCACCGCAAACGGGCTTGAAGGCGGCGGCATCTATGAGCTGTCAAAGACGCTCCGCACCGGCGCGCCGCTGATCATTGATCTGATGCCCGACCTGAGCGAGGACGAGATCCGCACCCGCCTCAACCGTCCACGCGGCAAGGCCAGTCTCGGCACGCATATTCGCAAGACCCTGCGCCTTGCGCCCGTAAAACAAGCGCTGCTGATGGAACTGGCCCGCCCCTTGCCCGATGATCTCGCCCCCGTGATCAAGGCCCTGTCGCTCACCCATGATGGCCCCGCCCAGATGGATGGCGCAATCTCGACGGCGGGCGGCCTGCGCTGGGACGCGCTGGACGCAAGTCTCATGCTGCGCGACCGTCCGGGCACGTTCGCAGCGGGGGAAATGCTCGATTGGGAGGCCCCCACGGGCGGTTATCTCATCACCGGCTGCATGGCCACGGGGCTCTGGGCGGGGCGCGCAGCGGCAAGATACGCCGCGATTGCCAAGCCGGGCAGCCCCGTGCCAAGCTGACCCGACACGAGAAAAAGGACGCATCCCATGCCAACCTCCGGTTCCTGCCTTTGCGGCGCGGTGACGTTCACCCTTGCCGAGACGCCCAAACATATGGGCGCGTGCCATTGCGGACAGTGCCGCAAATGGTCGGGCGGCGTGCTTTTGTCGGTGGAAGTCGCCCCGGACGCCATGACCATCACCACGGGCGAGACGATCAAGACCTTCAAATCATCCGACTGGGGAGAGCGGGCATTTTGCAGCGCCTGCGGAAGCTCTCTTTACTTCCGGCTTACAGCCCCCGGCCCGATGCAAGGCACCTACTACATCAGCACAGGCACGCTGGATGCAAGCGACCCAGCCCTGCACGAGGAGCTTTTCATCGACGAAAAGCCCACCGGATACGCTCTGCAAGGACAACACAAGATGATCACTGGCCCAGAGTTTTTCGCCATGATCGAAGAGACAATGAACCCTCAAAGCTGATCGCGCAGAAATTCGAGGATAAGCGCCTGAACGCTGGCGTCGCCGGATGTCCAATGCTGATCAAACAGCGGGTCGGGCGATGTGAACACGACCGAGCGGTCATTGGTGTCCATGAACTCCCCGCAATCGCCGCGCAGAATGGGCAGGCGGAACCACGGATCGCGCTTGCCCACCAGCGACAGAACCGGCTCCGCTTCAGGCGCGGCAAGCCCGATATATTCCGGCCACCCCGCGTTGCAGGTCCAGCCCTCAATCACGCGCGCGGCCAGTGGCGCGCCCGTAAAGGTGGCTGCCGTGATCGCCCCCTCGCTATGGCCCGCCAGAATGATCAGCGTCTGGGCGAGCGCGCGTAACCGTGCAATCGCATGGCCCGCTTCGGCCTGCCGCCAGCCCAGAACGGCGCGGTGCAGGCCGCCTTCCGGCACCTCAGGACGGCAGCTTACCGGCTTGTCGTTGCGTGCAAAACTGTCAGGGGCCACAAAGGCATAGCCCGCCTCCGCATACATCCGTCCCGCCGCATGAGCGATCTCGATGATGCCGGAGCATCCGTGCATGTAAAGCACCACGGCAGGGACATCAGAGAGATGCGCCACCAGATCAGCCACCGTTCTTTGCTCTGCCCCCTGCCCGCCCGGCACATAGACCAGCGCGCCATCATAGGTCCGCGCCAGCTCAGCCGGGTCGCTGCCTGTCTCGGCAAAGGCAGGGGCCGCGAGCAGGCAAAGAAGGGCCAAAACTCGCTTCATCGCTGCGCCAACATGGCCAGCCGGATAAGCGCGCGCTCCACCACTGCCATTTGGGGCGCCGTCTGCGCGGCAGAGCGCATTTGCAGATCGGTCTCGGTCAAAAGGCTCAGCGCCATCTCAAGGTTGGGCGCACCCCAGCGCGACGCCTGCCGGATCATCCGGTCGCGGCGCGGGCCGAAGACGGGCGGGCGCATCCGTGAGATGCCTTGGCTCGGCCCACCGGGATCGGCGGCAGCGGTGTAGAGCGTGCGGAAATGGCGCGTGGCGGCGATGCAAAGCGCCACAGGTTGCACGCCTTGCGCCCGCAGCCGCTTCATGATCGGGCCAATCTCGCCCGACCGTGCCTCGGCCACGATATGCAGCACATCATCAAGATCCGCCTCCACGGACGCAGGGGCGCAAAGCGCTATCTCTTCCGAGGTAAGCGGCGTGACGTCATCCAGCTTGTAAAGCGCGATCTTCTCAATCGTCTGGCGCAAATCACCGGGATCAAGCGCGCGCGCGAGGTCCGTCAGATCGCGCATCGCATCATGGCCAGGCTGGGGCAAACCAGCGGCAGACAGCATCGCCTCAAGCTCTGCCCGGCTGGGCGGGTCGTCATAGATGGCCACTGCATAAGCGTTCTTGTGGGCCTCAAACGCCTTGCGCAGCTTCGAGGTCGGCTTGAGCTGCCCGGCTGTCACGATGATCTGGGCATCGCCCTCGCGCCAATCGGCGAGTGCGGCAAGGATGGGCGCGGCCAAAGCCTCGGTCGCGTCCTCGACAAAGGCCACGCGCGGGCCGGGGAAGAAGCTTTGCGCCTTCACCGCATCATCCAAGCGGGCGGGGTCCTTGCGCAACTCGCCCGCTGGCATCCTTGCGAGGCGCATTTCCTCCTCGCCCTCAGGGCCGATAAGGGCAGCGATCACCTCCTGCCGCTTCAACGCGATGCGCATGGCATCTGCCCCATAGATCAAAAGGCCCGTGCGCTGCGCCTCGGGACGGGCAAAATAGCCCGGCGCATCTCGGGGCCCGAGCTTCATTGCCCGGACCTGCGAAGAGAGGGGTGCTCAAACCACGACATTCACGATCCGTCCCGGCACGACGATGACTTTCTTGGGCTGGGCACCATCCAGCGCGCGGATCACAGCATCGAGGGCGAGGGCGGTTTTTTCCACCTCTTCCTTGGGCATCTCGGCGGGCACATTGATCTCGCCCCGCCGCTTGCCGTTGATCTGCACAGGCAGTGTGATGGTGGCATCAACCAGCATGGCCTCATCCGCGACGGGCCAAGGCGCGGTCGCGGCAAGGCCAGTGTGCCCGAGCATTTGCCACAACTCCTCGGCCAGATGCGGGGTCATGGGTGACATGAGCTGCGCCAGCGCACTTGCCGCTTCGCGTTTGGCCACGCCACCAGCGGTGGACTTTGCAAGCGTCGCTGTGAACGCATACAGCCGGGCAATGGCCGCGTTGAAGCCAAAGGCCTCGACACCCGCCGTGACCGCCTGAATGGTCTTGTGCATGTCGCGCAAGAGCGCCTCATCCGCCTCTTGCGGGGTGTCATCGGCTGTCACGATCTCGGACACGATCTGGTGGACACGGGCCAGATGCTTATGCGCCGCCTTTGCGCCCGAGGCGGTCCATTCCACATCCCGCTCGGGCGGGCTATCGGACAGCACGAACCAGCGGGCGGTATCAGCGCCGTAAGCGGAGATGATGCTGATCGGATCGACGACATTTTTCTTGGATTTGGACATCTTTGCGGAGGGGATGATCTCCACCGTCGTCCCATCGGCCAGCTTGCCGTCGGTCACCTCCTCGGGCAGGTGATAGATGGGTCGCCCGTTCGGGCCAGTTGTCTGGTAGATCTCATGCGTGACCATGCCTTGCGTGAAAAGTGCATCGAACGGCTCAATCGCCTTCTCGGGCAAATGTCCGGTGATCTGCATCGCGCGGGCGAAAAAGCGCGAATAGAGCAGGTGCAGGATCGCGTGTTCCACCCCGCCGATATATTGATCCACATTCATCCAATAGGAGGCCGCATCCATATCCGTGGGCGTGTCCGCATGGGGCGCGGTGAAGCGAGCGAAATACCATGAGCTGTCGACGAATGTGTCCATCGTATCCGTCTCGCGCCGCGCGGGTGCGCCGCAGGACGGACACGGCGTGTCGCGCCATGTGGGATGCCGGTCGAGCGGGTTGCCGGGAACATCAAAGGTGACATCATCGGGCAGCCGAATGGGCAGGTTTTCCTTGGCCTCAGGCACCACGCCGCAGGTCTCGCAATGCACGACCGGAATGGGGCAGCCCCAATAGCGTTGGCGCGAGAGGCCCCAATCACGCAGGCGGAATTTGGTGACGCCCTGGCCCACGCCTTGCGCCTCACAGAAGGCGATGGCCGCGTCGATGGCCTCGAGCCCCGTTTGCCATACCTCACCTGCAAACCCCTTATTGTAGTAGACTTTATCGGTCTTGGCAGGGACGAACGCCTCCTCCAGCTCGGGCGCGCTGTCCTCGGCGGGCAGATAGGTCGCGACAATCGGCAACTCGTATTTGCGCGCGAAATCAAAGTCGCGCTGATCATGCGCGGGGCAGCCGAAGATCGCGCCCGTCCCGTAATCCATCAAGATGAAGTTGGCCACATAGACGGGCAGCTCCCAAGCCGTGTCGAACGGATGGCGCACGCGCAGGCCGGTATCGAAGCCCATCTTCTCCGCCGTCTCAAGCGCCTCTTCAGTGGTCCCGCCCCGGCGACATTCGGCGTTGAAAGCGGCCAATTCGGGGTTGTCCTTTTCCAGCTGCTTGGCCAGCGGATGATCGGGCGCAATACCGAGAAAGCTCGCGCCCATCAGCGTGTCGGGTCGGGTGGTATAGACTTCCACCCGGTCATGGCCCGCAGGCCCGTCGATCAGGCCAAACGCAAACTGAAGCCCGCGCGATTTGCCGATCCAGTTCTCCTGCATCAGCCGCACCTTGGCGGGCCAGTTCTCAAGCCCGTCAAGCGCACCCAGAAGCTCGTCCGCCATGGAAGAAATCGCGAAGAACCACTGCGTCAGTTCGCGCCGCTCCACCTCCGCGCCCGAGCGCCAGCCGCGCCCGTTCTCAACCTGCTCATTGGCCAGAACCGTCATATCCACGGGGTCCCAGTTCACAACGGCGTTCTTGCGGTAGACCAGCCCCGCCTCCAGCATATCAAGGAAAAGCGCTTGCTGCTGGCCGTAATACTCCGGATCACAGGTGGCAAACTCGCGGCTCCAATCGATCGAAAGCCCGAGGGGCTTCATCTGATCGCGCATGTCCGCGATATTCTGATAGGTCCAGTCCTTGGGGTGCCCGCCGCTGGCCATCGCGGCATTCTCAGCAGGCATCCCGAACGCATCCCACCCCATCGGGTGCAGCACGTTATGGCCCGTCGCAATCCGGTGGCGCGCGATCACATCTCCCATCGTGTAGTTGCGCACATGACCCATGTGGATGCGGCCAGACGGATAGGGAAACATTTCCAGCACGTAATATTTGGGCTTCTCGGATCCGGCCTCGGCACGGAATATCCCAGCCTCATCCCAGGCTTTTTGCCATTTGGCTTCGATCTCGGCGGCGGAATAGCGCGACATGGGGGCGGCCCTCTTCGGTCAAATATGCGTGGCGTCGGTGATAGGCCCAAGGGCGCAGGGCGTCCAGTGGCAAGCACGCAAAAACCCAAGCCTATGCAGCGGATGAGACGCTGCCTATAAGGGGCAAAACGACGCGAGACAGAGCCATGAATATCCTCTTCATCCACCAGAATTTTCCCGGCCAATGGAAACATCTGGCCCCAGCCCTTGCGGCGGCAGGCCATAGCTGCACCGCGCTGACCCTGCGGGTGACGAAGCAGAGCACATGGCAAGGCGTGCGCGTGCTGCCCTATGCCCTGCCCGAGCGCGCGGCGCAAAATGTTCACCCCTGGCTCATGGATCTCGACACCAAGGTAACACGGGCCGAGGCGTGCTACCGGGCGGCAGCGGCGATGAAGGCCGAAGGCTATACACCCGATCTCATCCTCGCGCATCCCGGCTGGGGCGAGCCGATGTTTCTGCGCGATCTGTGGCCCGGCGCGCGCATGGCGATCTATTGCGAGCTATACCACAAGCCCGGCAAGCCGCATCTCGATTTCGATCCCGAATTTCAATCCCGCGAACCCGAAGTGCAGCCTCTGCGCATCCGCCTGAAGAACGTCTACAACCACCTGCATTTCCCCATGGCCGAGGCGGGTATTTCGCCCACGCTGTTTCAGGCGGATACATTCCCGGCAGAGTTTCGCGACAAGATCACCGTGAGCCATGATGGCATCGACACTGTGGCCTCTGCCCCCGATCCGGACGTGCGGGTGCAACTGAAGGGCCATCCCGAGTTTACCCGCGACACCGAAGTGATCACCTTCGTGAACCGCAATCTTGAGCCTTATCGCGGCTATCATGTCTTTATGCGCGCCTTGCCAAAACTCCTGCGGGAGCGGCCAGAGGCACGGGTGATCCTGATCGGCGGCGATGAGGTCAGCTATGGCGCAGCGCCCCCTAAGGGTCAGACATGGAAGCAGATTTTCCGTGATGAGGTGTCAGCTCAAATCTCACCCGAAGATTGGAAGCGCGTGCATTTTCTGGGACGCATCCCGCATGGGGACTTTACCCGGATTTTGCAGCTGAGCCGTGTGCATGTCTATCTCACCTACCCGTTCGTACTCAGTTGGTCCTTGATGGAAGCGATGTCCTGCGGGGCGGCAATCGTGGCCAGCGCGACAGAGCCTGTGCGCGAGGTGATCGAGAACGGGCAAACAGGCCGTCTGGTAGATTTCTTTGATCGTGACGCGCTTGTGGGTCAGATCAACGAGCTTTGCGAGGATGCAGGCGCGCGCGCCACTTTGGGCGCAAACGCACGCGCCTTGATGCAGGACCAATATGACCTCAAGACCATCTGCCTGCCGCGGCAACTCAAATGGGTGGACGAGGTGATGGACCTGCCGCTGGTGCTCTGACCCGCCTCAGTCGGTTTTCTCGTATACGATCAACGGCGTGCGCGTGGCCACCTGATCATAGAGCATTCGGCCTTTGTAATTGTTCTCTTCCGTGGTCCAATAAGTCACCTTTATTCCCGCAGCCTTGGCCGCACCGTGCACTGCATCGATGAGCGCGCGCGCCACACCTTTGCCCCGTGCGGCGGGGTCGGTGAAGAGGTCCATGAGGTAACAGGTGTCTTCCTTGGACCACGAAAGCCGGTGGAAAAGGAAATGCACCAGGCCCACGGGCCGCCCGTCCATCTCCGCTATGAAACCCTGAAATTCGTGCGCGTCGTCGCTCAGCAAACGCTCAAACGCAATCTCATAGACATCCTCGGGCAGGGTGGTGCGGTAAAATTCGAGATAGGCCGCCCAAAGCCGAGACCACTCCGCATGGTCGTCGCGCCGCAGCGCCCGGATGGTGATGTCAGCTGTCATGGCGCGCCCCTTCTGCTCGGGCGTAGCAGGCCGCATATCCCGGCAGAGGTCAAGGCGCTCCAGACATTTCCCCACGCCGCGCCCTCGCACAACTCATTGCCGCCGGGGTTCTGGCCCGCCGCATTGACCCCAATGCGGCGCGTCCAGGTTTCGGGCCTCGGTGCCGACCTATGCCCGCCGCCTGCGCGTTTGGCTACCAAAACTGCCTGAGCGGCAAGATCCACTTTATCGGTCCCGATCAGCATCATGGATGTGACCGGCAGCTGATGACAGAGTTCTGCCCATTGGGCTTCAAATGGACACCCGGTCGGCTGATTGATGGGGTCTATGGGACCACGGATATTCTGATGCGCACCGTATCCGGCCCGTCCGCGCAATATGCAGATTGATTACGTCGAGGACGTCACCACCCGCAGGATCTTACTGCAAGTCAGCGTCACCCACCAGCACGCCCCATCTCTGCGTCAGGCCAAACACCGAGGCCTCTCGCCAGTTGGCGTGCCAATACCCACCAACGATGGCAAGACGCGGTATTGCGAGGGCGATCAAAATTACAGTGATTGGGCGTTCAGCCAGTTGTCCCCGGACAAAACCGGCCACAAAGGATGATCAGAAGTTGCCCGCTTGAATCCGCAACTGCCGCGCACGCGACAAGATTGCATCCTCAACTGCGCGCTGGGTGCCCGCGCTGACGGGGCCAGAGCGCGATTGCAGCGCCACATTCAGGCTGCGCGCGTCCAATGCCGGATCGCTGATCAGGATCGTCGCGCGGTAAGAGTTGCTGCTACCGGGGGGGGTGCCATAGCCAGTGGAGATCACGCCGGTAAACGGATCAGCCGATTGGATCGGCAGAAAATCCAGCACGTCAAGAGAGGCTGTCCAGAGGAAGCGGTTCACCTTGACGCCCGCATCCTTGCCACGGAACGCATCAAAGATGCTCGTCCCCGAGGTCACACCCACATTAGACTCGCGCCCACCCTTCAGGGTGATCGCCTCTTGGTCCAGCGTGGGGGGCTCGTCGCCACAGGCTGCTACCACCAAGGTTGCCAGCACCAATGCACCACGCTTTGCAAAAGTCAGGATCATACCGCCCACCGCCATTAGCTTCTTCTTTTCCTACTATCCAACCACGCCCGGCGGGGCAAGCTGTTTAGCCCCCTCGCCCCTCTCATCGCCTATATGCTGTGGCCCGATCGCGCCGATTGGTGGTTTGCAAGTCACGGACACTGAATTACCTATCACGCACATGCGCAATTCCCCGGAGCCGCCATCATGAGCCTTGCCGATATCACCGCCCGCATCACAAAAGCCGAGGTCGCCGCCAGCCGCGCGCCGGGCTCGGTGCATCTCATAGCCGTCTCCAAAGTGCAGCCCAATGAAAGGGTTGCCGCCGTTCTGGACGAAGGGCACCGCTGTTTTGGTGAGAACCGCGTGCAGGAGGCCGCAGGCAAATGGCCGGAATTCCGCGAGACCTATGCTGGCGTGGACCTACACCTGATCGGGCCTTTGCAGAGCAATAAGGTGCGACAGGCCTTTGGGCTTTTTGACGCCATTCATTCTGTGGACCGGCCCAAGCTCGCCACCGCCATCGCCCGGATTGCACAGGAAGAAGGGCATTGTCCCAAGCTTTTTGTGCAGATCAACACCGGGGAGGAGCCGCAAAAGGCGGGCGTCTTGCCCGATGGGGCGGATGCTATGATTGCCGAATGCCATGCACTTGATCTGCCCGTAGAGGGGCTGATGTGCATCCCGCCTGCCGAAGAAGAGCCAAGCCTGCATTTCGCGCTTCTGGCCAAGATCGCCGAGCGCAACGGTCTGAGCGGCCTCTCGATGGGGATGAGCGGCGATTTTGAGAGCGCGATTGCGCTGGGTGCCACTCATGTCCGCGTGGGCAGCGCCATTTTTGGCGCGCGCGTCGCGGCGGGCTGAACCCGACTGGGTCAGCCGATGATAAGCCGCGTCCCCGGCGTGGCCATCGCCGCAATCCGCCAGATGTGATCGCGCCGAAACGCGATACAGCCCTCGGTTGGATATCCCGGCCTGCGCCACTGATGCAGAAAGATGCATGAGCCGCGCCCCACCTCTGCCTCGGGCCAGTTCCAATCGGTGATCATCACCACATCATAGAGCGGATCACCGCGCCGGAGCGCCTCATGGCTCTGCGCATAAGGCGCGCGCACGGGCTGGTTATAGTGAGGCTGCCCACTGGCATCGGACCACAGATCGCCGGGGCGGATTGCCTCGGCCCATGGCGCGGGCGGCAGCACCCGGTCGGGCCGGTAGAGCAATCCTGCGATCCGCATCACACCTGTCGGCGTGGCGCCATCCCCCTCGCGTTTATCGGCGGCAAGGCCCCCTTTGCCAATTGTGCAGGGCCAAAGCCGCCCGGCATAACGCAAGCCCATCTTGGTGAGGATCATATCATTGGTCATGGGGTTAGCTTAGCCACCTCTTCCGCAGGGTCTAGAGCGAAGCCGCGGGCCGGAACCCCTCGGGGATGGAATCGCGCCCCTCCAGCACCAGATCGGCCATGACCTCGGCCACTTTCGGCGCCATGCCAAAACCGATCTTGAACCCGCCATTGGCGATGAAGTGCCCCTCATACAAGGGATGCGCCCCCAGCATTGGCGCGCGCGACCGGGTGCGGGGCCGCAATCCCGCCCAGCGCGCAACCACCGGCGCATCCGCCAAGGCTGGCACAGTTGTTCGCGCGGCCGCGATGACATCGTCAAGCTGCGCGTCCGTCTCGGTGCCGCTGGCATAGTCCCGCTCGGAGGTGGACCCTATCGCCACCGTCCCATCGGCATGTGGCACGATGTGCACGCCTCCAGCGAAAAGCTGCGGCCACTCAGGGGCTGCGAACTCCAATAGCGCCGCCTGCCCCTTGATGCCCATGCCGATCTGCCGGGCCGCATCTCGGTTCAACGCCTCAAGCCCTGCCGTGCCCGTGGCGTGGATCACCTGCCCGCGCTCCACGCCCTCGCGCAAAACTTCCCCGCCCCGCTCGCGGATGGCCGCCACCAAAGCCGCACAGGCTTGTTTGGGATGGACCCGCGCGGTCAGCGTGTCATGGATCACAAAACCAGTGGGCGAGGCGGGCGCCCAATCAAACATATCCGCCTCCGCCACATGCCATTCCGCCAGCCCGAGCCAGAGCGCCCCCGCCCCGCGCCCCCGCGCGCGCGCCAACTCCAACGCTGCCGCATCGGCCAGAGGCTGAAGCCGCCCGGTGCGCGCATAGCCGGCGCTGAGGCCACCCGCCGCCTCAACACCCGCCCAAAATGCCTCGGCCATCAGCAGGCTTTCCAGCTGAAACGCCTTCTTTTCGTTCCAGTTTTCCAGCACATGCGGGGCCAGCGCCCCAACGATGCCCCCCGATGCCCCGGCCCCCGGCCCATAAGGATCAATCACCCGCACCCGGGCACCCCGCTCAAGACAGGCCCAAGCGATAGAGAGACCGAAAATACCGGCCCCGTGGATGGTGATATCGGACATTGCCAAGGCGGCGCTCCCTCTGCATGGTCGGCATGTGTTCCCACGCCGGACAATAAAGGACAACCGCATGCAAAACCAGCAGGCCGATCTGAGCTGGCGCAGCAGTGATGAGGCAGGTGATGTGCCGGTGTCCGAGCGGTTCGATGATCCTTATTTCAGCCTCGATAACGGGCTGGAGGAAACGCGGCATGTCTTCCTTGCGGGCAATGACCTGCCTGCGCGCTTCAGCGACGGCTTTCGCATCGCCGAGCTTGGATTCGGCACTGGGTTGAACATGCTCACGGCAGCCCTTGCGTGGCAATCGGCTGGCGTGGCGGGCAGGCTGCACCTGACCTCCTTCGAAGCATATCCAATGGACGCAAGCGAAATGCGCCGCGCGCTTGCCGCCTTTCCTGAGCTTGGGCGTCTGCGCGATGTTCTGGTGGATGGGTGGTCGCAAGGCGGGCCAATTGCGCTGAGCGAGACTGTGCGGCTCGACGTCATTATCGGCGATGCCCGCGAAACACTGCCCGAATGGCGCGGCGTCGCGGATGCGTGGTTTCTCGACGGCTTCTCACCGGCCAAAAACCCCGAGCTTTGGGGGGCGGACCTCATGGCGCAGGTCCATGCCCACACCGCCCCCGGCGGCACGGCCGCGACCTATACCGCCGCAGGCTTCGTACGGCGGGGCCTGAGCGATGCGGGCTTCGCCGTGGAGCGGACGCCCGGCTTCGGCCGCAAGCGCCACATGACCCGCGCGAGGCGCGCGCCATGACCGAGCAGAACACCCGTCTGGGCATCATGCTGATGGTCGTCACCACGTTCATCTTCGCCATGCAGGACGGGCTCTCGCGCCATCTGGCGGGGGAATATAACGTGCTGATGGTCATCATGGTGCGCTATTGGTTCTTCGCCGCCTTCGTGATCACCATTGCCGCGCGCAAGGCGGGCGGCATCCGTGCTGCCGCGCTCACAAGACAGCCCCGCGTGCAAGGGTTTCGCGCACTGCTTCTGGTCACGGAAATCTGCGTGATGGTTCTGGCCTTTACGCTTCTGGGGCTGGTGGAAAGCCATGCGGTCTTTGCCTGCTATCCCCTGCTGATCGCGGCCCTCTCGGGCCCCGTGCTGGGCGAGCATGTGGGTTGGCGCCGCTGGGCCGCAATCGCGGTGGGCTTTGTCGGCGTCATCATCATCCTTGAGCCGGGTTTTGGCGTCTTTCAGATCGAGGCGGTTGTGCCGCTTCTGGCCGCGCTCATGTTCGCGCTTTACGGCCTTCTGACCCGATATGTGGCTCGACAAGACAGCGCTGCCACAAGCTTTTTCTGGACCGGCACAGTGGGCGCCGTTGGCGTTACCACAGTGGGCATCTGGTTCTGGGAGCCGATGAGCGCGCCTGATTGGGCGTGGATGAGCCTTCTGTGCGTCACGGGCGCCCTGGGCCACTTCACCTTGATCAAATGCTATGAGGTGGCCGAGGCGAGCGCTGTGCAACCCTTCGCCTATCTCCAGCTCGTCTTCGTCACCGTGCTCGGCGTCACCGTCTTTGGCGAGGCGATCCGGCTCAACGTGGCGCTGGGCACAGGTATCGTCGTGGCGGCTGGGCTCTTCACCCTTTGGCGGCAGCGGCAGGTGGGGTAAAGCTTGATCAGGCGGCGCGGCTGTGGCACCCCTGAACGGATGATCACGGGTTTGTGAGATACCGCTTCTGATGCGCATGCGCTCCGCCATTCTGTCCGAATTTACCTCATCGGTCCTGCCGGTGGCCTTGGCGTTCGTGCTGGCCTTCCGGCTCATTGCGATGCCTTTGGTGCTGCCCAATGCGGCGGACGGGACGGTCACGCTCTGTCTTGGCGGCAAGATCGTCACGCTCAACTGGGACGGACCGGGCGCGCCAAAAGTGACCCATGAGGTCTGCCCCGCGATGGGTATGCTGGCCTTGCCCGACAATGCGGCACCGCTGGCCAACGCACCCGAGGCGCGCCTGCGGCCTGCGGATTACGCGCTTATGGTGCCACTTGCCGCCCGCGCCCATACCTTGCCCGCTCGGATGCCCCGTGCGCCGCCGCGCGCCATGTCTGCCTGAACTTACACTGACATGAGGGCCGCTCCGTAATCGGCGCGCGCCTTGGCATTTATCCAAGAGAGAAAATAATGAAACACCGTATTCTGAGGGCGCTCGCGCTGAGCGCTACCTTTGCGGCAAGCCCGCTGCTTGCACATGACGATGCCTTGCCCGGCACAGGCCCGGCCCCGCTCCGCGCGGACGGGCACGCCCCGATTGGCGTGATGGGCGATCACCGCCACAAGACCGGCGAGGTTATGCTGTCCTTCCGCTCAATGTATATGAGAATGGAAGGCAACCAACAGGGCACCTCCAGCATCAGCCCGCAGACGATCGTCACCACCGTGCCGAATCGCTTTTTCGGCGCACCCGGCCAGCCGCCCACACTGCGCATCGTGCCTCTCGATATGCAGATGCAGATGCATATGCTTGGCGCGATGTATGCGCCAAACGACCGTGTGACGCTGATGGCGATGCTGCCTTACGTCAAAAAGACAATGAACCATCTGACTTTTGCAGGCGGGGCGGGCACTGCGGTGCGCGGCACTTTCGAGACCGAAACGAAGGGCATTGGAGATGTGAAAGTGTCAGCTCTGATCGGCCTGATGGAGCGCGGCGAGCATAAGTTGCACTTCAACGCAGGTCTCAGCCTGCCAACGGGTTCCATGACCGAAACCGGGCGTATTCTGGCCCCCACGGGTGCCACGCCCGTGGTGCGCCTGCCCTATGCGATGCAGCTTGGCTCCGGCACCTATGATCTGCTGCCCGGCATCACTTACATGGGGGGCGCGAGCGACACGCGCTGGGGCGCGCAACTGCGCGGGATCATCCGCATGGGCAGCAATGATGAAGGCTACTCCTTGGGAGATGAACTGGCCGCCACAGCATGGGTCAGCCGCCAGATCGAGCCCTGGATTTCCGTGTCGGGCCGGGTGGAAGCCAAGACGTTGGGCCGTATTGACGGGATCGACCCCAACATCGCGGGTCCTGTGCAAACCGCGAACCCCGCCAATTACGGCGGTGATACCGTATCGCTCTTTGCCGGGGTGAACATGGTGGGCCAGAAGGGCGCATGGCGCGGTCATCGCCTCGCGATCGAGGCAGGTGCACCCGTCTATCAGGACCTCAACGGCGTTCAGATGCAGACCGACTGGTCCGTTTCCGTGGGCTGGCAATACGCGTTCTGACAACGCATTGGCTCCGGGCGCTCGCATTGCGTCCGGGGTCTTTTTTGGTCTTACTTGACGGTGATCGTTGCGCCGAGAAGCTCTTGGCTGAAAGGGATCGGCAAAGCATCCCTACCCAGCCGCGCGCGGTAAACGGGCAGGCTCTCCGTCACGCGCTGGATGTAATTGCGGGTCTCGTTGAAGGGGATATGCTCTATCCAGTCGATGATATCCATGCCGCCCGCACGCGGGTCGCCAAAGTCCTCCATCCAGCCGATCGGGCGGCGCGGCCCGGCATTATAGCCCGCCGAAATCATCACCACATTGGCATCGAACATGGCTGACAGTTGCGCGATATACGTGCTGCCAAGCTGCGCGTTATAGCGCCAATCCGACAGGACACGCGCACGCTCATGCGCGAGGCCCAGATCGCGCGCCACATCGCTGGCCGTGCCCGGCATCAATTGCATGAGCCCCTCAGCCCCAGCACCACTGGTCACGCCGAAATCAAACTCCGACTCGCGCCGCGCAATCGCCAGCGCCATCTCCATCGGGACGGGCAGGTCCATCTCCCGCATCGGGTGCAGCGCATAATACGGCCCCGGCAAAACGATACCGCGGCGCGCCGCCGCCTTCCCCAGCATGACCTGCAAATGGGGTGCGTCCATCTCTTGCAACACGGCGGCGATCTGACCGATTCCCGCCCGGTCCTGCGTCTCGCTCAGCGCCACGAAAAGCTGTTCGGAGAGGGTCAGTCGCCCCGCAGCATGGGCGAGAACAGCGGCTTGGAAAAGCGGCGTTTGGGTGAAAGGAGCCGCGCGCCAATCGGGAAAGGTTTCCGTGCCGGAAAGCGCCGGGTCAGCGGGCAGTCCGGCCTTTTCAGCAGCCAAAAGGCCATAGAAGCTGGTCTGATGCGCGGCCCCTTCCTCATAGGCGATCTGCGCCGCGTCCCTATCGCCCAAAGCCTCCTGCGCGCGACCGATCCAATAGCCCGCACGGCCCAGCGAAATCGGCGTGGCGACGGCGGCGCGTAGTCGTTGAAAATGATCCAGCGCCAACTCAGGCTCGTTCAGGAACCTCAGCGCGAGGTAGCCCGAGAGCCACTCCAGATCAGCAAAGGATGAGCCTTCCACAAGCTGATGGCGCGAGGCCAGATCATAGGCAACCGCATAATCCTGCGCGCGCATCATGCGGCGCGACAGCGCGCGGCGCCACCCGGCCCATTGATCCGACCGACCCAAGCCACCATCGATGGCGCTTTGCGAGCGCATGAGAGCGATGGCTTTTTCGTCCTCGTCAATCTCCAGATACCGCTCGAACCGGGCATGGGCGAGGCCCGGATCATCGCGCAGCGCTTCGGGAAGCTTCGCGATCTTGGCATCCAACCCACGCTGCCCGGACGCCGCCGCTTGCCGGATCTCGGCCACGGCACGCGCACCTTCGCTTGCCAAAGGCAGCATCAACTCCGCATCGCGCAGCCCTCGCCAGAGGGTCATATCGAGCCGCGCGTCATGGTGCGGGGCCAAAAGCTCTGCATGGGCGGCCATGAAATCAGCATGCTCTTCTGCGCTGAGATCAAACGACCGCCAGGCCATGACCACGCTGGCATCTGCATCCCCCACCTGCCCCGCGGCGCGCAGCGCACGGTCAAGCCGCAGGATGCCGGCACCCGTCTCAGGCAAGCCGCCCGCATGAAAGGCCAAAACTTGCGCATCGGTCGCCTCGGCAAAATCCGGCTCGGCCCGCGCGCGCAAACGCTCAAGGCCCGGCCAATCGGGATGCGCCTCTAAAAATGCCAAAACCTCAGCTGGACTGCCACGTCCCGCGCGCAAGCGGTGCCACTCCACCAGCACCACAGCGCCAGGCCCGTCCCGTGCAGCCAAGTCAGCCGCCCGCTCCCAGCGGCCATCGCCCAAAGCGTCCAGGGCCGAGGCCAGAGGGCGCGGCGCGATCTTCGCAGGCTCCGCCGTAGCGGACAGCGCAAGCCCGAGGGCCACGCAAAACGGGAGAAGACAGCGCAACATCTCTTGCATTTCCTAGCTGATCAAAGGATAGACAGCGCCAGCCTAAAGCTGCGCCCGAGGAGCGTCCACCCGCTAAACTTGGCAGGGGGGCGGCATCCCGCTAGGGTCGCGAAAATGTTATCACGAGAGGGCCAAAAGGGCCCTGACAGCACATAAAGAGGAGCGTTCCCATGATCAAAGGTTCCATGCCAGCTCTGGTCACGCCGTTCAAGAACGGCGAAGTGGATTTCGACACGCTCAAAACACTTGTCGAATGGCATATCGGCGAAGGCAGCCATGGCCTCGTTCCGGTTGGAACAACAGGCGAGAGCCCAACACTCACCCATGCCGAGCATGAAAGCGTTGTCGAAGAGGTCGTCCGCGCCGCTGCAGGGCGCATCCCTGTCATCGCCGGCGCTGGCAGCAACAACACCGTCGAGTCGATGCGCTTCATGCAGCACGCACACAAGGTGGGCGCGACCGCCGCTTTAGTCGTCACACCATACTACAAC
>JBASXE010000296.1:0-1994 GCA_049276875.1 Roseovarius sp. | reverse complement strand
CGCTGCGGCTTTCGTGAATGACCGTTCCGCCCTCTGCACAGCGGCACCGTAACTTTCGCTCATGCGGCAATTTTCGTGCTGCGTGCGCTTGCAGCGAAAAATCTCTTGGTCTCCTGTGGGCTCTTCGGTTGCATTAGCTGCGGGCGACACGAACATCTGCAATGTACGCCAGGTTCATTCAACCACACCAGTACAGAAAAAGGGGAACCGTGGTCCCACGGCTCCCCTTTGGGTTCAGATCGTCTCGCCCTCGCGTGCCAATTAGGCGACTAGCGAGAGCCCCGCGCCCGCTTCCTGCGGCTGCTCACCGCTGTCGATGAACGGGATGATCGAGAAGGTCTGCCCGGCCCGGGCGGCGAAAGCTGCTAGGGCACCGGTGCCAGCCGAGGGCTCCAGAACGGTCTCGCCCTTGCGGATCGCCGCGGACCGAACCGCCATGGTCGCGAATGCCAGCGGTGTGGAAAACTGCTGCAGCCGGATCTGCTGCTCTGACCGGCGGGTTTCCGTCAGCAGCCGTGAGGCAAGCAGCCTTGCAGCGGCGATTTCACCTGCCGCGCCGTGCCCACGCAGCAGCACCTGGATGGCCGCGGCCTGCATCAGGTCATAGGCCATGCGCCAGTCCCAGGCACCGCCGGCATCGCTGCCATGAAACGTCTCGCGCATGATGCGCGCGAGCGCTGAGCTGCGCAGGGGTTGGTGGTCGACCTCCGCGCCGATCTGCGCGAGGGCAGCCGCGACAGCACCGCCACGCGCCTCGTAGTCTTCGCGCACGAAAGCCCCGATATTGTCGCTGACCTGCACACCGCGGGATTTGAGTGCCTGACGGACGGTATAGGCCTGCAGATAGCCGCCGTCTTTCGTGAGCGCCTCGAAGACCTCGCGCTGCGCCTCCTGGCTCGGATGCTCGGCGAAGGCCTTCATCGTGTCGAGCGTGATCACCTTGCCCCGGGCCGCGGCGCGGATGTCGGGGTGGATCAGGCCATAGCGCAACCGGCCTTTCACGGCCGCCACCGTGGCGCCGAAGGTCTTTGCGATCGTCTCGGGCGTCTGGCCGTCGACCTCCATCATCCGCGCGAAAGCCTCGAACTCGTCGATTGCGTTCATCGGTGCCTGGGTGATGTTCTCGGCGAGCGACAACGCCGTGGTGACGTCGCAGTCGTCAGGGACAAGGCGGCAGTCGACCTTGGTTTTCGCGGTGAACCCCTTGGCGGCCTTGTCGGCGGCCAGCTCCTTCAGCGCGGCATGGCGTCGGCCACCAGCGAGGACAGCGTATTTGCCGTCGAGCTTCTGGACCAGGAGAGGCTGGAGCAAGCCCAGAACGGCGATGCTGGCCTTCAGATGCGCGATGTTCTCGGGATCATAAGTTTCCGGCGCGTTGCTGCGCACATTGGCTGGATGCGGAACCAGATCGCCGATGGCGACGGTGAGAGGGGCAAAGCTTGTGGTCATGGGATATCCGTCCAGGTGGGTGAGATGCGGCCCGCGCGCTTGCGCGTGACCAATCCCCGGCTTCAGGGATCACCACGACAAAAGGCCCACTCTCCCTTTGAGGGTCAGTGTGCCTTCATCGCCTGGGGTTTCAGCAGGGGGTATCCCCTGCCCTACCAGTCGCGCGCCAGCATGATGGTCAGCACGCGCATGGTGGTGGCGGGATTGTCCGGGGTCTCAGCCCCGTAGCGGAAATCCGAGTCTGCTTCATAGAGATCGATTTTCCAGAACACGGTCTCGCCCCGGATCTCGACCGCTCCGAAATCGTGCCATCCCTCGGGATCATTCTCAGGCTCGAATGTATCGAACGCACCGGTTGCCTTCACCGCCTCCGGCATGAAGCCGTCGCTGGCCTCCATAAGCGAGCGGGTGACATGCATCCGGCCCTGGATGGGCTGCGCGGGCGGCACCCCAAGGCATGCGAGCTTGCGAAACGCGTCGTTCTGCGCCGCGATCACACTCGGATCCGGACGGTCTGGCAGGGGTTGAACATTCATGGACATGGG
>JBASXE010000295.1:0-40521 GCA_049276875.1 Roseovarius sp. | reverse complement strand
ATTTGGACATCCTCGGCCCGATTGTCTTTGGCCATGAGTGGGTGGTGTACGCAGGCCTCGCGATGGTGCCTGCGATTTGGGCCTTTCTCACCCGCACCCGCGCGGGCCGCAGCTTGCGCGCTGTGGGAGAGAACGCCGAGGCCGCCCATGCACTTGGCTACAAGGTCGTGCGGATTCGCATCCTGGCCATTTTGTTCGGGGGCGCGATGGCGGGTCTGGGCGGGGCCTATCTGAGCCTCGTTTACGTGCCGCAATGGACCGAAGGGATGACAGCTGGCATCGGCTGGATCGCGCTCGCGTTGGTGGTTTTTGCATCGTGGCGGGCGGGGCGCGTGCTTTTGGGTGCCTATCTTTTTGGCGGTGTCACCGTGCTGCAATTCAACTTGCAGGCCGCAGGGGTTGCCATTCCGGTCGAATATCTGGCCATGTCTCCCTATATCATCACCATTCTGGTTCTGGTCCTTCTGTCATCGGATCGAAGCCGGGCCCCCGGATCGCTTGGCCGGGTTTTTCACGCCTCGAATTGAGGCAGCACACGCGCCTCCCAAGGGGGCGTTCAGAAACAGGGGGACGTTTTTCCATGAAATTCCACACCATTCTGGCAGGCGCGCTTGCCGCCACGCTAAGCTTTGCAGGGGCCGTCACGGCACAGGACAAAACGAAGGTCGGCTTCATCTATGTGGGCCCCATCGGAGATGGCGGCTGGACCTATGAGCACGACAAGGCCCGTCTTGCAGTCGAGGATCATTTTGGCGATGCGGTCGAGACCGTCTATCAGGAAAGCGTGAACGAGGGCGCTGATGCCGAGCGTGCGATCACCCAAATGGCGCTCAAAGGCGCAGATTTGATTTTCACCACCTCTTTTGGGTTCATGGAGAGCACTCTGAACGTGGCCAAGCAATTCCCGGATGTGAAGTTTGAACACGCCACGGGGTATAAGCTCGCCGATAACGTCAGCAACTATTCCGCGCGGTTCTATGAGGGGCGCGCCGTGCAGGGCCATATCGCGGGCAAGATGACGAAATCCAACATCGTGGGCTATATCGGCTCCATCCCCATCCCCGAGGTGATCCGCGGCATCAACGCGGCCTATATCCACGCCAAGCGCGTGAACCCGGATGTGGAGTTCAAGATCGTCTAGGTCTTCGACTGGTTTGATCCCGCGAAAGAAGCGGACGCGGCCAACACCCTGATTGATCAGGGCGCCGATGTGATCCTGCAGCATACCGACTCCACAGCGCCACAAGCCGCAGCCGAACGTGCGGGCAATGTCGTGACCTTCGGGCAGGCCTCGGATATGGCCGAATACGCCCCCTTCCCCAGCGTCAGCTCCATCATCGACAATTGGGCGCCCTACTATATCGCGCGCACTCAGGCAGTGATCGACGGCACATGGGAAAGCACGGCCACATGGGACGGGATCAACACCGGCATGGTCGAGATTGGCGAGATCACGGATGCCGTGCCCGCCGAGTTGAAGGCCGAAGCGCTTGCGATGAAAGCCAGCCTTGGCGACGGCAGCTATCACGCCTTTACCGGGCCTCTGAACAAACAAGACGGCACGCCATGGCTCGCCGAAGGTGAGATCGCGAGCGACGAGGACTTGCAGGGGATGAACTTCTATCTTGAAGGTCTGACCGGCGAGATACCTCAGTAAATCAAAGCTCTCGCGGGCCGCATATTGCGCGGCCCGCAGATGCTCATGACACGCACCCCTCCCCCCAATGCCGCCCAAGCCTCAAGCGGCGCGGACGGCCGGATGACCGCGCCCGCCGCCACGCGCAACGCCGCCGTGATCACCGCCGTGATGCAGGAGATCACGCCGCTTCGGGGGCGCGCATTAGAACTCGCTAGCGGCACGGGCCAGCATGTGGTGCAATTCGCCGCCGCGCTGCCGGAGCTTGACTGGCAACCCACCGAGCCGGACGCGATGCGCCGCCTCAGCATTGACGCCTACGCCGCGCACGCAGACCTGCCGAACCTGCGCCCGGCACTGCCTTTGGATGCAGCGAAACCCGGATGGCACAAGGCGCATGGTGGGCAGGATCTGATTGTCCTGATCAACCTGTTGCACCTGATTTCCGAAGGCGAGGCGCACACGGTGATCCATGAGACCGCCCGCGCGCTGACGCCAGGGGGGCGCTTCGTGCTTTATGGGCCTTTCCTGCGCGATGGCGCGGCCACATCGGACGGCGACGCGGCCTTTGATGCGTCGCTGCGCGCCTCGGGTCCCGAGATCGGCTACAAGGACACCGCCCAGATCGAGGCATGGGCCGAGGCGGCGGGCCTCATCAAGCCGATATGGCGCAAAATGCCCGCCAACAACCTCATGCTGATCGCGGAGGCACCTCAGCCAGAATAGGTGACGCGCCCGCCACAGATCGTCATCACGGGACGCGCGGCGTGGAGTTGCTCCGGCACCTCCGCCTCCAGATCGCGGTCCATGATCACCACGTCGGCCATCTGCCCGGCTTTCAACTGGCCCTTGCGCCCCTCGCGGAACTCCACCCACGCGTTGCCCGCGGTATAGCTCTCCAGCGTGGCATGCAGCGTTTGCGCCCGAATATCCCAGCCCTCGCCCAGATCGACAGGAGCCACAGCCGCCTGCACGTTGCCCATCACATCGACAGGCACCACCGGCCAATCGGTTGAGAATATCATCCGCGCGCCCGCGTCACGCAGCCGTTGCCAAGCGAACGCATAGGGCAGTTGATCATCATACATCACCGTGTTGCGCGCGTAGGGCGGAAAATATCCACCGAAGGCCGCATGGCGTGGCTGCATTGAGGCCACGACCCCAAGCTCGGCGAGGCGAGGAATGTCTGCGGGGTCAATCAACTCGATATGCTCGATCCGGTGGCGGCTGTCGCGCGCACCATTGGCCTTGCGCGCGGCGGCGTACCCGTCCAGCGTGCGCTTCACGGCCAGATCCCCAATCGCATGGACCGCAATCTGCAGGCCCTGCGCGTCGATCCGGCGGCAGGCCTCGTTGAAATGCTCGGGCTCGAACACCGCCTCACCAATCACACCGGGCGTGTCCGGATACTCGCGCATCATCAGCGCCGTGCGAGTCTCCATCACCCCGTCCATGAACATCTTCACCCGGCCCGACCAAAGCGTGTCCGAGTTAAAGCGCCGCCGCATCTCGACCGCCTCGTCCACCCTGTCGACCGGGTCGAAATTTTTGAGATGCATCGGGATTTCCATCCGGCAGGCCAGATCGCCTGCCGCCTCGATCTCGCTCAGCAACTCCAGCTGATAGAAATTCCCGTCCATATTGTGCATCGTCGTGATGCCGTAGGAGGCTGCATGGTTCAGCCCCTTGGTGATCAGCTTGCGGTCGGCGGCGCGCTCTGCCTCCGTGGCGGGCGGCTCGGGCTCTGCGCCCGTGACGTATCCCAGCATCTCGCGCCCACCAGTGCGCGACAGCTTCAAGACAGGGCCGAACGCCCCCGTCTCCAGCAATTCGCCAGTGGCTTTACCATCGTCGCCCATCACAATAATGGACCCTTCAGGCATTGGCGCTCCATGCAAAAGCCCCGCCGCCTCAAGCGCCAGCGTGTTGGCCCAGACGGTGTGTATGTCAGGCGCCAGAAGCGCCAAGGGACGGTCAGGCAGGATCTCATCGAGATCAGCCCGCGTCGGGTTCCGCCCGATCATCAAATCATAGCTCGTCCCCGTGCCAACGATCAGCGGCTCATCTGGGTTGTCTGCCGCGTAGCGCCGCACCGTGTCACGCGTGGCGTCAAAGCCCATCACCCCGTCCATCGACATGAATTCAAGACCCGCCGACCCCTGGAAGAGATGCACATGGCTGTCGATGAACCCGGGCAGAACGGTGCCACCGCCCGCGTCCACAATCTCGGCATCCGGCCCGGCCAACGCGCGCATCTCGGCGGTGCTGCCAACTGCGAGAATAACGCCACCTGCCATCGCCACGGCCTCGGCGCGCGGCGTGTTCGCGTCCATCGTCAAGACCCGCCCGTTCACGATCACCCTGTCTGCCTGATGCGCCATGCGGAGCCCCTCCTTTTGCGCCAAAATCTGTTTTTGCGCCAAAATCTGTTGCGCAGACTGCGCCAACGCCGTGCCGCAGTAAACACCTTTTCACGGGACCCAAGCCGCGCGCCAAAAAATGAGGCAGCGCACGACAACCCCATCCACCGCTGCGCGTTTAACGGTTTACGACACCGCAAACCTTTGCTTATGATCAAATTCTGCATGGTTAAAAAGATAAGACCGTGGTCTTGGGGACGCTGAAAACATGAGCGAAAATTCACTTGAGACAATGATTCTGGCCGATAGCGTCACCAAGACCTTTGGTCAGGGAGACAGCCTCGTGCGGGCGTTGGACGATGTATCCGTCGCAATCCGAAAAAATGAATTTTTCACCCTTCTTGGCCCCTCTGGATGCGGCAAGACGACCCTGTTGCGCCTCATCGCGGGGTTTGAGCTTCCCACGAAGGGCACGATCTTGCTGGACGGTCAGGAAATCGGCCACCTGCCCCCCTATAAACGTCCCGTGAACACCGTGTTTCAGAACTACGCGCTCTTCCCGCACATGAGCGTGGCGCGCAATATCGGCTTCGGGCTGGAGATGCAGGGCCGGCCCAAGGCGGAGGTCGATGGCGCCATCGCAGAGATGTTGGCGCTGGTGCAGATGGAGCATCTGGCGGGTCGACGCACAGATCAGCTTTCGGGCGGGCAGCAACAGCGCGTCGCGCTGGCCCGCGCGCTCGCTCCGCGCCCCAAGGTGCTCTTGCTCGACGAGCCATTGTCCGCGCTTGACCTGAAGCTGCGCAAGGAAATGCAGATCGAGTTGAAGCGGCTTCAGAGCGAGACGGGTATCACCTTTGTGTTCGTGACCCATGATCAGGAAGAGGCGCTGACCATGTCCGACCGGATCGCGGTCATGGCAGCTGGCCAGATCCTTCAGGTCGGTCCACCTCGCGAAATCTACACCCAACCCGCGCGCCGCTTCGTGGCTGATTTTATCGGCGATATCAACATTCTGGAGGCGGATCTTGCCGCAAGCGGCAAAGAGGTGACCCTGCAGGGCGGCCTCAAGATGCCCGCGCAGCTCCCCGAAGGTCTGGCCCCCAGCGGCCGGGTCAGCGTCGCCATACGCCCCGAAGATATGAGCTTTGATCCCAAGGGCACGATGCGCGGCACGGTCAGCAATGTGGTCTATTTCGGCGTCGGCTCCAACGTGCATGTGGCCCTGACGTCGGGAGAGGATGTCACCGTGCGCTGCGCCTCGGGCGCGCCCGAAGAAGGCGCCGAGGTGCGCATCAAGCTGCCCGCTGCCCTGCAAGTGCTGGCAGATTGATGGTCGCCCTGCCGGAACCTCAATCACAGCCCAAACGCGGCGCAGAGGCCAATGCGGCCAACCTTGCCATTGCGCGCAAGGCAATCGAAGGCGGCGCGCGCCGCCGCCGCTGGCAGCTTTTGGCCCCCTCCATGATCGTGATTGGTGTTTTCGGGCTTTTCCCGCTCACGATCACGCTGATCTATTCCTTCCTCAGCCCCGGAGACTTTGGCGGCGTGACGTGGGAATTCAGCACAGAAGCCTATGTCCAGTTCCTGTTTGAACGAGATATCTTCGACGACACGCTGAGCTTCTCGGCCACCTATCTCAGCATCTATGGCCGCTCCATCGGCCTTGCCTTCGGGGCCACGGTCGGCGCATTGCTCATCGGCTTTCCCATGGCCTATTTCATTGCGTCGAAGCCCCCCGAACAGCGAAATCTTTGGCTGTTCCTAATCACCCTGCCCTTCTGGACCAACCTCCTGATCCGCACTTATGCGATCCTGTTGATCATCCGCGATGAGGGGATCATCAACGTCTCGCTGCAAGGGATGGGCCTCATCGACGCGCCTCTGGGCATGCTCTACACGGACGGTGCGGTGTTTCTCGGGCTGATCTACAGCTACCTGCCCTTCATGGTGCTGCCGCTCTATGCCAGCCTAGAAAAGCTTGATTTCAAGCTGGTCGAGGCGGCTTACGACCTCTACGCCACCCGGTTTCAGGTCTTGCGCCACATCATTGTGCCCATGGCAAAGCCGGGCATCGTCGCGGGCTGTATCCTCGTCTTCATCCCCGGCCTTGGAGCCTATATCACACCCGAGCTTCTGGGCGGCGGCAAGGAGCTGATGATCGGCAACCTTATAGCACTGCAATTTGGCGGCTCGCGCAACTGGCCCTTCGGCTCGGCCGCGGCGCTTATTCTGATGGTGGTCGTGATGCTCTCGCTCATCGTCTATGTCCGCTACGCGGGCAAGGAGCGCGCGCATGGCTAATCCGCGCCGCATGAAGGACCTGCGCAAGCAGCCGGGCTTTGAGTTTCTGGCCTATACCTGTCTCTTCTTTCTCTACGCGCCCATCGTCGTGCTGGTCATCTTCTCGTTCAACGATAACCGCTCGGTGGTGCTCTGGACCGAGTTCAGCTTCCGTTGGTATGTGGAGGCCTTTGACAATGACGGCATCCGCGAGGCCACGATCATTTCCTTCAAGGTGGCGGCGGTGGCCACGTTCTTTTCCACCATTTTTGCCACAATGGCCGCACTCGCCACCACGCGCACCCCGCCCTATCGCGGTCAGACGCTCGCCTATGCGATCATCAACCAGCCCCTGATGGTGCCCGAGATCGTGACAGCCGTGGCCACGCTCGCCTTTTTCACCCTGATCAAAAGTCTCACCGGGGTGAGCGGTATCGGCTACCTGATGCTGGCGCACACGGTCTTTTGCATCCCCTTTGCCTACATGCCCATCCGCGCACGACTGGAGGACATGAACCTCACGCTGGAACAAGCCGCCGCCGATCTTTACGCCACGCCGTTTCAGGTCTTTCGGACGATCACCTTGCCGCTGATGGCGCCGGGGATCGTCGCGGGAGCGATGCTTGCGTTTGTAGTCTCGCTGGATGATGTTATCATCTCATTGCTGATTGCAGGGCCGGGCGAGACAACGCTGCCCATCTATATCCTCGGCCAGATCCGCCGCGGTATTACACCCGAGATCAACGCCGTCTCGACCCTTCTTCTGGGCCTGACGGTGATCCTCGTGGCCCTCTTTTTCATCATCGGGCGCAAGAAGTAGCGCCCCAATAAACGACCAGTTCACCAAGGAGGAACTCTAATGACAAAAACGAAACTCAAGATGGCCACAGCCCTCGCGGCTGGCCTTGGCCTTGCCGGCCCGGCCCTCGCAGAGGGCGAGCTGAACATCTATAACTGGGGCAACTACACCAGCCCCGAGCTGATCGAGAAATTCGAGGCCGAGTACGGCATCGAGGTCAATCTCGACGGCTATGACAGCAACGAGACCATGCTGGCCAAGGTCCGCGAAGGCAACACCGGCTACGATATCGTCGTGCCCGGCGACAGCACTGTGCAGATCATGATCGGTCTGGACATGCTGGCCGAGATCAAGCCGAACGAGATGGAGAACTTCAAGCACATGGACCCCAAATGGGTTGATGTCTGGTGGGATCCGGGCCGGAACTATTCGGTGCCATGGCAGTGGGGAACAACCTCGTTCACCGTGGACACAGAGGTCTATACCGGCGACATCAACACTCTGGCCCTGATGTTTGATCCACCCGAGGAGCTCAAGGGCCGGATCAACATGCTCAACGACATGAATGACGTGATCAACGCGGGTCTGCGTTACAAGGGCTATGAGCGCTGCAACTCCAACCCCGACGAGCTGCGAGAAGTGACCGAGATGCTGATCGCTGCCAAGGAAAACTGGCGCACGATGGATTATTCCACCATCGAGAAGCTGACCTCGGGCGACGTGGATCTCAGCCAGAACTGGAACGGCGCCGCCATGAGGGCACGCGAGCAGCGTCCGACCCTGCAATACGCCTATCCAAAGGAAGGCTTCACCGGCTGGATGGATAACGTGGCCGTGCTGGCAGATGCGCCAAACATGGAAAATGCGAAGCTGTTCGTGAACTTCATCATGGCCCCGGAGAACGCAGCGCTGATCTCGAACTTCGCACGCTACGCGAACGGAATCATGGGCTCGGAAGAGTTTATGGACGCCGAAATGCTGAGCGCGCCGGAAATCGTCATGCCCGCCAGCGCGCCAACACCGGATTTCGTCAAGCCCTGCCCGCAGGAAGTGACCGATCTCTACAACCGCATCTGGACGCGACTGAAGCAATAAGCCAAAGCTAGGCTGAGACATTCGCGGCGGGCCTCCTCACCGGGGCCCGCCGTTTTCACATTCCCCTCCCGCCCCGAAAGGCCCAGTCATGCCCACGCGCTCCAAACCCGCCGCTCCCGCCGCCCCCAAAACCGCGCGCGAGATGGGGCTGATGCAGGGCTTCCCGCCCCCACCCGGTGCGCGCCCCGATCCGATGACATGGGATCTTGCCCCGATGAACCGCTGGGCGTTTCTCAATATGCGCTCAATGTTTCCCACTACGGATGTGCGGCGCGGCGACGGCACACCCTCTGAGCTGTCCCGCAACCCGCTGGAGCTGGGCCGCATCTCCTTCACCAGCGCGGAGGGCGGTGCGCTGACCGTGCGCGACTGGCTGGAGCGAAGCTATACGGATGGGTTTTTGGTCATGCACAAGGGCCAGATTGTCTCGGAACAATATTTCAACGATATGGCCGGCCACACGCCGCACCTGTCGCAATCGGTGGCCAAATCCTTTGTGGGCGCGTTGGCCGGCACGTTGGAGGGCGAAGGCCTGATCGACCCCGCCGCTCTGATCACAGACCTTATCCCCGAACTTGCGCAATCGGGCTATGCCGGGGCCACGCTTGGCCAGGTGCTTGACATGCGCTCGGGCGCGCGGTTCACCGAGGATTACGGCCTGCCGAATTCCGACATGACCCGGATCGACATCGCCTGCGGCTGGCGGCCCACCCCCGAGGGGCAGACGCGGCCCACCATCCGCGACGTGATTCAGACCCTTCCGCCGGAGCGCGAACATGGCGGCGCATTCCAGTATCGCTCCATCGAAACGGATGTGGTCGCGTGGGCACTGGAGCGCGCGGCGCAAGCGCCCTTGGCCGAACTGCTGAGCAGCCGCATCTGGCAGAAAATCGGCGCCGAGCGGGACGCGTTCTTTACTGTGGACGCCGCAGGCACGGCGCTTGCCGATGGCGGCTTCAATGCCACGATGCGTGATTACGCCCGCTTTGGTGCGATGCTTCTGGCCGGGGGCGAAGGCGTCGTGCCTGAGGCATGGATCAACGCCACGCGGCAGGGCGATCCATCGGCGTTCGGCGCGCCCTACACAAACGCCTCACCCAAAGGCGCTTACCGCAATCAGTGGTGGATACATGACGCGGGCCGCGGCGACATCATGGCGCGCGGCGTGTTTGGCCAGCTGATCTATCTCGATTTCGAGACGGATTTCATGGCTGTGAAGCTCTCCACATGGCCTGATTACCTCATTGAGGCGCAGACCCTCAACGCGCTGGCAGGCGTCCTCGCCATCCGCGACAGCCTGAACACCTAATCTGGCAGGGGCGACAGCCCTTGGCAGGCGCTCCGGGGTGATTTAACTCTAAAGGCATGCATTTTGTCCGCCGCCTGACTGCCGCGCTCTGCGGTCTTGCCCTTGTGGCGATGACCTTGTCCTTCGGGGCCTCCGCTGGCGCGCGGATCGAGGCCAGCGCCCTGACACAAAGCGCCGCCGCCCTCGGGATCGCGGTGGAGCAAAACGATATCTGCGCAAGCCAGGGCACGGACCCGCGCCATTGCCCGCTATGCCATGTCACATCCACGACGGCCTGCGCGAGGCCTGACGCACCGGGCATGATCTGGGTCCCTGCCACGGCAGTCTGGCCGCCATGCGGGGGCGTCACCAGCCGCAGGGCAGACCTTCCACAGGCGCGAGCGCCGCCCCGGGCTTCCTGAAACCCTCTTCGACGACACCAGTAACAGTTTCATAAAGGAGCGCCTCATGCGTCCTCTCTTCATCGCGGCCCTCACCACGTTGATCGCCGCCCATTCCGCTGCCGCCCATGAGTTTACTGCCTCGGACCTCGTGATCGGACATCCCTACAGCTTTGAGACCACCGCGACCGCCCGAACCGGCATCGGTTTTCTCACCATCACCAACAACGGCAACACGCCCGACCGCCTTATTGCCGTGGAGGCGGATTTCGACCGCGTTTCCCTGCACCTGACCGAGGAACAGGACGGCGTGGCGCGGATGCTGCCCCTGCCCGACGGCGTGGAGATCGCCCCCGGCGCCGTGGTAAGCCTCGAGCCTGGCGGGCTGCATGTGATGTTCATGGGGCTGGGCGGCGACCCGTTTGAACTCGGCGAGACGATCCCTGCAACCCTCGTTTTCGAGAAGGCTGGCCCAGTCGATGTGGTCTTCTACGTCGAATCCCGCAAGGACGGGATGAAGGACATGGACCACTCAAACCACTGAGCCCTCGCCTCTAAGCGATCACGAAACAACCAAAGAGCGGTGCGGAGATGTCCAGCGCCGCTCTCATTGCGTCTGGCGTTTGACATTCCTTATTGTTTCCGTCAAGAATTATCCAGATGACATATCCAAACTCGACACGACAAGAAAAGGCTGCGGCCATGGCGACCTGCACTCCCCCACCCAAACACGAGGCCCCGCGCCCGCCCAGCTATGCCGCCTGCGATCTTGTCGGGCCCGAAGGCCAAGCCCTCATCACCCTCGACACCCAGGTCTACACCCTGCGCATTACCCGCGCGGGCAAGTTGATCCTGACCAAGTAACGCGCCGCGAGGAGTCGCCATGGCCGAGATCCCCAGCCCCTGCATCGACGTGTGCAAGTTCAAGCGCCAAGGCCATTGCCTCGGCTGCTCGATGACCAAGGCGCAAAAATCTCTCTTCAAGCAGGCCAAGAAAGACAAGCACCGCATCGCTTTCGTGCAAATGCTGCGTCAACAGCAAGAAGCGCTTGGCAAATACAGACACTGGGCCCCCGCCTACGCCAAAAAACTGGCCAAGAAGAAAGCCAAGGCGGTTTGGGAAAAGCTCGCGGGTGGCAATTTCGCCTGAGACCTCCACAGCGCGCATGAAAAAGGCGGCCCACCAAACCGGGGGCCGCCTTTTTCATGTCTCGCGAGGATCACTCAGCGCAAATGCGCGCGCATCATCCATGCCAGTTTCTCGTGCTCCTGACCGCGCGCAATGCACAAATCTTCGGTCAGCGTATCACCATGCTCGGCCGCCAAGGCGCCGGCCGCCGCCAGCGTCGCGGCCAGCGTCTCTTGGGCCTTCAGCATCGCTGCAAGCATTTCCTTATCGGTGGCTGTGCCCTCATGCTCTTTGACTTTGGAGCGTTTCAGCATTCCGGCAAGCGTGCCATCCGCATGTGCGCCGAGCGCCTTCACCCGCTCGGCCAGATCGTCTTGCGCGATAAAGTGATCCTCATAGATTTTCTGGAACATGTCATGCAGAGGGCCAAAGGCCATGCCCGTGACGTTCCAGTGAAAATTCTGTGCCAACATGGTGGTGACGGCGGTCTCCGCGACAGCTTGGTTGAGGGTTTCGGCGATGGCTGCCGTGGCATCGGGCGTGAGTGAGATTGCGGTCTGGGTCACGGTATGTCTCCCTTTTCATGGTTTCGCTAATGATGTGATTTTCGGCTGCTGGCTGGCAACACGGCTGGCTGGCTTGGACCATACATAAGGTCTCAAATCCCCTTGCCAAGTTGTTTTTAGAATAATTCTAAATCAGAGAAAAATGCTCGGATACCGAACGCAGCAAAAATGACAGCCCGCGGCGCGCATGAAGCGGCACACGCGAGCGCAACAAGAACTCTGCGCTCGGCATGTCACATGCCGCCAAAGAGTGCGCCAGTTGCAATATCCACGCCTCGTCAAAGGAAAGCTCCACACTTCCGGGGCGGTATAGAACAGGCGCACGCCCAAGTGCATTGGGAAGCGCGCGCATCAACGTCTCAGCGTGCACTGCACGCGCGGCCGCGTCCCTCGCGCCGATCAGAGCGCAGCTTTCCAACGGGGCCCCCTCGCGGGCGGCGCGGCAGCGAAGCCCTACCACCCTGAGATGATTGATCAGCGCAAGCCCCGCGTCCCGCTCTTTCGGGACGGGTGCTCTATGCAGGTCTTGTCTTAGCCTCAAAACCATCATGGCCCTCAATTTCGGCGCGAATCTCGGTTACGCAACATTATCCTGAGCGTAACACTAAGAAAAGAATTACGGCGGCGCCATGCGACCAAAATACGCGATCACGGCAAAGTGTCTAGTTATCCTGACACCCCTTGGTATTAACGCATAACAGCAGCGCCTTACCTGCCGGCGGAATGCCCGTTGGCTGATCACCAGCAAGGCAATACGCGCATTCGTGGTAAATCGAATCATTCTCGGACGATCCCGCTTCGGTCACACCCCGCATATGTAAATCGCACCGCAAAGCACCGCGTCACTGGCTCGCATCCGCCACAGAGTGACCTATGTGTCATCTAACGCGCGGCGCAGCAAAATACCAATACACCCGCAACAGCTTGTGCCGCAACAACATTCGCCTACCATACCGGCCAACCCGACATTCACCCGCCGCGCAGAAAACACGGCCCTCACGGTGTTATCCCAGCCCCAAACATGCGATAACACATAGCAGATCAAACGGAGGCACATACGTGCTCGCAAGACGCTTCATCAGTGCTTCCCTGGGCGCCTTTATGGCGGCCTCCTTGGGCAGTGTTGCGCTATCAGCGGAGGTCAGCCTGACAGCGCCGGGCGCATCAGAAGGGTTCACCGAGCGTTTGAAATCGGCGTCGCTGAGCATCCAAAGCGCAGCCACGGATAATGCCACACCGCAAGACCTGCTGGCCGCCGCACAGGCTGATTACAATCGGCTCATCGGGGTGCTTTATGCCGCCGGATATTACGGCCCGGTCATTTCTATCAAGGTAGACGGACGCGAAGCAGGCAGCGTGCCACCCTTGGGTGCCCCCGCTCAGGTGAACCGCATCGACATCACCGTGGAGCAAGGCGCGCCCTTCACTTTCTCGCGCGCCGAGGTGACGCCCCTCGCCCCCGGCACGGAACTGCCCGAAGACTTCCGTAAAGGGGCGCAGGCCCGCGGCGATCTTGTCCAAGGTGCGGCAGACGCAAGCGTGAGCGCATGGCGAAACGCGGGCCATGCAAAGGTTGCCGTCACAGACCAAAAGATCACGGCGCTGCACCCGCAAAGTGCCCTTTCGGCGCAGATCACTCTCGCCCCCGGACCGCGCCTCACCTTCGGCGCACTCAACATTCCCGGCGAGAGCCGCGTGCGCGATGCCCGCATCCGCGAGATAGCAGGCCTGCCCACGGGTGAGGTCTATGACCCGGCAAAGCTCAAACGCTCCGCAGACCGTTTGCGGCGTAGCGGCGCGTTTCGCTCGGTCGCCCTGAAGGATGCCAAGGAGATCGGGCCGGGCGATACGCTCGATATCAACGCGGAACTGACAGACGCCAAGCGCCGACGCGTGGGCGTGGGCATTGAAGTCTCCTCGCTGGAAGGGGTCGGCCTTTCGGCGTTTTGGCTGCACCGCAATCTTTTTGGCGGGGCAGAACGGCTGCGCTTTGACATCGAGGTGGGCGGTATCGGCGGCAATTCAGGCGGCGAGGATTACAATCTCGCAGTGCGGTTTGAACGGCCCGCTACCTTTACCCCCGATACCGGCCTCTATCTTGGGGCAAGTGTCTCAGAGGAATCGGAGCCGGAATACCGCGAACGCAAGCTCGAGGTGGGCGGCGGCTTCACGCATATTTTCTCGGACGAGCTTGAGGGCGAGATTGGCCTTGGGTACCGCTACAGCGAGATTGACGATGCTTTCGGCTCCCGAACGATCGAGCAGCTTTTTGCGCCCGCGAAGCTGCGCTGGGACACGCGCGACGATCCGCTTGACGCCAATCGCGGCCTCTATATCGGGCTGGAGGCCACGGGTTTCGTCGGACTGAGCGGGGGCGGCAACGGAACGCGGCTCTATGCAGATGCACGTGCCTATCACACCGTCGGGGCCGAGGACGGGCTGACCTTTGCCGCGCGCGCCCAAGTGGGCACGGTCAACGGCGCAAGCACAGCCGATGTGCCGCCGGGGCTGTTGTTTTTCTCCGGCGGGCCGGACACCGTGCGCGGACAGGGCTACCAATCGCTTGCCGTGACCCTGCCGGGTGGGCAGCGCGTTGGCGGTCGGTCCTTCATGGGGTTCAGCGGCGAAATTCGCGCCGATATCACCGACACCTTCCAGATCGTGGCCTTCGCCGATACCGGTTTTATCGGGCGTGATGCGCTGGGAGAGGGCATGGGGGATTGGCATAGTGGCGCCGGGATCGGCGGGCGCTACAACACCGGGTTAGGGCCCATCCGGCTCGATCTCGCCACGCCGCTGGACGGCGATGCAGGGAAGGATTTTGAGATTTATATCGGCATAGGGCAGGCGTTTTGATGGGCCGCGTCACCACCTCACTTGCGCTTTGCGCTGCACTCGCCCTGCCTCAATTGGCTGCGCCTCAATTCGCAATGGCACAAGACGAGGCCGCAGACCAGGCCGCACAGGAGGCCGAAGATCGCGGATATTTGCAGGGCCTTTTGGAGGACAACCTATCGGGCGCGGGACGTGATGTGCGCATCGTGGGGTTTGAGGGCGCTTTGTCGTCGCAAGCCACGATGGAACAGCTGACCATAGCCGACGACGCAGGTGTGTGGATCACCCTCACCGATCTGGTGCTTGATTGGAACCGCGCAGCCCTGTTGCGCGGGCGGCTTGAAATCAACACCCTATCAGCCGCCACAATCGACTTGCCGCGCTTGCCAAATACCGATGAGGGCGTCACCCCGGAGGCAACGGTTGCGACCGAATTCGCCTTGCCCGAATTGCCCGTCAGCGTGCAAATCGGCGAGATCACAGCGGCCCGCGTGAGCCTTGGCGCGCCCATTCTGGGCGAGGCTGTCATCCTTGCGGTAGAAGGCTCCGTTTCGCTTGCGGCGGGCGCGGGCGAGATGGACCTCAGCGTTCTGCGCGGCGATGGGCGCGGCACATTCAGCCTTGAGGCAAGCTATGCCAACGACACCGATATCCTCGCCCTCGATCTGGCGCTGGAGGAGCAGCAAGGCGGGATCATTGCACGGCTGCTGGACCTGCCCGGCCAACCGGCGCTGGCGCTCTCGGTGCAGGGCGAAGACCCGCTGTCGGACTATACGGCCGCCATCGCGCTCAGTTCGGACGGGGCCGAGCGTCTGGGCGGGACCGTCGCGATACTCGAAAACGAGACGGGCGCACAGAGCTTCTCGGCGGTGCTTGACGGGGACCTGCGCCCTCTTTTTGAGCCCGCGTTTCATCCTTTCTTCGGCGGTGACAGCGCCCTGCGGGTGGCGGGGATCTATGCCCAAGACGGGGCGCTGGACCTGTCCGAATTTTCGCTGCGCTCGGCGGCCCTGTCGCTCACTGGACGCCTCGCGCTGGGTGCGGATCATTGGCCAACCAGCTTTGATCTGAACGGCGCGCTGACCCCGCCCACACGCGGCTCGATGAGCCCGGACGTGCCGCTGCGCCTGCCCGGCTCCGGCCCGGCCACCTTTATCGACGGCGCCCGTATCAGCGCGGCCTTTGACGCGGCCTCGGGCAATGAATGGCGCGCCGAGATCGGCTTTGACGGGTTTGCGCAAGACGCGCTGAGCATCAACAGCGGCAGCCTGCGCGCAAACGGCACGATCAGCCGCGACGCACCCCAAGGCATCTCGGCTATGATCGCGTTCAACGCAGCTGGCGCATCCCATGACGATGCCGCCATCGCCAAGGCTCTGGGCACTGCCCTGCGCGGACAATTGCAGGCCGATTGGGCCAGTGGCTCCCCGCTCAGCATCAGCGCTTTGGATGTGGTGTCAGGCGACCTGCGCGTGACGGGCGCGGGCACGCTCGGCGCGCTGGACGCGGGCTTTCCCGCCTCTGGCGAGGTCACGTTACGCATGGGCGACCTCAGCCGATTTGCGGCCATTGCGGGGCGCGATCTGGGCGGCGCCGCCGCCGCCGAATTGAGCGGCACCGGCGCAATTTTGGGCGGAGCATTTGATCTGGATCTCACCGCCCGGACCCAAGACCTGCGAACCGATGTCGCACGGCTCGACCCGCTTCTGACGGGTCCCAGCGATTTGGTCGCCACCCTGCGTCGTGACACCGAGGGCACCGTGTTGGAGCAGTTGGAGATTTCCAATGCGGCCCTGTCGCTGAACGCCGAAGGGCGCAGCGATGAGACAGGCGGCGCGCTGAGCCTCAGTGCCAAAATGCCGGACGTGGCGCGCGCTGAGCCGCGCCTCACTGGTCCAGCCGAGGCGCGCACGGCGCTCACTTGGGCGTTTGGCGGCGCGGTCAATGTCGAAAGCCTGACACTTGAGGTGGCCGAGAGCCGCATCACCGCGTCCGGCACAGTGTTGCCCGATGCCCCCGGCCTGCCCGCCGAGGGGCAGCTTTCGGCGCAGATTGCGGACCTGTCGCGGTTTGCCGCGCTCGCGGGGCAACGGCTGGCAGGCACCCTCAGTGCCGATCTAAGCGGAAGTGCCGCAGTCACCGCCGGCACATTCGATCTGCAAACCGCCCTGGCAGGCAGCGGCCTGCGCACCGGGATTGCGAAATTGGACAAGCTTTTGACAGGCAATGTCACGATTTCGGCCAATGGCGGGCGGACCGAGGACGCCATAAACATCCGCGAGATCTCCATGCAGACGGGGCAGCTTGCACTCGATGCGGACGCCATCTCCGACACGCCTGGCGCGCCGCTCGACCTGAGCTTCCGGCTTGCTGATCTGGGCCTCTTCGCGCCTGATTTCAGCGGCCCGGTGAGTGCAACAGGCCAGGCACAGCTGAAAGGACCCGATGGGCGTGAGATAACGCTCGACCTGAACGCCAATGGGCCGGGCGGCACGACCGCCGCCTTGAGTGGTGCAATCCTTGAGTTCGGCGCACGTATGGCGCTTGATGTGCAAGGGGCAGCACCGCTGGGCCTTGCGAACGCATTCATCACACCACAATCCATCGAAGGCACCGCCCGCTATGACCTGCGGATCGACGGACCGCCGGCGCTCTCATCGCTCTCGGGCGTTTTGTCCATGCAAGACGCACGGGTCGCTCTGCCGCGCGTTGGTATCTCGATCGAGGGGCTTACGGGGGATATCAACCTCGCAGGCGGGCGCGCGCAAACGCAGCTTGCCGGACGCCTACAAGAGGGCGGCACGTTCAACGTCACCGGGCCAATCGCCCTGACTGCTCCGTTCAACGCGGACCTCGACGTGCAGCTGACCTCCATCCGTCTCACGGATAATCTGATCTACACATCTCTTCTGGACGGCTTTGCCTCGCTCAACGGGCCCCTTGCGGGTGGCGCTGTGATCGGCGGTAACATCACCTTGGACGAGACTGAGATACGCATTCCCTCAAGCACCGCCGCATCCTCCGTGATCTTCGAGAACATGACCCATGAGGGCGCGCCGCCCGCCGTTACCCAAACACGCCAATTTGCGGGCCTTATCGCCGAGGTAACCGAGAACGGTGCAGCCCCTTTCGGGCTTAACCTGATCATCAACGCACCGCGCCGGTTGTTCGTGCGAGGGCGCGGCCTCGACGCGGAATTGCGCGGCCAGATCCGTCTGGCTGGCACCACCAAGAATGTTGTTCCCTCAGGGTTTCTCCAGCTGATCCGGGGACGGCTTGACCTGTTGGGCAAACGGCTTTTGTTGACCGAGGGGTTGGTGGATATGCGCGGCGCGCTGGATCCTTACCTGCGCTTTGTGGCCGAGACTACCTCAAATGACATACTTGTGCGGATCGTGGCCGAAGGTCTTGCCAGCGAGATCGAGATCGCCTTTGAGTCCGAGCCTGACCTGCCGCAGGAAGAGATTATCTCGCAGCTCATTCTGGGCCGTGACCTCGCCTCGATTTCCCCGCTGCAAGCGGCGCAGTTGGCATCCGCCGTGGCCACCCTTGCCGGGCGGTCCGAGAACGACGTGTTGGGCCAGTTGCGCAATTCCGTGGGCCTCAGCGATCTGGACGTGGCCACCAATGAGGACGGCACGACCGAGCTGCGCGCCGGCGCGTATATCGCGGAAAACCTCTATTCCGAAATCACCGCGGACAGCGAAGGGCGCGAAGAGATCAATCTCAACCTGGACGTGACCCGCAATGTCACAATACGGGGCAGTGTGGACAGCGAAGGTGGTAATGGCCTGGGCGTTTTCTTCGAGAAAGATTACTGAGCCAACCGGGCCAGATGCCCCAGTGCAAGGTCCAAAACCTCTGCCCCATGCGCGTCCATCATCAGAAAATGACTGCCCCCCGGCGCGACCTCAGCAGCAGTGCAAAGATACCCTGCCGCCCCGCCCGCCTCCGCCAGCCGCGCGCAGGACGCGGCCCAAGCACGCCCACGCACCTGCCAATGATCGGCGCAATCAAGGTTGTCTCCGCCCAGAATAATCAGCGGACACTCCAGCCCGTCACCGGGCTGCGATGACGGCTCCACCGCGATGATCCCCGCAAGCGTGCCCGGGGCTAGGCGGAGCGCATCAAACGCAACCTCGGCCCCTTGGGAGTGACAAATCAGCGTGGCAGTTTTCAATCGGCGCAGAACATGGCTCAGACCGGCGGTTTGCATCGCTGTTGTAGACAGCCAGCGCGGCACGATCCGCTGCATAAAGCTATCAAAATGCGCGACCGGGAATTGCAGCCCTTGGAAGGGTTGCCGCCGGGCGAAATCCTCAGGGGCGCCAAAACGGAAAAGCCGCCACGCCTCCTCGGCAGAGCGCAGGATCGGCGCCTCTTCCCAGATACCCGCCGCAAACCCCGCGCGCCCCCGCTCGGGCAGGTCCACCACATGCACGGCAAAGCCTCGGTCGAGCAGAAGATGCAGCCAACCGGGCCGCCCATCGGGCGTCGTCTCCCATGTGCTGCCCGTCATCCCGCCGCCATGGACAAGCACCATGGGTGGCGCGTCAATCCGGCGCTCAGGGATGAAGTATTGCACATAGGTCTGCTCCACCGCGAAATGTCCGCGCGGGTCGTACGTATATGATGCCTTTCGGGTGAAGGCGATCTCACGCGGTCTGCCTTGCGTCACCTCATGGGTTCGCCCACCCACCGTGTAGCTGCCAAAATCGCGCAGGCGATAGGCCATGTGCTGCTCCCACTCTCGCAAAAGCCCCGGCGCAAATGGCCGAGGCCTCAATGGTTCAATCCAGCGCTGACAGGTCCTGATATTCGCCGTAAGCCGCCGCATAGGCGCGGTAGCTCTCGATCACCCGCGCAAACATTTCGTCCTCGGCGGCCTTCTCGGCATAGACCTCATCGGCAGCCACGCGGAGCGCATCCAGAACGCTGTCAGGGAAGCGCTGCACATTGGTGCCGCCTGCGCGGAATTCGGCCAAGACTTCGGCCTGCGCGCCTGCGGCCACGCCAAGAGTCCAGAGGTTGATATCATTGCACGACACCTCGATGGCCGTGCGCTGCGCATCGGTGAAGGCGTCCCAGACGTCCTTGTTCACGTAGAACTCAATGAAACCCGCAGGCTGGTGCCAACCGGGGAAATAGTAGTTATCCGCGACCTTGTTGAAGCCCATCAGACGATCCACCAAAGGAAAGCTGAGCTCGGTCGCATCCAGTCGGCCCGTCTCCAAAGAGGTCGAAATCTCGCCCGCGGGCAGCGACATCGCATTGGCCCCAAGCCGCGACAGGATCGCCCCACCAAGCCCGCCGATCCGCACGTTCAACCCCTGAAAATCTTCCGGTCCGGTGATCTCGCGCGTATACCATCCTCCCGCCTCACTCAGGATCACACCGCAAGCCATGGGCACGAGGTTATAGGGCTCGTAGAGTTCACGCCAAAGCTCTATCCCACCACCATGGTTGAGCCACGAGATATACGACAGCGGATCGCCTCCGAAGGGCACCGAGCCGAAGAGTGCCGCCGCAGGCTCCTCCCCCGACGCATAGGCGGCAAAGGACCACCCGGCCTCGATCGCCCCCACGCCCACATTGTTGAAAATCTCGAAGGGTGGTGACATCTCCCCCGCGCCCAGATGCTTGAACGTGACCTCACCCCCGGTGAGCGTGGCCACATTGGCCACGAAGCGGTCGGCGGCGGGCCCCAGCACCGGCAGGCCGGTGCCAAAGGCGCTTTGCATATTGTAGGTCTCGGCCAAAGCGGGCGTCGCCGCCAGCGCCATAGCCGCCAATGTCAGGTGAAATTTCATCTCGCGTCCCTTCCGTTAAATCATGTCAGTCGAACCCGGTGATCAAACCGGGAAAGGCCACCAGAACCCCCAAGACAAGGAGTTGCAGGCCAATGAACGGCAATACGCCGCGATAAATCTCGGACATGCTCAGCGCATCGCCCACCGCGCCCCGCAGGTAGAATAGCGAAAAACCGAAAGGCGGTGTCAGAAAGCTGGTTTGCAGGTTCACGGCGATAAGAACGCCGAACCAGATCATCAAAGCCTCCCCCGACAGCCCATTGCCAAAGTCGAGCCCCGCCACCACAGGCGCAAAAATCGGCACGAGGATCAGCGTGATCTCCAACCAATCGAGTACGAAGCCAAGGATAAAGACCGCCGCCATCACCACGATCAGCACTGTGTAAGGCCCATCACCGAAGGCGGTAAGCCCAGCGCGGGCCATATCGCCCCCGCCGATGGCCTTGAATACGGCGGCAAAGCATGTGGCCCCGATCATCACGAGCAGAACCATGCTCGTGGTCACTACAGTCTGGCGGGCGGCGTCCATCACGACATGCAGGCGGAGTTTTCCATAGATCGCGGTGATCAGGATGGCCCCGAAAGCGCCTAGCCCGCTCGCCTCGGTGGGCGTCGCTATCCCCGCGATTATGGAGCCAAGGACGCTGATCACAAGTGCTATGAGCGGCCCGAGATCAATCAGCAATCGCAGGGGTGAGGCCCTGTCGCTTCGCTCTTGCCGCGGCAACCCCCGCGCGCGGAACATCACCAGCGCGCCATAGGCCCCGACCAAGAGCAGCCCCGGCAGGATCGCACCGGCAAACATGTCTGGCACCGGGGCCTGAAGCTGATCCCCGAGCACGATCAGCATGACGGAAGGCGGGATCAGGATCGCGAGCGTCCCGGAGGAGGCGATGAGCCCCGCCGAAGTCACGTTGCCATATCCCGCCTCCTGCAACCGCGGCAGGGCCAGCGTGGCCAGCAGCACCACAGACGCCCCCACGATGCCCGAGGACGCCGCCAGAAGCACACCGATCAGCAGCACGGATATCCCCATCCCCGCCGCCGATCCACCAAGGGCTGTTTGCGCCGCGCGCAAGGCCCGTTCGGCCACACCGGATTTCTCCAGGATCAATCCCATGAAGATGAACATCGGAATGGCCACCAAGAGCCAGTTCGACAGGACATTGGCATAGATCCGGCTGACCAGCAGGTTGAAATAGGCCAAGGGCAGGTCCGAGATCAAAATGAACAGCGCCGCCGCCCCCGCCAGCACCATCCCCACCCGGTAGCCTGCGAGGATGCCCGCCAGCGTCAGGATCGCCATGGCGAGGGGCAAGGCATAGGCGCTCATCGTGCGGCCCGGATCAGGCGCAAAGTCTCAAACGCCACGTAGAGCGCGAGGATCGCCAGCCCCATTGGCAGCACCGATTTGATCAGCCACAGATCGTCCAAGCCGCCATTGCGCGAGCCTTCGTCCGAGCGCCACGCGCGCTGCATGAAGCCGACAGATGCAGGCAGGATCAGCGCGAAGAACGGCAGCGCGAAAGCCAGATTGCCCATGAGGTCCAGCCGTGCTTTCCACGCGGGGCTATAGCGTTGATAGAGAAAATCGACCCGCACATGTGCATTGCGCTGCCAGACCAGCCCGGCGGGCAAGAGGCCCAGACACACCAGAAGATGCCATTGCAGATCGAGCAGACTGTTGAGCGTCACCGCGCTGCCCACAAGCGGCGCAGAGCCCGAGAGCCGCAGGAGCGGGTTCACGTCCAGCGCACTGGCCACGACCTGCACCACAACGGCCAGCATCAGGGCAATCAGCGCGACCGCGAGAGCCGTCTCGGTCAGACGCGCAGCGCGCTCTGCAAGGCTCTGCATATCTTCGCCCTCCCCCTGGCTGATCCGCCCCAACCGCGCCGATTTGCGTCATTGCGGTTGGAGCCTTCTCGATTTCCCTTATAGGGTAATCTGCATGAAAGTGATCAATAATCCGGGCAGAGCGCAACACCCTATCCGCCGCTCCGCCATCCTTGCCGCACCCAGACGAGGACAGCGCCACGATGACTGAACCCCGCCCCAATCCGATGGCCGACCGGCTGCGTGCGCTTCTGGCGGATGATGCGCTTATCATGATGCCATGTTGCTTTGACGCGCTCTCGGCCAAGCTGATCCAGCAGGCGGGGTTCGAGCTGACCTTCCTTTCGGGATTTGCCGCCTCGGCCGCGCGGATTGGTGCGCCAGATGTAGGGCTCATGAGTTACGGCGAAGTGCATGATCAGGCACGCAACGTGCTGGAGGGGATCGACATTCCGATGATGGTGGATGGCGACACAGGCTACGGCAATCCAATGAATGTGGAGCGCACGGTCGAGGGGTTTGCCCGCGCCGGCTGCGCCGGGGTGATGATCGAGGATCAGGTCGCGCCCAAACGATGCGGACACACGGCGGGCAAGACCGTGGTAGACCGCGAGGAGGCGTATGACCGTATCCGTGCCGCCATTGCTGCGCGGGGCCGCTCGGATATCCTCATCAAGGCGCGCACCGATGCGCGGCGCGATCACGGGTTGGCCGAGGCCATCGCCCGCGCACAGATGTTTGCCGAGTTGGGCGCGGATATCGTCTTCATCGAAGAGCCTCTGAGCGTGGCGGAAATGCGCACGGCCTGCGCCGAGGTAGACGCGCCGATGGTGGCCAATATGCTGGAGGGCGGACAGACGCCGATCCTGCCACCCGCAGAACTGGCAGGCCTCGGCTTCGCTATTGCGGCCTACCCGCTCACCTGCCTCTCAGCGGCGATGCGCGCGATGACAGGCGCGCTTGAGGCGCTTAAATTCGGCGAGGATTATTCCGGCGCCCTGATGCCCTTTGCCGATCTGCGCCGCGCTGTGGGATTTGACGACTACTACGCAGCAGAAGCGCGCTACCAAAGCGCCAAGCGGTCCGCGCCAAGCCCGAGGAAAACACCATGACCACAGATCATTGGACCCGAGGCCTGGCGCAAGCCTGGCACATCACAGCGGAGTTGCATAAGCTGGATGGGGAATATGACCTCAACTTTCTGGCACAGGACGCGGATGGCCACGAGCATATCGTGAAGGTTATGCGCCCGGGCTGCGCGCCTGAGTTGATCGACCTGCAAATCCGCGCGCTGGAGCATATCGCGGCCAAAGCCCCAGACCTGCCCCTGCCCGCTGTGATCCGAACAAAGGACGGAGCGGCCTTTGCCGAGGTCGCGGATGCAGACGGGCAAACCCGGCTCATCTGGGTGCTGAGCAAACTGCCCGGACGCTGCTATGCGCACATCGCTCCCAAGAGTCTCGCACTTATCCAACAAATCGGTAGCGTTTTGGGCGGCACGGCAAAGGCGCTTGCGGATTTCCACCACCCCGGCCTCGCGCGCCGCTTCAAATGGAACCTGATGCAGGCCGATTGGATCGCGGACGACCTCACCTGTGTGGAGGACCCTGCCCGACACGCAATAATTTCCCAGATATCCAAGGAATTCACCCATATCAAACCCGCTCTTGCGGCCCTGCCAGAACAAGCGATCCACAACGATGCGAATGATTACAACATCCTCGTGGATGGCCGGATGGGACAGACCCTCAGCGTCTCGGGTCTGATCGATCTGGGCGATATGTGTGCGGCCCCACGTATCTGCGATCTGGCCATAGCTGCGGCCTATGTCGTGCTGGACCATGACCACCCGCAGCGTGCGCTCGGCGCCCTGATCAAGGGCTATCATGCGGTCAATCCGCTGAGCCCTGCGGAGGTGGATCTGCTCTGGCCTCTCCTGCGCGCGCGCCTTGCGGTCAGCGTGGTGAACTCCACCTTGATGGCACGCGAAAACCCCGATGATCCTTATGTCACCATTTCCCAAGCCCCCGCATGGCGGTTTTTGGAAGGGCCTTCTACCGACCCCGCATTGGTCCGTTCCCGCCTGCGCGCGGCGTGCGGGCTGCCTGTGGTGGACGGGGCGGAGCAGGTTCTCGCATGGCTTGATACCGCGCGCGGCAGCTTTGCGCCCCTTATGGACGGCGATCTGGCCAAGGCCCCTCTGGGGCCCCTCTCGGTCGAGCAGTCTGCCGAGCCGCAGGACCCGTTCAACCTTACCCCTTCGGAGGCCGCAATTCTCGGCGGCGATCCGGCACAGGGGCGTGGCCCCTGGCTGGGATACTACGGCGAGCCGAGGCTGATCTATGCCGACAAGGCCTTTCGAAAAGGCCGCTGGAAAGCCAGCGATCGGCGCAGCGTGCATCTGGGTGTGGACATATTCGCCCCCGCCGGCGCGCCTGTTTACGCCCCTCTGAAGGGGGAAGTTGTGCTGGCTGAATACCGCGCTGATCCACTGGACTATGGCGGGATGATCATCCTGCGCCATACGACACCAGAGGGCGACGCGTTTTTCACGCTCTATGGCCATCTCGATCCGGGGTTTCTGGACCATCTGCGCCCCGGCGACCAAGTGGCGGTGGGTGAGGCGTTTTGCACCTTGGGCACGCAGGCTTGCAATGGTGGCTGGGCCCCGCATCTGCACTTCCAACTTTTGATGACGGCGGATGGCATGGCGCCCTCCTGGCCCGGCGTGGCAGACCCCGATGACCTGGAAATGTGGGAAGCGCTCAGCCCAAACCCCGCCTGCCTTATGAACCTGCCCGACGCCAAAACGCACTATGCGCCACCACCCAAGGCCCAGGTGGCCGAGGGCCGCGCGCAGCATTTCGGTGGCAATCTCAGCGTGACCTATGCCGATCCCGTGATGCTCTTGCGAGGTTGGCGGCATCATATGTTCGACGAATGGGGCCGCGCCTATCTCGACGCCTATAACAACGTGCCGCATGTGGGTCACGCCAATCCGCGCATTCAGGCTGTAGCCGCGGAGCAGCTCCGCCGGATCAACACCAACACCCGCTATCTGCACCCGGCACAGACCGCCTTTGCGCAGAAAATCCTGTCCAAACTGCCAGACAGCTTTGAGGTCTGCTATTTCGTCAATTCAGGCTCCGAGGCCAATGAGCTGGCCCTGCGCCTTGCGCGCGCCCATACCGGAGCACGCGGCATCGTCACGCCCGATCACGGCTATCACGGCAATACCACCGGGGCAGTCGATATCTCGGCCTATAAATTCGCAAAACCGGGCGGCAGCGGCAAACCTGATTGGGTGGAACTGGTCGAGGTGGCAGATGACTATCGCGGGGCCTTCCGCCGGGATGATCCCACGCGTGCGGAAAAATTCGCAGCGCTGGTGGACCCGGCCATAGCCGCCCTGAAAGCTGGCAAACACGGGCTTGCCGGTTTTATTGCCGAGACCTTTCCCTCCGTCGGCGGCCAGATCATCCCGCCCCAAGGATATCTCAAAGCGGTCTATGCCAAAATCCGCGCGGCCGGCGGTGTGTGCATCGCCGATGAGGTGCAGACCGGGCTGGGCCGATTGGGCCGCTATTACTTCGGGTTTGAGCAGCAAGACGCCCTGCCGGATATGGTCGTGCTGGGCAAACCGATCGGCAACGGCCATCCCATCGGCGCCGTGATCACCACGCGCGAGATTGCCCAAAGCTTCGACAACGGGATCGAATTTTTCTCCACCTTCGGCGGGTCCACCCTGTCATGCCGGATCGGCAAGGAGGTACTCGATATCGTCGATGACGAAGGCTTGCAGGACAATGCCGAGGCCATGGGCGCGCGGCTGATGGTGCAGCTTCGCACACTTGAAGCGCGGCACGCCTGCGTGGGTGATGTGCGGGGGATGGGCCTCTTTCTCGGAGTGGAGTTGATCGAGGTGGATGGCTCCGAGAGCCCTGCGATCTGCGCTTATGTGAAGAACCGGATGCGCGATCACCGCATCCTGATCGGCAGCGAGGGACCGAAGGACAACATTCTGAAAATCCGCCCGCCTTTGACAATTGAGGCGGATGATGTGGATATGATCACCGAGACCTTGGACAAGGTGCTGGGGGAGGTGGCGCTCTGGCAGGGCTGACGGCCCGAGTGTGGCAAAAGCTCAGGGCGCGGCCAGTATCTCGCCCATCGCTGCCGCCAGAAGATCGGCCCAGCGCGCAACCTGCGCGTCGGTTTCAAGCTGATCGTTGCACACCTCGACCAAACTGTGCCGCATCCCGCGCGGTTCTGCGTGATGCGGGATGAACCAATCGCCATCAGTTTCGATCTGGTAGGGCTGATTCACCGCGAGGGTCAGCCCCGGCTCCGCCCGCCCAATGCTGTCGACGAAGGTCTGCGCCGTAGGCAAATCCCGGCGGCTGAGAAACCCCGCATCCCATTTGCGTCGCACACCGTCCTGCATGCGCCGCGTATAGCTGTGGATGGAGAAGGCTGCGCGGCGCGGGGCGCGGGCGAAAGCATTGTCGATTGCGGCGTTGAGCGGATCGAAAATCATCTGCTGTCGCGCCGCCTGGTCGCTGTCAGAAATCCCCTGATTACCCGGCACCGCGATGCCGTCACTCACCGCCGGAATGGACCCGGGCGAGCCCGCAGGGCGGTTGCAATCCAGCACCAGGCGGCTATAGCGTTGAATAATCAGCGGCGCCCCAAGCCGCGTGGCCAGCGCGCGTGCCAGCCGCTCCGCCCCGATATCCCAGCCGATATGACGGTCCAACGCGCCCTCGGGCAGGCCCAGCCCCCCGAGCCGCGCAGGGATTGCCTGCCCGGCATGTTCGCACAGCAACAAGATCGCATTTTTGCTCTCGGGATGGACCCATTCCACCGCCTCCGGATCACCGGGCGCGGCCAATCCTTCGCTCACGAACGGTTCCCCGTCTTGGCAGGCAAGAGTCCATCGGGCCGCCACAAAAGCACAGCGATGACCAATGCCAGAACGATCGCGTCGCGGTAGGGCGACAGCGTGTCAGGCAAGAACGCTTGCGTCAGCACCTCAAGGATACCGATCACAAAGCCGCCAAGGACAGCCCCGCTCAGGCTGCCAAGCCCCCCCAAAACCGTGGCGATGAACGCCTTGAGAACCGGAAAAAATCCCATCATCGGATCGACCGACCCGCGCTGCGCGGTCCAGATCACCGCCGCGATCCCGGCAAGAAGCCCCGATATGGCAAAGGCCACGGCCACGACCCGATTGGCCCGCACGCCGAGAAGTTTGAGCATTTCCAGATCTTCCGCCGCTGCCCGCATCGCCATGCCCGTAGCCGTGCGCTTGAGAACCCATGTCAGCCCTGCAAGCGACGCGAAAGCCACGATGATTGACACCGTCGGCACCACGCCGATCGTGGCCCCACCCACCTGATAGGTGCCGGACCATCCTGCGGGGAAGGAGATCGGCACAGGGCGCGCGGAAATCCCGTTTTGAAAGAGCACTTTGAGGATTTCAGAGACAGCGAAGCTGGTGATCAATAGCGTGACCACATCCGCCCCGCGCATCGCACGGAATGCAGTGCGCTCCAGCGCCAGCGCCATCACCATGGCCGCGCCGATACCAATGGCCAGCGCCACGGCGGGCGGCATGCCAAAGACCAGCGACAGGAAAATCCCGTAGCCTCCGAAGGTCATGATATCGCCATGGGCGAAGTTGATCAGACCCACGATGGAGAACACGATCGCAAGCCCCAGAGCCAGCATCGCGTAGATGCCCCCAAGGCTGATCGCGTTGATGGATTGTTGTAAAATCAGGTCCATGTATCAGGCCGCCAAATAGGCTGCTTGGAGCAGCTTGTCATTTTTCAAATCCTCCGGCGGGCCTGCCGCGGCCACGGCCCCATTGGCCAGGACCACCGCATGATCGGCCACATCAAGGGCAAGTGTCGCGTTCTGTTCGACCAACAGGATGGAGATACCCACATCCCGAAGCTCCTCGACGATGCCGAAAATCGTATCCACCATCTGCGGGGCGAGGCCCAAAGACGGCTCGTCCATCAAGAGAAGCCGGGGCCCGCTCATCAGCGCCCGTGCCACGGCGAGCATCTGTTGCTCGCCACCCGACAAGAGGCCTGCAAGCTGGCGGCGTCGCTCGCCCAATATGGGGAACCGCTCCATCATCGCGGCCTTGCGCGCCGAGGCGGTCGCAGCATCGCCGATCACCGAACCTGCCAGCGTCAGATTATCCTCTACCGACAGGGCGGCGAAGACGCGCCGCCCCTCCGGTGAAATGGCCACGCCCGCGCGCACAATGGCGTCGGGCGTGGCCCCTGTCATATCCGTGCCGAAGATGGAAACCGACCCGCCCGAAATCTTTCGTGCGCCCGCAATGGCCATCACGGTCGATGTCTTGCCCGCGCCATTGGCCCCCAGAAGGGCCGTGACGCCGCCCTTGGCGGCCGTCAGGTCCACACTGCGCGTGGCCTGAACCGGGCCATAGCGAACATCGAGCGCCGTTATGGTAAGTGCGGTTTCCATCATCCGTAACTTATGGCTGCGGCAGGGTTGCAGGGTCTGCCATAGTGCGCTTGACGAACTCTTTCTGGCCATCGCCGGTGATCCGCGCCACGACAACTTCGCGCAGCGGCATCCGGTCGGTGCCCTTGAAGGTGAAGTTGGACATGATGCCCTGACCATCTTCAATCTCGGCCATGGCGGCGACCACGGCTGCGGGCTCGGTCGAGCCTGCGGCGGCCAGCGCCTGTTCGATCATGTTCACGATATCACAGCCGTTGACGTAGTAGTTATTATCCGGCGCGAAACCATTGGCCGCCTCGAAATCCGCGATGAACTGCGCGTAGGCCGAGCCTTCGTCCGGGAAACCGCCCGAGGTGTGCACGACCCCGTCCACCACATCGCCCAATCCGCGCACGGTGGGTGTATCGAGCACGTCGCCGCCCATCACTTGGGTATCGACGCCCGCGCCGCGCAGCGCCTTGATGAAGGCCGGGAAGTCCGGCTCCCACGCCCATGTCACGATCACATCCGGTGTGGGCTCTGCCGCTGTGATTGTGGTCACGATGGCTGAGAAATCCGGCTGGTTCAGCGAATAGTTGGAGGTGCCGACGATATTGCCGCCCAGCGCCTCGAACGCCTCACCGAAATATTCCGGGCCACCCAGCGTATAGGCGCTGTCGGGGGATTTCACGAGATAGACATTCTCAAACCCCTGATCACGCGCATAGGCGGCCAGAACCGCGCCCTGTTGGTTATCGGCAGGATAGCTGCCGAAGACATGCTCGCCCACTTGGGTCAGCACCGGCGCTGTGCCCGCGAATGTCATGGTGGGGATCCCGTCGGCCATGGTGATCTGCGCCGCCGCAATGGTCGGGTCCGCATCGGCAGAGGAGACGATGAACTGCGCCCCGTCATCGAGCATTTCCTGCACGACCTTCACACCCTCGGCAATGTCCGAGCGGGTGTCCTTGACGATGGTTTTCACCATATGCGTGCCATTGAGCCCGCCATTGGCGTTCTTTTGGTCAACACAGAACTGAAAGCCCGCATAGGCAGGACCGTCATAAGGTGCCAGATAGCCCGATTGTGCGGACATCACGCCGATCAGATACTCCTCGGCGTTCGCGGCGCCCGCGACGACAAGAGCGCTGGTCGTGGTCAAAAGCAGCTTTCGAAAGGTCATGGTGTTACTCCTTGTTGAGAGGTGAGTTTAGAGGTGGTTGCGTCTTCTTTATCGGCCACAGCGGCGGCAGTGCGCCCGCGCCCGATATAGGCCTCGATTACCGCCGGATCGGCGCGCACGTCTTCCGGCGTGCCTTGGGCAATCAAGGTGCCGCGATTCATCACGACCGTCCAACTGGACAGCCGATTGACGAAACGCAGATCATGGTCGATCAGCAAAATCCCGATGCCGCGTTCGTCGCGGACCCGGATCAGCCGGTCGGCAAGGTCGTCGGTCTCGGCGGGATTCATGCCCGCCGCAGGCTCATCCAGGAGCAAGATTACCGGCTCCTGCGCAAGCGAGCGCGCGACCTCCAGCCGCTTGCGCGCGCCGTAAGGCAGCGCGTCTGCTCGCGTCGCGGCCAGTGACCCCAGATCGAACGCGTCAAGCTCGCGCAGGGCAACGGCCGCCGCCTCGCTGCGCCCTCGGCCCGACGCGAGGGCCGAAACGAACACGTTCTCATATACGGTAAGCCCCTGAAAAAGCCTCAAGTTCTGAAAGCTACGCGAGACACCCGCCCGGGCGATCCCTTCGCGCGACACATGGCTCAGATCAGTGCTCAGATCCTTGCCCGACAGCCGTGTGTGCCCCGCATCCGCATGATATTGCCGCGTGATGAGATTGACTAAGGTGGATTTGCCCGCGCCGTTGGGGCCAATCAAACCAGTCACACGGCCCGTGGGGGCCTCAAAGCTCATGTCCGCAACGGCCTTCACGCCCGCAAAGCTCTTCGACAGCCCTTCTGCGGACAGGGTCATCTCACCCACTTGCAAAGGCGCAGGGGCGGGCTGGGTGCGTCCCGTGATACGGTCAAAAATGCGCGCGCCCGCACCGGGGCCAAGCTCAAAACTGCCGACAAGCCCCGTAGGCCGCAGCCAGATCACCAGAAGGATCGCAAGCCCCAAGGAAACAGTGGTCAGCCCGAACACCTCGGGCATCACAACGCCGAAAAGCTCCACGCCCCCCTCAAACTGCCGCACCCCGTCCTGCAAAAGCGTGACGGCGATAACCCCCGCAACCGCGCCGCCCACCGACGCCATGCCGCCCACGATCATCATCGCCACATGGGCAAACACGAGCGAAAGATAGAAGGACGCGGGCGAAAACGCGCCCAGCATATGACCGTAAAGCGCGCCCGCCACGGCACACATCGTGCCCGAGAGGCACCAGCTGGCGAAGCGCGTGCGCTGCGGGTTGATGCCAAGTGCTGCCGCCGCATCCGCATCATCGCGCGCGGCGCGGGCGAAAAGACCCGCCGGGCTTTCGCGGTAGAGCCGCGCCAGAACGATGAAGATGACCGCCGCCGCAAAGGCAATCGTGAGGTCCACAACACGCGGCGCGCCAAAAAACGTCTGGCTGCCGCGCGTAATCTCACGCGCGCCAATGGCCACGCTGTGGGTGATGATCAAAAGGCCCAGTGAGGCAATCGCGGCGGATGCCCCCGCAAGCCGGGCAATCGCGCTGCCGCTGAGTGCTGCAAAGGCCAGTCCCGCAATGGCAACGACAGGCAACGCCATCCAGAGAGACAGCTCATGGCCCGCCATGAACACGGGCAATTCCGGGAGGGCCGTGCGCTGAATGCCCGCGGGCATGGTCAGAATCGCCGATGTATAGGCCCCGATCGCCATGAACGCGCCATGGCCAAAGGACACGATGCCAGTGTTGCCGCAGTAGACGCCAAGCGCCACGACAGCGGCCACGTTCACACACATCTGCACCGCGATCCGCTCGCCCGATCGACCAAAGACCAGCGTGAGCACGGCCACAACCACCGCCAAAACTGCAATACACACCAGCGTGCGCGCCACATTCGCCGCGCGTAGCCGCGCAGGATGGGTCAGAAACGCCGCGTCACTCATGGCCGCAATCAAGCATGGCCAGCAAGCTCTTCCAGCAGCTCTGCCGTGGTCACCTGACGGCAATAGCCCCTGATCGTGCGCAAGGAATGATCGTGGCGCTCGGGAGTGTAGGTCAGGCACGCATCCGTCACCTGCGTGACCAGATAGCCCAGATCACACGCATCGCGGATCGCGCTCTCAACGCATTGGTCCGTGATCAGACCGCACAGCACGATCTGTTTGATTCCAAGATTGCGCAACAGGTAATCAATATGGGTCGACACAAAAACCGAAGAGGAAGATTTGGGCAAAACGATCTCGTCCTCGCCCGGTGCGATCTCGTCGATCACCTTGCCGTCCCACGACCCTTTGGGCACGTTGAACCCGGTGATCTTGTAGTCAAGGCTCCGGTCGCGCCCATCTTTCGTGAGGCTCTCGATGGTCGTATACATCACCTCGACGCCCGCCGCACGACAGCCAGCCTGAAGCGCCTGCATGTTCGGGATCACGCGCGCGCTCAGTTCATCGAAGAACCAGCCATAGCTCGCCCGGAACTCCGCATCGGACAAATCCGCAAACTCGGCCCCCTCCCGCTTGGCGCTGAAATTCTGAACGTCGATGAACAGCAGCCCCGATTGAGCCGGCACCAAAGGCACCTCACGCGTCAAAACTCCAGTCATATCTTGTGTCATATGATGTTCTTTTCTTGTGGCATACGCAGCGTACCGGCGAGCAGACCGGACATAAACCTGAGGGCCGCGCATCGCTGTGGCTCGATCAGGTGACGTTGAGGAAACGAAACTGCTGTTTCATTGTCAATTAAAATAGTTGACGTGAAAATTTAATTCACACACCCTTGCTTAAACAAGAGGCAAATCCCCATCCCAATGATGATCCGCGAACGCATTGAGAACGCAGCCGAAACTCTGACCACAGGAGAGCGTAAGCTCGCCGCCATGATCCTTTCTGACTACCCGTTCTCCGGCCTTGCCCCCATTCATGAGCTGGCACGGCACTCGGAGGTCTCCGCTCCGTCAATCTCCCGGTTCGTCACCAAGATCGGGCTTGAGGGCTATCAGGAGTTTCAGCGTGAGTTGATCTCGGAACTCAAGCACGGCATGCGCTCGCCGCTTGATCTGCACGCGCCCGGACGCCCCGTAGAGGGCGGGTTTCTCAAGGATTTCATCGCCAAATCCACCTCGCAAATGGCCATCGCAGCGGATGCGATCACAGAGGATCAGTTTCTTCAAATCTGCACCTTGCTGGCCGATCCCAAGCGGCGCATTTACGTGCTGGGCGGGCGGATCAGCGACACGATTGCCAAGCATCTGACCTTCCATTTGCAGCTGAGCCGCAAGGATGTTTATCACCTGCCCACCAATTCCGAGGGCTGGCCAGAGTATCTTTTGCGGATGCGGCAGGGCGATATCCTCTTTCTGGTGGATTTCCGCCGCTACGAGCCCCTTCTGGAACAGTTGGCCAGCCGGGCAGCAGAGGCACGACATGCCCGCATTATACTCATGACGGATAAATGGATCTCGCCCATTGCGAAACATGCACGCGAGGTCTTGCCCGTGCCCATCGATAGCGGCACCCTCTGGGATACATATTCCGCCGCCCTCGCCGTGACCGAGGCGATCGTCACCCGCATTGCGGAGCATGACTGGGACAAGACCCGCGCCCGAATGGAGGCGTGGGAAGCGCTGAGACTGACACCGAAGGAAGGCCAGACATGACGCAAACGCCCCTGATTTTCGCCGCCATCTGCGACATCGCCGGCAAGGTTCGTGGCAAGGCCTTTCCTGTCGATCAGCTGGATAAGCGCCTCCAGCGCGGCCTTGGCTGGACGCCCACCAATGTGCAGATCACCTGCTTTGACGTGATCGCCGAAACCCCGTTCGGCGCTTTGGGGGATCTGCTGCTGATCCCGGATGCCGATACCATGGCCGAGGCGCAATTTGGCGATGGCGCGCCCACGCGCCTCATGCTCAGCGATGTGACCACGCTGGAGGGGGAGCCTTGGGATCTGTGCATGCGCTCAACCCTCAAGGATGCGTTGGCGCGCCTGCACAAGGCAGCCGGCGTGCATCTGGTCGCAGCGTTCGAGCATGAGTTTCAGCTCACATCCCCGCCCGCCCTGGACAATCAAGCCTACGGGCGCGGCGGGTTCGAGCTTCAACGCGATCTGTGCGAAACGCTGATGGCGGTGCTGAACGGTGCGGGGTTGGAGCCTGACAGCATTATGAAGGAGTATGGCCCCAACCAATACGAGGTGGTGGTCGGCCCTGCACAGGGCGTGCGCGCCGCCGATCAGGCTGTGATCCTGCGCGAGTTTACCCGCGACACCGCCCAAAGCTTTGGCGATAAGGCCACGTTCACCCCAATCCGCGATACGGCCAGCGTGGGCAATGGCGTGCATATCCATATGAGCTTTGTCGACGATAGCGGCGCGCCCACGACCTATGAGGCGGACGGGCCTTGCGGCATGTCACCCGTCACCGATGCGTTTGCGGCCGGCGTGCTGAAATACATGCCCAGCATCGTGGCACTCACAGCACCTTCGGTGATCTCTTACGAGCGGCTCACCCCGCACCGCTGGTCCGCGGCCTATAACAACCTGGGCTTCCGCGACCGCGAAGCCTCGCTCAGGGTCTGCCCCGTCACGGCCAAGGACCCAGCCTCCATCGCACGGCAGTTCAACATCGAATACCGCGCCGCAGATGCCGCGGCCTCCCCCTATCTGGCGCTGGCCGCGATTGTCCATGCGGGCTGTCAGGGGATCGAGGACGGGCTGAGCGCCCCTGCACCCACCGAGGAGGATCTGTCGCTTCTGAGCCCCGAGGACCTGCACGCGCGCGGCTTTGTCCGGCTGCCCGAAACGCTCGGCGCCGCACTTGATGCGTTTGACGCAGACCCCGTTGCCAAGGGCTGGTTCCCCGAGAGTTTCGCAGCCGTCTACCGCGCACATAAAACCGCCGAAATCGCGCATCTTGCGGAGATGGACACGCCCGCTCGCTGCGCCGCCTATGAGGCCACATACTGAACCAAAGGAACAGCACATGTCATGGATCACGCAATCAGTCATGGGTCGCCGCGCCGTCGCAGGCGGCAAGGCGGGCGCGCGGCACACTCTCTCTGAGGAGGATCAGGGCGAATTCCACTATGTCTACGGCCCCTATTCAGAGCCGGTGTTGCGGATCGCCCCCGGCGATGTGGTGGAGGTGGAAACGATTGACGCATTCGGCGGTCTGATCAAGACCGAGGATGACCTGCCGTCACAGCTTCTCAACATGCCCTTCGTCAATCCGCAAAATGGCCCCATCGCCGTGGAAGGCGCGGAGAAGGGCGATGTTCTGGCGGTCCATATCCACAGCGTCCTACCGCGCGGGTCCCAGCCTGCGGGGACGACTGCCCTCATCCCAAGCTTTGGCGCGCTCTCGGCGGATGCAAACATGATGCTCAACCCCGGCCTGCCCGAGAAGGTCAAGAAAATGGAAGTGACGGAGGCGGGCGTGAAATTTTCCGACCGGATCACCCTGCCCTATGAGCCCTTCATCGGCACGATGGGCATCAGCCCCGAGATCGAGGCCGTCACTTCGCTTCAGCCTGATTACTGGGGCGGCAACATGGACCTGCCTGATGTGGCGCCAGGCGCAGTTGTCTATTTCCCGGTGCAGCGCAAGGACGCGCATTTCTTCGTTGGCGATTGCCATGGCCGCCAAGGTGACGGGGAGCTTTGCGGCGTGGCTGTGGAAATCGCGGCGACCGTGGTGCTTCAGATCGATCTCATCAAAGGCTGGTCCATCCCCGGCGTGCGCCTTGAAACCGAAGATTTCATCATGTCCGTAGGCTCCGCCCGGCCCATGGAGGACGCGGCGCGCATGGCCTACCGCGATCTGGTCCGCTGGATGGTCGAGGATCACGGGTTTGACGAAACGGAAGCCTATTTCCTCGCGACCCAAGCAGGCAAAATGCGCGTGGGCAACATTGTCGATCCGAAATACACGCTCGGCGCGTCGATGCTGAAGGAATACCTCCGCTAAGCGCGCCTGTCAGAGCAACCCGTCCGGCATCTTCTGCTCCGCTGCCGTGTTGGCGCGGCGGAAGATGAAGGTGACGCAGGTGGCCACGATCACGATGAAGAGCGAGTAAAGCGCAGGCACCGCCATATAGCTTTGCGCCTCTGTGCCTGAGAAGGTGAAAGCAACGATGGCAATGGCGAGCGGCCCGTTCTGAATGCCCGTCTCAAGCGCCACGGTGCGGGCATTGCGAGGATGCAGGCGCAGCACACGCGCAAAGGCGTAGCCAATGACGATCCCGCACACCCCCAGCGCGATCGACGCCACATAGGTCGCAGGCGTCGTGGTCAGCAGGAATTCCCAGTTGCGCGGGACCCAACTGATCAGGATGAAGGCGATGAAGAACAGCGCCAGAAGTGAGCCCATGAACTCCGTCACTGCCCCCGCATTGGCATTCATCCGGCGCAGCCCCATGCCAATGGCCACGGGCACCAGCAACAGAACAAGCGTGGCGATGATATTCTCGCGTGGTATCTCCAGATCCAGCGCGTTGGCATAGATCAAGAGCAGGATCGGGATCATAATCACGCCGAAAATCGTCGACGTCACGGTCATCAAAACCGACAGCGCCAGATTACCCTTGGAGAAATAGGTGAAGATATTCGACGTGGTCCCGCCCGGCATACACGACATGATCAGCACACCCACCGCAACCGCGCTCGGCAGAGGCAAAAGGGTGATCAAAACAAAGCCGATAAAGGGCATGAAGCCATATTGGCTGACCACGCCGATGGCGAGGCCATAGGGCCTCTTGAGCGCGAGGTAGAAATCACGCGGTGTGAGAGACGCGCCCATCCCCAGCATGATCACGAAAATCATCAGCGCCAAAAGCGCCTGCTCGAAAGCTCCGACCATCTGCGCCTACTCCGCTGCAATCCCGCGCAACTCTTCGGCGTGCAGATCTTTTCTAAGGATTTTTCCAACATTGGATTTCGGCAGGCTGTCTCGGAATTCGACCTGTTTGGGCACCTTGTAGGCGGTCATATGCTCCTTGCAATAGGCGCGCACCGCATCACCTGTGAGGCCCGGATCAGCCTTCACGATAAACGCCTTGACCGCCTCGCCCGCCGCCGCGTCCGGCACGCCGATCACGGCCACTTCCAGAACGCCGGGATGGGCGGCAAGGGCGTCCTCCACCTCGTTGGGATAGACGTTGAAGCCGGACACCACGACCATGTCTTTCTTGCGGTCCACGATGCGGAAATAGCCATCCGCTTCCATCACACCGATATCGCCCGTGAGAAACCACTCGCCCTGCATCACATTGGCCGTTTCCTCGGGTTTCTCCCAATAGCCCTTCATGATCTGCGGCCCGCGCGCCGCGATCTCACCGGGCTCACCTTGTGCCGCGTCACGGCCATCCTCGGTTACGCATTTCACCTCCGTGGAGGGGACCGGCACACCAATCGACCCCGCGCGCGCCTTGCCGGGCGGCTCAAACGTCAGCACAGGCGATGTCTCGGTCAAACCGTAGCCCTGAAGCACGGGCGCCCCGGTGATTTCCTGCCACCGCTCGGCCACGGAAGATTGCAGCGCCATCCCACCTGCTACGGCATATTTCAGATGTTTGGGTGGACTGTCGGTGAACCAAACCTCATTGCACAGCCCGTTGAGAAGCGTGTTCACGCCACTCATCCATGTGATTTTGTAATTCTCAAACGCCCGCTTGAGGCTGGATAGGGGCCGCGGGTTAGGGATCAGAATATTACGCGCACCCAGCCAGTAGAACCCAAGCAGATTCACCGTGAAGGCAAAGACGTGATACATCGGCAATGCGGTCAGCACGACCTCCTCGCCCCGTTTCACAGCCGTGGAGAGCATCTCCATCGTCTGCTCCATGTTGATGATCAGGTTGCCATGGGTCAGCATCGCCCCTTTTGACACGCCCGTAGTGCCACCAGTGTATTGCAGGACTGCTACATCGTCTGTGCCAACATTCTGATGATAGGCGTCCACTTCGACACGGGCCTCAGCAACATGGCGACGTCCGGCCGCGATGGCATCGGGCAGGCGGATATGCGGCATCTCCACAGGCTGAATCGAACGGTCCCAATATTTTTGCACAAGACCCACAATACCGCGCGGCATGGCGGGCAAGAACTCGGCCACACGGGTGACGATGATGTTGGGGATCTTGTGGACGCGCGTGGCCGCAGGCACCTTATCGGCGAACATATCCACGATGATAAGCGCGTGAGGTTTGCTATCTTCGAACTGCCGGGCCATCTCCTCGGCGGTGTAGAGCGGATTGACATTGACCAAGATGCATCCGGCCTTGAGCACGCCGAACGCGGCCACCGGAAAGGCCAGACCATTGGGCATCTGAAGCGCCACCCGGTCACCCTGTTTCAGCCCCGCCACCTCGCGCAGATAGGCGGCAAAACCGTCGGACATCTCATCAACTTGCGCATAGCTCAGCGTGCCGTTCATCCCGTTGGGCAGGCAGCAGGTGAAGGCAGAGGCTTTGCCATAGGTCTCGGCAACCGAGCGGATCAAATCGGCCAGATTCCGATAGGACGGTGCGCCCATATCCACCCGGACACCCGGCCCGTAAAAAGCCGTCCAAGGCCGCTCAGCTTGTGTCATAGAACCCTCCCAAGTCCTAGCCCAGGCGCAAAGCCTTTCGGCTTCCCCCCACCCGCAATTGGCGTCCCGCTACCTTGTTGAACAAATCGAAGGCTGTCTACTGCTGCAATGACCCTTGGGCAAATGACGCGGCGTAGAAATCTGCGTGCAGCTTTGTGCGGCGCATCAATCCCACGGCTTGGGATCACTGGGATGCGCGCTTGGGCCTCCGGGACGGAAGATAACAACAAACCCGCCCTCCTCGCTCAGATCCAGATTAGCATCCCGGCCGACCACCTGCCTCGGAATCGAAATTCGTGCCTGCCCACCACCAGTCCAAGGCAGCTCGGTCACAAAGCAATTGCCCACTTGGCCCACATAAGACGGCGCCGGCGGCACCTCGGCCAGACGATCGAGCCCTCGAAAGATCACCTCGTCATCCAACAGCACAACGCCCTTCGCCAAGACATGTTTGGCGGAGAACTTGGTCATCACGGATTGGCTATCGCTTTGCGCCCAAACCCCACAAACTCCTGTTTTTCCGCCGATATCTTGGACCTCCGCCGCCACACTGAGCCCACCAGGGGAGTTGTATGTGCCGCCTCCAACCGCCAGATCCGGGCCAAGAGTCCGGGTGCCCTGAGGGGCGGCCACAGCGCAGGCACCAAGAGCAAGGGCCGCAAAAGACGCGAATAGAGGTTTCATAGCGTGACCTTCCAAGCAGGATTCAAACCGTAATATGAACGCAGGGATCAACCTTTGGCAAAGGCTGCCGTCTCATCCAGAAGCTCAGGATACCACGTCTCAAGCGTGGGCAAAAACGCTTCGCGAATACGGCCCACTTGCGCCGGGGTCAGGTCATTGCGCCAAACGCCGGATTGCCCCTTGGCGAAAAACTCTTTCATCCCCTCGGGCCGCTCGGCGAAGCCACGGTCGCGCTCTTGCTTTTGCATATTGGCAAAACTGGTGGCCTTCACGGCGCGGGCAAGCTTTTGCGGCTCCACCTTCACGCTCAGGAAATCTTGGAGAAGTCCGCGCATCTCCTTCGCAGGGCGTTTCAGAAGATCCTCATACCGCACGATCCGGCGTTTGAGGCCCGGCGCCCCGGTCCAAAGGGCAATATGATCGTCCCAGCGCCCAAGCGCGTCGTATATACCCGTGGGCGTGCCCATAAGGTTGCCCTCTAGGCACATCCGTTCAATAGCCGTGTCGATATCGGCCGATTGGTGGCGCGCAAAAGACGGCGCGAGATCGAACGGGTTGCGCATGACGTACATCGCACCCGCCGTAATCTCGGGTGGGATGAGATCGGCGTCAAAAAGCTTGATCGTCTGACAGTGGGTCTTGACGAAATGATGCCCCTGCTTGGAGCCCGCGATCAGGCGCAAAGCCTTGCCGCGGGCCCGCACCCACTCTTCAATCCCCTCCCCTCGAAACGGCCCGCCATTGGCCGCATCAAAGAAATCTTGCCGCGTATCACCCGTGGTGAACTGACGTAAATTATTGATATCCGGTGCTTTTCCCGGAGGCATGAAATAATGCGCCAAAAGCGAGCGCATCCACGTATTGCCCGATTTCGGGTAGGAGGCGAGCCAGATTACGCGTTTGAGATCCTGCATCACAGATACCCGTATTTCTTCATCACCTTGCGGTGGGTGCGTTTGATCTCATCGATCAGCGACTTGTCGAGATCGTCTTTCCACTGCCCGGCCTCGCCCCTGGCAAAGAACTTCTCCGATTGCACGGGCCGCTCTATGAAGCCCGCGCTTTCCTCTTGCCGCGACAATTCCTTGAAGCTGGCAAACTCGACCGCCTTTTTCAGCCGCGCCTTGTCCACGGGGATGCCGATATGGGTCAGAACGCGCTCAAATTGCGCCTCCGGGTCCTCCAAGAGGTCCTCATAGCGCAGCACGAGCATCGGATAGGGCGAAGGCGAGGTCCAGCTTTTCACATGCCCCGACCATGAGCCGAGAAATTGTGCGACTGATTGCCCATCTGCGGCGTTTGCATTGTCTTCATTGCCGATATGGGCGACCGCAACGGCGGGTGTCATCCCGTAATGGCGCGCATAAGACAGCACCATGTCGAGTGGATTGCGCATGATGTAGATGGCCGAGCTGGTCACCTCGGGCGGAATCAGCGTCACGTTACGCGCGACGCTCCGGATATTATGGGTCTTGACGAAATTCACATCCGCATTGTTGCCGACGATCCCAGCCAGCACTTTGGGGCGAAGCTGCAACGTCAAATCGACATCTTGGGTGTTGATCTGGCGACCCGCGACCTTGTGATACGT
>JBASXE010000294.1:0-1896 GCA_049276875.1 Roseovarius sp. | reverse complement strand
CTCCGTTACGAAAACCTCAGATCTGTCCCACAGGCGCTGACGTGAGACACCGTACACCTCTGGTTTGCGGGCGCGCCGCGGTTGCTAGGCAACCCCACCCGTGCCGACAATGGTGATTTTTGAGACGGCAATATTCCGCAGCGGGTCAGGACTCCGTTATCAGCCGTTTTGGGTCGAGGCCGGAGATGACCCTGTTGGTTCCGCCCATCGTGACAAGGTCGGCCACGATCGCGCCCGTTACCGGAACCAACTGAAATCCATGGCCCGAGAACCCGAACAAGTGGATGACGCCCGGTGCTTGCGGAGACGGCCCAATTACGGGAAGCAGATCCGGGGTCTTCGCCTCCATTCCCGTCCAAGCGCGGACAATCCGCAGAGGTTTGGTCTGTTGAAAAAGCTCCGTCACAGCCCGCGCGGCTATGGCCAGTCCGGTGAAATCGACAAAGCTTTTTTGAGCGGAAATATCGGCGCGGCCTTGTATGCCGCCGCCTATCACAAGGGTGCCCTGACCGGTCTGTTTGAATGACAGCGGGCGGCCCACCACGCTGACCACCGGTTTGAGCAGCGGCGCGACTCGTTCCGTCACCATCATCATGGAGGCCTTGTAGCACAGATCGAACCGGTCGCCGACCATCGCTGCGATCCGGTCCGCCCAGGCTCCCGCCGCGTTCACAAGCGTGTCCGCCTCGAACACGCTTTGCCCGGCCTTGACCTGCCAGACCGCGCCTTGGCGGGTGACTTGCGTGACGCCATAGCCTTCGAAGATCCGAACGCCCGCCGCCTCGGCGCTGGCGCGAAAGGCGGCCAGTGTCTTGTGGGGGTCGGCGGCGCCATCCCTGCGCGAGATCAACCCGGCCACGCAGTGCGACGCAAGCGACGGCACGAGGGTCCGAAGCTCCTCGCGGCCGATGATCTCTTCATGGGTGAACCCCTGTTTTTTGGACATCCGGCATCGGGTCTCCAGTTTCACGATGTCCGCCTCGTGCTCTGCAACCCAGATCTGACCGTCGGCGTGAAACCCGCAATCGCTCGAAACAAGATCGCCGATGTTGTGCCATATGTCTTGCGCTTCCAGGGAAATCGGCAGTTCCTCGTAGGCGCGGTTGAGCGTGCGGACACCGGCCGCAGAGGCGCCGGAGGCATGGCGGCCGACCCAGGATTCCTCAAGTATCGTGACCTTCTGCCCGGCCCGCGCCAGATGAAGGGCTGCCGAAAGCCCATGAAGGCCCCCACCGATGACAATCGTATCGCTGCGCCGGTCCATCACGTGTCGGCCTCGTCCGTCTGGAGCCGCGCCAATTCATCCAGAGTCAGCGGCTTGAAGGGCGGGCGAACCCGGTAAAGCCCGATGGAGGCTGGGTCGCTTTGCGTCTCATCCGCCAGGATGTTGCCAACGGTGTAGTTGCACAGCCTGCCCTGGCAGGCCCCCATGCCCGCACGAGAGAACGCCTTGATGCGGTTCGGGTCGCCTTTCCCGGCGCGGCACAAGGCCCGGATCTGGCCAACCGTCACCTCCTCGCAGCGGCACGCCAGCGCGTCATCCGCGGGAACGAAGGCCGCCTGTCTTGGCCGGTAGGCCTGGTCCAGAAACCGGCGCGCCGCCATGGCCTTGGCCAAGCGTTTGCGCAGCGGGGCGGCGGCCTGTTCGGCTTGCGCGTGTGTCTGAACGGCCAGCTTGCGCGCAATCCCGATTGCGGCGATCTCTCCACGCAGACAGGCCGCCTCGGCCCCGGCGATGCCAGCCAGATCCCCTGCGGCAAAGACACAAGGCTCCGAGGTTTCGCCCCATTCGTCGACCGCGGGGGCATAGCTTGCCTGCATATCGTTCCACTGATGGCGGCAGTCGAGCGCCATCGTCGGGTGGATGCCGGGAACGACTCCCTCATGGACAAAGAG
>JBASXE010000293.1:0-6577 GCA_049276875.1 Roseovarius sp. | reverse complement strand
ACTGCTTCCAGAAACATGCGATTGTCCTTTGCAGTGGCTCCGGCATCACTGACCTTACCCGGAAGATGCGGCTCAAGCCGCTGCCACAAGATGTCCGACACCACAAACCGCTGCTTGTTCATTCAAGCCTCCATTTTGGAAGTTTGAATCAGAAATCAGGCCCAATGGGAATCCTGATTGTCCACAGGCCCTAGTGTAGCAAATGGTGGATTCAATAATTCCCCAGAACGGCTATCGCCTGATGCTGCAGTGGATGCAATCGCAAACTGGTTACGAGCCAATACCATATCAAGGAATGTGTCGGCTTCGGATATGAAGGTATTAGACTTTGCAAGGCGTTGTGAGCAAATCGGTTGCTCCGTTAAGACTAACCAAGATGGCGCCACCTTGATTACTTCTGAGAGAGATTCTGTTAGAATCTCTGGGGATACCAGACAAATAAATGGATCTGTCGCGAAGCGTTATTTGAATGTTCTTGGACTTTCTCTGCAAAAAACGGGGCAGACGTTTGCCGAGTTTCAAAACGTTGATGACACTGAAAGACAAGAATTACGCCGCTACATTGTGGTCCTTCGAAGGTTGGCAAAGATTTGATAGGACTATTTTTATCATTCAAGAGAGGTATTGAGTGTCTTTGCCGAATATCTATCGCCCTCCTCACCCTCACCGCCCCGGCCAATGCGTGGGAGTTCACGCCCGGCAGCCCGTGCCTGCTCACCTCGCCACCCGGCGACGTGGCGATGGCTTTGACCTATGACCCGAGCGCCCCGCGCTACACGGTCTCCATCACAGCACCCGAGCCTTGGCCGAAAAGCCAGCTTTTCGTCATGCAATTTGACGGACCCACCGCACGACAGATCGGAACCAACCGCCACACGCTCAGCGATGATGGCCGCACGCTCACGGTCACTGATAGCGGCTTTGGCAATGTGCTGGACGGAATGGCCGAGGGTGCGCAGGTCGTGGCGCTTGCGGGCGATGTCGCAGTGGTCATCAGCCTCTCAGGGGTGAAGGCCCCGCTGGCGGCATTCCGCGCCTGCGAGGCCGTTATTCCGCTTTCCTGAGCCTACGCCAAACCATCAGCGCACAGGATGCGCCAGGCCCGGCGTCCTGCTCAAAAATCGAAGATGTCTTCAAGAAACCCGCCGCGCTTTTTCTTGCGGTAGGGTTGTTCGCGCTCATAGCCGCGGTCATAGCCGCGTGGCTCAGGCGCGGGGGGCGGGGCGGCTGCAGGCACTGAACGCTCGATGATCTTGTCCAACTCGCCCCGGTCCAGCCACACGCCACGGCATTGCGGGCAATAGTCAATTTCGACACCAGACCGGTCTGCCATCACAAGCTGGGTTCCATCAATCGGACATAACATCAAACGCTCTCCTTTGTTTTGTTTGATCCAATGTGGGTGTGCCAGAGCCCCCGTGCAATCCCGCCCCCTGCGACCTATGCGCACTTTCGCCGGATTTTGCCGATTGGCGCAGCGCTGCCCCCTGCCTATAGTAGCGCTGAGATGAGCGGGAAACCAGACACAGAATTGCTCCGCGGCCGGACCACGGACGCCTGCGCCACGGCGGCAGCGCGGTTGATGCTATGGGGGACTGCGCACCCGGCGAGCGTGGGCATCACCCTGCCGCGAGGTGAGATGCCTGTGTTCGACATGACCCATGCGGATCGGGAGGATGATTGGGCCGAGGCAGGGACCATCAAGGACGCAGAAGCCGACCCGGACGTGACCGGGGGCGCGCTCAGTATCGCGCGGGTGCACCGCGCGCCAGGCGGAGTCACTTTGCGTGCAGGTGACAGCGCGGGCCCCGTGAGCATGCCCGGCCTGCCCATCGCGCCAGGCGAGCCTGCGATCAACCCTATGCCACGGGAGATGATGGCGAAAACTCTCCACGCGGCCGCAATCGAGTTCGGCAAGACCCCTGATTTCGAGAGCACCGTTTCCATCCCCGGCGGGGCAGAGATTGCGCTGACGGCATGGACCCCCCGGCTGGGTATCGAAGGGGGGCTGTCGGTGCTTGGGACCAAGGCGGGCGTATGACGCTTTTGTTGCTGGCAGGCACGCGTGAGGCGCAACAGATCGCAAAGGGTCTTGCGGCGGACGGGATCGCTGCCACAGCCTCGCTCGCCGGGGCGACGCGCAGCCCGAACCCTGTGCCGCTGCCGACCCGCATCGGCGGCTTCGGCGGCACCGAGCCGTTCGCGGCCTATCTGGAGGCCGAAGGGATCACGGCCGTCTTGGACGCCACGCACCCTTTCGCCGCCCACATCTCCGCCCGCACGCACGCTATCTGCACCGCCCGCGGCCTGCCCTATGCCCAGGTCCTGCGCCCTCCTTGGACCCCCGGACCGGGCGACCGTTGGACCGCAATCGACGCCGAGGAAGAGGCCGAGACCCATATCCCCGAGGGCGCCATCGTTTTCCTGGCCACCGGGCGGCAGACGTTGGAGCGGTTCGCCTGCCTGCGTGGACGGCATCTCTATTGCCGTCAGATTGATCCGCCTGAGGGGCCCTTTCCCTTTGAGGGGGGCGAGTTCCTTGTAGGCCACCCACCCTTCTCCACCGCCGACGAGGTCGCGCTTTTCAAACGCCTTGGCATCGACTGGCTTGTAGTGAAAAACGCGGGCGGCGCACTGTCCGCGACCAAGTTGGAGGCCGCCCGCACCCTTCAAATCCCAGTGCTGATGATCAACCGCCCGCCCCCCACGCCCGGCCCGATTCTCACCAGCGTTGAAGCCGCTCTCGACTGGGCGCGCGCTATGACGGGGCGGATCATCGAGACGGATGCGGATGTGGCCGAGGGGCTCGCCGCACTCACCGCGCGCTGTCCGCGCATGGCCGAGGCCGCTGAACTCTCCGGCCCCTTGCCACTCAGACGCAAGCCCGATGGGTTCGCAGAACTCCTCAGCGCCATCGTCAGTCAGCAGGTCAGCGTGGCGTCGGCGGGCGCCATCTGGTTGCGCATCGAGGGGGCAGGCCTCACCGGCCCCGCCACAGTGGCCCAGGCCAGCGAAGAAGAGTTGCGCGCCCTCGGGCTCAGCCGCCAGAAGATCCGCTATGCTCATGCGCTCGCCGCTGCCGATATCGACTACCCGGCCCTGCGCCATGCCTCCGATGCTGAGGTGATCCAGACCCTCACCGCAGTGCCCGGCATCGGGACATGGACTGCGGAGATTTACGCCATGTTCAGCCTTGGCCGCGCTGATATCTTCGCCCATGGCGATCTGGCCCTGCAAGAGGCGGCCCGCGCACTCTACGATCTGCCCGAGCGTCCGAAAGAGCGCGAAATGCGCGCCATCGCCGCCGCGTGGAGCCCGTGGAGATCGGTTGCTGCGCGCCTGCTTTGGGCCTACTACCGTGCGCATAAACAAAGGGAAGGGATCCGATGACACGTGTCTTGCAATCGAGCCGCAAAGAACCTCTCTCAGGCGAGACGCGCTCCGCCGTCGTCTTCCTGCATGGGTATGGCGCGAATGGGGCGGACCTTCTGGGGCTCGCCGATCCGCTGGGCGAGCATTTGCCAGACACGCTTTTCGTTGCCCCCGATGCACCCGAAAACGTTCCCGGCTATGCGGGCGGTTATCAGTGGTTTCCCATCCCTTGGATCGACGGATCAAGCGAGGAAGAGGCCGAGCGCGGGCTTCTTGCGGCGGCGGATGATCTGAACGCCTATCTCGATGCGCTGATGGTGGATGAGGATCTGATGCCCGAGCAGGTCGTGCTTTTCGGCTTTTCCCAAGGCACGATGATCTCGCTGCATGTAGCGCCTAGGCGCGAGGACGCCGTGGCCGGGATTGTCGCGTTCTCAGGCCGGCTCCTGCGCCCAGACCTGTTGGCAGATGAGGCCGTTGTGCGCCCGCCGATCCTGCTCATCCACGGCGATGCCGATGATGTGGTCCCGCCGCAATCGCTTCCCGACGCGGCGCAGGCCCTGCAAGAGGCGGGGTGGAAGGATGTCTACGCCCATGTGATGAAGGGCACGGCCCACGGCATAGCGCCCGACGGGCTTCAGGTGGCGCTGGCGTTCATGGCGGACAAGCTGGGGCTTGGCTAAGCCTCAGACCGTCTCCCTTGGACGCATCAAAAGCCAGATGAGCGCGGCCCCGGCCAGCCCGAGGAAGGGCGCCATCGCGATATTCACCGCACTCCACCCGGCCTCGGCACTGCCGCCGGAGCAGTTCATCAGACCGCCCGAAGCGAGCGACGCCATGGTGACGCCACCGAACACCAGAAGATCGTTGAGGCCCTGCATACGGCCCCGCTCGTGCGGATCATGGCTGGCGGCGAGCATCGATGTCGCGCCGATAAAACCGAAATTCCAGCCGAGCCCAAGCAGGATCAGCGCGATGAAGAAGTTCTCAAGCTCCACCCCCTGAAGCGCCACGGCGCCGGCTGCGGCCAATATCACGAGGCCCGCGCCCATGATCTTCTCCACGCCGAACCGCGCGATCAGATGCCCTGTGAAAAACGAGGGCACATACATCGCCAGAACGTGCAGCGAGACCACATCCGCCGCGTTGCCTTCGGTAAAGCCACACCCCACCACCGCGAGCGGTGTGGAGGTCATCACGAGGTTCATCAGCGCATAGGAGACCATCGCGCAGATCACCGCGACCGCGATACGCGGGGTCTTGAGAAGCTCCAACCGGCTGCGCCCGCGCGGGTCGTCGGCCTCGGGCTTGGGCGGTTTGGGGATGTTGAGAAAGAAGAACACGAGGGAGCCCAGAAGGTTCAGGCCGATGACCGCAATATACGTCCCCATGAAGGGCACGACCATCACCTGACTGGTCACTTTCACGAGCTGCGGGCCGATGATGGCGCTCAGAAGCCCGCCCACCATGACATAGGAAATCGCCTTGGGGCGGAATCCGTCGCTCGCCGTATCAGCGGCGGCAAAACGGTAAAACCCGTGCGCGCTCATGTAGATACCGGTAACGAAGCTGCCGACGAGGAAGATCGGGAAGGACGCCACCATCAGGCCGTAAGCCCCGATCGCGCCGCCCAGCGCACCGCAGAGCGCGCCCACGAAAAACCCCGCCCGGCGGCCATAACGCTGCATAAATGCCGACATCGGCGTGGCCGCCATCATAGAGCCCACAATGATCATGGTGATGGGCAGCGTGGCAAAGCACACATTACTGGCGAGCGTCTGCCCGGCCAGCCCACCGATCACGAAAATCATCGGAAGCTGCGCGCCAAGAATCGCCTGTGCCAGCACCAAAACCACCACATTGCGGCGGGCACGGGCATCGTCGGGGATCATCGCAGCGTCGGTCATGGAGGACGTGCTACGCCTCTTGGCGGGGTCGGGCAAGCCCCCAAAAGGACGGGGTGTTTCACACGGCCCAAAGGGGGGTGCGGCTCAGACCGCGATCGACGCCTCGGCAGCGCAGCCGCGGCCCAGAGGGTCCAGATCGCGGGGCAGGTCTCCGGCCATCATGCCTTGCCAATCCAGCACCTGCCGCATCAAAACCGAGCGCCCGATGCATAGAATCGCAGGCGGCTCCAGCCCGCTCGCCTCAATATCGGCCGCCATCCTGCCCAGCGTCGTCTCCAGCACAGTTTGATCCGGCGTGGTGGCCGCGCAGACAACCGCGCAGGGCTCGTCGCTTGGCCTGCCTGCCTCGATCAATGACGCACTAATCCGGGCTGCGTGTTTCATACCCATATAGATCACGAGGACCTGACTGCCCTCGGACAGCGCCGTCCAGTTCAGCGAGGAGGGCGTGTTGCCGGACTGATCATGGCCCGTCACGAACGTCACCGATTGATTTACATCACGGTGAGTCACGGGAATACCCGCATAGGCCAGCCCGCCGATACCCGCGCTGATGCCGGGAATGATGCGCACGGACACACCGTGCTGCACCAGCGTCTGCGCCTCTTCCCCACCACGCCCAAAGACAAACGGATCGCCCCCCTTGAGGCGCAGCACACGTTTGCCAGCACGGCTCAGATCCACCAGCCGCAGCGAGATATCGCGCTGCACGGCCGAGGGCTTGCCGCCGCGTTTGCCCGCATAGATATGCTCAGCCTGCGGCGCCCAGTCCAGAATCTCCTGCCGCACCAGCGCGTCATAGACCACGACATCGGCCTGCCGCAGCGCATTCAGCGCATGCAGGGTCAAGAGCCCCGGATCACCCGGACCCGCGCCGCAAAGCCACACCCAGCCACGCTCCAGAACGGGCCAGTCGCCAATGCTTTTCGGGGCGCAAGGAAAGGGAATCAGGTTTTTCATGGGGTTTGTATGCCCCGCCCGAGCCGTCCCGAAAAGGTAGGGGAGCGCGCAGACCGGCTGCGCAAGCGGCATGTTTGTTCGCCCCGGCAAACTTTCAAAGATAGAACTGTGTTCCGGTCAGAGGCATTTGGAAGACGAAATTCCCAGAGTGCCGACAAAAATGCACGAGTATTCTTAATTTCGTTCCGCACGCAGCGCAGGGTTATTTGCTGCTCTGGCCCTTACCAGCGCCCAGTCAGCGCGACACCCATCAACCTCAGCCGCGCCAGCGCGGGCGCAGGCATCAATGCGCCCTGCCCCACCAGATCCGGCCGCGCGCAGGCCCTCCGCAGCACTGG
>JBASXE010000292.1:0-21045 GCA_049276875.1 Roseovarius sp. | reverse complement strand
ATGTTCGAACACCATCCGCACAGCACGTTCGCGCACCTCAGGTGAATATCTGTTGCCACATTTGTTCTTTTCCATAACCCAGTATCCTTACTTCTGGGTCTCCAGCAAACAAGGGGCGGTTCAATCCCTATCGCGCCGGGTTGCGAAAAGGCGTCCCAGTCGTTCGCGGATGTGGCACCCGCGCTCATGCAAAGGACCAAAACAATCCATCTCATACGCGTCAAGACGTAGCGGGATATTCGCCCGACGCCACCAGATGACTTCCTAAAGTTCTGTTGCCGCATCCAGTTCCCTCTTGAGTGCTTGCGCGTTTGAGGCACGCGATGATGTGAGCCCACTGACCAGCGCGTAGGCCGCAGGGGTCAGAAAAAGCGTGAACGCCGCAGCCAGCCCCAGCCCGCCCACGATCACCCATCCAATCGCTTCTCGCGCCTCCGAGCCCGGACCACTCCCCAAGATCAACGGCAGTCCCGACATCACCGTGCAAATCAACGTCATCGCGATCGCCCGCAACCGGGCCTGCGCGGCTTCAAGAGCCGCCTCCACCACGCTGCGCCCCTCATCGCGCAGCTGATTGGCAAATTCGACGAGCAATATCCCGTTTTTGGCCATTACCCCGATGAGAACCAGCACACCAATCTGGCTGTAGACATTGATTGTCGTGCCTGTCAGCAGCATCGCATAGATCGCGGCGCAGACGCCAAATGGCACCGTCATCATAACGACAATGGCGCTGCTGAGGCTTTCGAATTGGGCCAACAAAACCAGAAACACCACCAAAAGCGCGATGATATAGGTGGCCATCAAGGCAGTGGATGTTTCGTCAAGCGACGCCGCTTCGCCGAGGAAGATCAGGCCGATACCATCGGGGAGCTTTTCCTGAGACAAGGCACGCACCTCGTCGATCACCTCGCGCAGGCTCACCTCGGGCGAGATGGAGGCGTCTATTTCGATGGCGCGGCGCTGTGCATGTCGGTCCAGTTCCGCCGCGACGCCCTTTTCCTCAAGCGTCACGATCTGGCTTAGGGGGATGAGCTCTCCCACGTCCGAGCGCACATAAAGGTTCATCAAATCCACGGGGTCGCGCACGGCACCCGCGGCGGATTGCAACAATACCGGAACCGCCTCATCGTTAATTGTGAGCTCCGCAATCTCATCCTCGTCCACCAGCGCGCGCAACGTGGTCGATAGAGTGGACATTGACACCTGCAAATCCGAGGCGCGGGCGCGGTCCACCCCGATGCTCAGTTGTGGTTGTGTGGCCTGGTATTGGATGCGCACGCCCGAAAGCCCTTCCACCATGCCCAGATCCTGTGCGAACGCATCCGCGGCGGCCGCAATACCGGGGTAGTCTGGCCCGGTCAGAGCGATGCTGAGGCCGCTACCGGACGCGCCTCGCAACCCAAGGCTATTGCCGCTGCGAATTCGGCTTTGCGCGCCAGGTATAGCGGCCAGTTTCTCGCGAATTTCGCCCTCTATATCGCTTTGCGCAAATCCGCGTTGGTCCCATGGCGGCAACGGCATCTCGATGGCGCCGCGGTTCAGGTCATAGCGGCCCGTGATCGAATAGATCGCCTCGCCCATGCCGTCGTCCACATAGGGTTGCAGAATTTGCTCGACCTGCACCACTTGGCGGTCGGTGTAGTCAAGACTGGTGCCGTCGGGTCCCTGTATCCAGACAGACACGCGGCCTCGGTCCTCTGGCGGCACCAATTCTTCGCCCAGATCATCATAGAGAAGCCCCGCACCCCCAGCCAGCAGCGAGGCCGCCACGATCGTCACGAGCGGCGCTCGTATCATCGGACCCACCAGGGCAGCATAGCCATTGGCGATCCAGATACCGGGCCGTTCAAGCAAACCACCCCCCTTGCCCAGCGGATCACCAAGCGAGGCCAGCATCGGACACATCGTGAGTGCCACAAAGGAGGAGATGATAACCGTCAGGGCAAGAACGAAGCCGAACTCGGTGAAAAGCCGCCCCGCTTCTCCCGGCAAAAAGGAGATAGGCACAAACACCGAAATCAATGTGATCGTTGTCGCAACAACTGCGAAGAACACCTGACCGGAGCCAACGACAGCAGCCGCCTTGGGCCCCATGCCTTCTTGTCTGCGGCGTTGAATGTTTTCAGTCACGACAATGGCGTCATCAACGACCAGTCCCGTCGCCAGCACCATTGCCAGAAGCGTGATGAGGTTGATGGAGAACCCCATGAGCCAGATGCCCGCGATGGACCCGATAAGTGCGATGGGAATGGTGACGGCCGGAATAAGTGTGGCACTGAGCCGCCCGAAGAACATCCACATCACCGCGATAACAATGACCAGCGAAAGGGCCAGCGTCTTGATCACCTCCGCGATGGAGCCTTTGATGAACACCGCCTCATCGCTGGTGATCTGAAACCCGAGATCGGGAAAGCGCAGTTTGAGACGCTCCACCGCATCTGTCATCTGGTTGGAAATACTGACCGTGTTGGACTGCGCCTGACGCACAATCCCCAGACTGACGACCATGCGACCATCCAGACGTGCAACGCTATCAGGTGAGGCGAGCCCGAAAAAGACGGCCGCCACATCACCCAGCCGCACGTTATCGCGCAGCATGAGATCCTCGATCCGTTCGGGGTTAGACACGGTCGCATCCGCCCGGACCAAAACCTCAAGAGCGCCCGACCCAAAGCTGCCAACGGGCACGTCGAATTGCGCCGCGCGCAGCACATCAGCCACCTCACCTATGGACAATTCAAACGCGGCAAGCCGGTCCGGCTGCACCTCAACCCGCAGCACACGTTCGCGCGCGCCAAACAACACCACCTCGGCCACCCCGTCCAATGCGGTAAATTCGGTGACCAAGGCGTCTTCGACGAGCCGGGTCAGCGCATCAATAGAGCGGCTGTCGCTCCAGACGGCAATGTCGATGATTGGGTCTGCGTCCTGTTCAGATTTCACCACAAAGAGGTCGGTCACCCCCGCAGGCAGACGGTTTTCAATGCGCGACACCGCTTCGCGCACATCATTGGAGGCATTGTCGAGGTTCCGGCTTGGAGTGAACTCCACCCGCATCCTGAAATTGCCCTCCTCCGAGGACGTGCGCACCGATCGGACACCTGCCACACGCGCAACCGCCCCCTCCACGAGCGACGCCACCTCGGCATCCACCGTCGTTGGCGATGCGCCCGGGTAGTTGGCGCGGACCGACACGATGGGGCGATCCACATCGGGCAGTTCGCGCACCTCGATACCCCACAAGGCACCAATCCCCGCAATCATGATGAGAAGGCTGAAGACCGCCGCCAAGTATGGCCTGCGGACACTGAGATCGCTTATACCTTGTCCTGCAAATTTCATGTGCGCGGCTCCCCTTCGAGGTTCAACACCCTGACCGCGCTGCCATCGCGCAACCTTTGTGTGCCCTCGACAACAATCAGATCGCCCTCGTTCAGCGGGCCATCGACGATCACAAGACCTTTGCTGCGCCGCACCAAACGCAATGTAACGCGCTCCACGACCCCGTCCTGAACACGCCAGACATGGAGAGATCCTTCAGCAAACTGCAAAGCCAGTTCCGGCACCGCCGGAAAGCGATCCCCCGGCAGATCAAGCTCAAGTGCAAAGGACGCACCGGGACGCAGCAAATCGGCTGTGTTATCAATGGCGACACGCACCCTTGCGGTCCGGGTGACCGCATCAATGCGGCTATCAATCGCGCTGATCTCCCCGTCAAAGCGGCGGCCCTCCACAGAAGGTGTGCTGGCCGTCACGCCAAGTCCGATAGAGACCCGGCCCAGAAGCGCTTCGGGCACATCAAACTCAACCAGAATGCTGCTTCGATCGTCGAAACTGCCGATCGCTGCATCGGTGGTGATCCTGTCACCATTCTCAACGGATGCGAGGCCGGTGATGCCGTCGAACGGCGCGCGCAGCACGCGTTTGCTCAATTCATTACGCGCGCGTTCCAGCTCGATTTCCGCAACTCTGAAATTTGTTTGAATCTCCTCTAGACGCGCAGTTGATGCAACGCCACTATCCTGAAGGCGAAGGTATCTGTCGCGCTCATCGCTAGCCCGATTAAACCGCACTTCGGCAAGAGAGACGGCAAAGCGTTCCTCGGCATCTTCAAGCTGCATCAACGTGTCACCCTCGGAGAAACTGCGCTCCGGCACCACGTTGAATTCGATAATCTCGCCGCTTGAGGCCGCCCTGAGGGTCACCGAGCGAAAGGCAAAACCGGTGCCAATGGCCGACAGGGTCCGGTTGTCTTCGATAACTTCCGTCCGGCCTACAATCACCGGCACGCCCTCGTTGCGGGCCTGCTGCGGGGTCGCGGTCTCCGAGGAGGCAGAGGGCGGCTGCCAGAGGCTCATCAGTTCAACGCGGTTTTGCCATCCAAGTGCCGCACCACCGATCAGCAACGCACATAGCACAAGCTGTTTCCAGAAAGATGTCATAATGATACCCGCCGTTTGAGCGCTATTGCCAATTCCGGACAAGATAGTTTGTTTTTGGGAAAGGTCACATGCCGTTTTTGACCTGCGGACCGTTACACTGGGTCTCAAAGAGCCAGAGGCGGCCTCTTCACAAAATCCACGGCGTATTACGGGTGCCGCTCAGCGCGCAAAAACCCCGACCCTCTCAGTCAATCCACCCGAAACGCACTCAACACATCGCGATGTCGTAGCGATGCGGCGGCACCATATGGCTCACTGCAGGCACGCGCGCTGCATCCCGGAGCCAGAGCACAGCGCTTTATCAAAGGTGCAGGAACTGCTCGACATGCGCCTGCTGCGCGCTGAACTCCGCAGCACTCCCTTTCCAGACGATCTCGCCCTTCTCAAGAACGAAATAGCGGTCGGAAATGCGGGCAAGCTCATCAAGATTCTTGTCAATCAGCAGGATCGACAGGCCATCCCCCTTGAGCCGCGCGAGCATCGCCCAGATTTCTGCGCGGATCAGTGGGGCGAGGCCTTCGGTCGCCTCATCAAGGATCAACAATCGCGGGTTGGTCATCAGCGCGCGGCCAATGGCGAGCATCTGCTGCTCTCCACCCGAAAGCTGAAAGCCAAACGTGCCTTTACGCTCGGCAAGGCGCGGGAAAGCCTCATATATGCGCGCTTCCGTCCAGCCGCCCGCCTCGGGGCGTGCCGTGGCGCGAAGGTTCTCGCTGACCGTGAGGGAGGGGAAGATGCGCCGCCCCTCAGGGACAAGGCCGACACCCGCCTGCGCCACCGTGTAGGGCGGGGCTGCGGTCATGTCCTTGCCGCCGATTTCGATGCGCCCGGCGGAGGGTGCGAGCAGGCCCATCAGGCAGCGGATGGTTGTGGTCTTGCCCATGCCGTTACGCCCCATAAGGGTGGTGACCTGCCCCTTGGTGACATCCATGTTGAGCCCGAACAGAACGGTCGTGTTGCCGTAGCCCGCGCGCAAATCCTCGATGGTGACAAGCGCACTCATGCAGCCCCCTCGCCCAGATAGGCGGCGCGTGCATTGCTATCGGCGCGCACGGCGTCAGGCGAGCCGCGCGCGATGATCGCACCATCGACCAGCACCGAGACGGTATCGGCCAATTGGAAAATCACGTCCATGTCATGCTCGACCAGCAGCATCGGAAGGCTGCCGCGCAGTCCGCGCAGGAGGGTCACCAAAGCGGCCCCTTCTGTGCGGCCCAGCCCCGCCATCGGCTCATCCAGTAGCAAAAATTTAGGACGCGCGGCCAGTGCTATGGCCAGCTCCAGCAGGCGCAGCTCCCCATGCGACAGGTCGGCGGCGGGAATATGGGCACGGTCGGCGAGGCCAACCTGTTCGAGAGCGGCCATCGCAGTCTCATTGAGAGCCGTCTCGCGCGCGGCATCGCGGAAAAACCGCAGGCTTGAGCCGGATTTGGCCTGTGCTGCAATGGCGGCGTTTTCCAGCACGCTAAAGCTGGGCAGGACGGAGGTGATCTGGAACGTGCGGCCAAGCCCCGCCTGCACGCGCTGTGATACGCCAAGCGTCGAGATATCGCGCCCCTCCAGCAGGATCTCGCCCGCATCGGCGCGCAACACGCCTGAAATCTGGTGAATGAGCGTGGTCTTGCCCGCGCCATTGGGTCCGATCAGCGCGTGACATTCCTTCGCCCCCACACTCAGCGAGATATCGCGGCTGACGGCCAGCGCGCCAAAGCTTTTGTTGAGGTTGCGGATCTCAAGCGTGTTCATGTGGCCCGCCCGCGCCGCGGCTCCAGAAGATCGCTGAGCCCGCCCTTGGCATAGAGCACCATGAGCACCAGAAGCGGGCCATAAATGAGCCGCCATTCGTGCAGGAAGGAGCCCAGAACCTCCTCGACCACAACGAGGAAGAAGGCGCCCAGGATGGCCCCGTTGCGCGAGGCAAGCCCGCCCAGAACCACCACGACAATGAGATCGCCCGACCGTTGCCACGCGGCGAGCGAGGGGCTCACGAACTCCACATGTTGCACCAAGAGAAGCCCCGAGACGCCCGCAATCATCGCCGCGATCACATAGGCAATAAGGCGGTAGCGCGCGACGGGATAGCCCATAACCTCGGCCCGCTCGGGATTGTCGCGCGCGGCCCGCAGCACCCGGCCAAAGCGCGCCCGGCTCATGGCCCAGACGCCCCACCAGGTGGCCAGAAGCGCGCCCAGCACGACGAAGTAAAGCCCGCCGCCATTTTGCACCACGTCGCTGCCGAACAGCGTCGCGAGCGACCAGAGCGTCAGCCCGTCATCGCCCCCGTAAGAGGCAAGCGAGGTGAGGGTGAAATAGATCATCTGCCCAAAGGCCAGCGTGATCATCAGGAAATAGACGCCGCTGGTGCGCAGTGCCAAAACGCCCGTCACCAGCGCCACCAGCCCGGTCACGCCGAGGGTGATCGCCAGCAAAACGAGGATATTCTCGATCCCGTTTTCCAAGCCGATTGCCGCTGAATAGGCCCCTACCCCGACAAAGGCCGCGTGGCCAAGGCTTACCATCCCGCCGTGCCCGATCAGCAAATCCAGCGAGATGGCGGCAATCGCCAAGAGCATCGCCTTGATGATCAGACCCAGAAGATAGCCTTCACCAATCAGCGGCAGCACGAATGGCGCGGCGAGCAGGAGGCCGAAGATCACGCCTGCGACGAGGCTTGCACGCTCCATCACGCCACACCCTTGGCGGGCAAAAGCCCCTTGGGCCGCACGACGAGGATGGCCGCCATGAGGATATAGATCAGCATGGAGGCCAGCGCCGGGCCGACCTGATTGGCAAAGGACGGATCAAACACGAACGAGAGCAGCGTCGTGGCGAGGCTCCGCCCCAGCGTGTCAATGAGCCCCACCAGCAAGGCCGCCACGAACGCGCCACCGATGGAGCCGATGCCGCCAATGATGATCACCACGAAAGCCACGATAAGGATGTTGTCACCCATCCCCGGCTCAATGGCGAAGATCGGCGCTGCAATCACGCCCGCAAAGCCCGCGAGCATCGCCCCCACGCCAAAGACGATCATGAAAAGCCGCTTGATATCCACGCCCAGCGCCGAGACCATATCGGGCGTGGTGGCGCCCGCGCGGATCAGCATCCCAATCCGCGTGTAGCTCACGATGACGAAAAGCCCCACGGCCACGGCGAGGCCCGCCGCGATGGTCACGAGGCGGTAGACGGGATAGCGCAGCGTCTCGGTCAGCTGGATGGAGCCTGACAGAAACTCGGGCGGCGCGATGGAGAGCGTGCCAGGACCAAAGAGCACCTTGGCCAGCTCATTCAGGAAAATGATGATCCCGAACGTGGCCAGCACCTGATCCAGATGGCTGCGCGCGTAAAGATGGCGAAAGACCAAATACTCCAGCAAAAGCCCGATGATAAGCGCCGAGACCAGCGACAGGATCACGGCCAGACCAAAGCTTCCGGTAAGCTGCGCGAAGGCGAAAACCAAATAGGCCCCGACCATGTATTGCACGCCATGCGCGAGGTTGATGAAACCCATCACCCCAAACACAAGCGTCAGCCCCGCCGCAATCAAAAAGAGCAGCATACCGTATTGCAGCCCGTTGAGGCACAGGATCAGGAAAAGCGTCATCGACATGTGGGGCGGATACTTTCTGGCGGCACATTTGGCAACACAAAGGCCCGCGCCGGGATCAGCGCGGGCCTCTTGAAGGGTGCGTGATTACATCTCGCAGTCTTGGTGGAAGCTGTCTGCGTAATCCTCGGCAATGGTGCGCACAAAGGACGTATGGAACTGCCCGTCATCGCGCTTGACCACCTCAAGCATATGGAAATCCTGCACCGGGTAGTGGTTGTTGTTGAACGCGAAATCACCCCGGACGGAGGTGAAATCGGCCGCCTTGATGGCCGCGCGCACCGCGTCCTTGTCGCTCAGATCGCCGCCGTTTGCGGCAATTGCGCTGTCGATCAGGTTGGCCGTGTCATAGGCCTGCATCGCATAGGAGCCGGGGATGTAGCCATATTTCGCCTCGAACGCAGTGACGAATGCGGTGTTGGCCTCATTGGCCATGTCGGGTGCCCATGTGCCTGCAGCGAGAAAGCCAACGGCGGCGTCTTTTTGCCCCGGAAGCGTGGTCTCATCCGTGGTGAAGACGGACAGGAATTTCATACTGTCCGAGAGGCCCGCATTGGAGAACTGATTGACCAGCCGTACCCCCATGCCACCGGGCATGAAGGTAAAGATCGCATCCGCGCCCGATGTGGAGATGCGCGCAAGCTCCGCCGAGAAATCCTGATGACCCAGAGGGGTGAAGACCTCATCGGTCACCGTGCCCTCGAAGGTCTGCTTGAAGCCTTCCATGTTGTCGCGGCCTGCTTGGTAGTTGGGGACCATGGTAAAGACGTTTTGGAACCCTTCGGCATTGGCGATCAGGCCGCTGACTTCGGCGTTCTGGTTGTTTTGATAGGACGTCACGAAGAAATACGGGTTGCAGTTCTTGCCCGCGAAGGTCGAAGGACCCGCATTGGGGCTGATCAGGAATGTCTCGGACTCCACGATCGGCTTGAACACAGCCGCCAACATGTTGGAAAAGACGGTGCCAACGACGAAATCTACCTCGTCGCGCTCCACCAGGGATGTGGCCTTGAGCAGCGCCACATCGGGTTTTAGCTCATCATCCTCGACGATCAGCTCCACGGACTGCCCGCCCAGCATCCCGTCCTTTTGGTCCAACGCCAGTTGGAAACCGTCGACGATCTGCTGGCCCAATGCGGCGGGCGGGCCCGAGAGCGTCACGATCATGCCGATTTTCAGATCCTCGGCCAAGGTGGCCGTGCCCATCGCCGCGCTGAGCATCAGCCCTGCGGCGGTGCTTGTCAGGGTCTTTTTCATATTCATCTCTCCCTATTTCTCCCCCCGTTTTGGCCGGGGTGATGTTGCGAGCGGCCCTTTCGCCGCGTCCGGTCCATTCTTTGGTGAATTGGCGCGCGGGTTCAACCGTTAACCTCTATTTTGGCGCGTTGCCCGCTGCAAACCCTGCCGTTTTCGCGTAGCCCTTCACGATCGCCTCGCGCTCTTTGTGGCTGAGCACGTCCTCGACATCGTCAAACCCGGCGGGGCTGCGCTTTTCCACCTCGTCGATCACACGCTCAGGCCCGCCCGCGCGGTTCATCCGGACCACTTCGGCCGTTTTGGGCAGCCTATCCAGCTCATATCGGTAGAGCGCCTCGCGCGGATGTTCGGCCCGCGCCAGAAGATCGGCCAGACAGCGCGCATCGAGAATGGCCTGCGCCGAGCCGTTGGAGCCCACCGGATACATCGGATGGGCCGCATCTCCCAGAAGCGTGACGCGCCCATGGGTCCAGCGCGGCAACGGATCGCGGTCGACCATGGGATACTCGAAGATCGCATCGCTCGCACGGACCAGCGCCTCGATATCCATGCCCGGCACGTGAAAGCGTTTGGCAAAGGGCAGCACCTTGGACAAGGGCGCGGTCCTCGACCAGCTTTCGGGCGGCGGGGGCGAGACGCTGGCATCGGCCATGCGGATATTGACGACCCAGTTCATCAGCTGCGTGCCGTTCTCGGCCCGAGTGATCGGATAGAGCACCAGCTTGCCGCCCAAGCCCCCCGCGATGGCCATCGTCTCGCCATCCTCCCAGACGGGCCACTCCACGGCCCCGCGCCACATGACGACCCCTTCCCAGCTAGGGCGCCCTTCATTTGGGTAAAATTGCCGCCGCCCGGAACTGTGTATGCCATCAGCACAGATCAGCACCTCACCCCGCAGCGTCCGCGAGGTGCAGCCATCAACCGTGTCTTTGAAATAGGCGGTCACACCGCCTTCGTCCTGCACAAAACCCGAAAGGCGCAGGCCCGTCAGCACAGCATCCACACCCATCCGGTCTACGACCGCATCATAAAGCATCTTTTGCAGCCGCCCGCGGTGGATGGAGAATTGCGGATGCGCGTGGCCCGCATGCGTGCCCCGCAGCTCGCGCCAGACCTCTTGGCCCAACCGGTTGAGATAGCGCAGCTCGCGCGTGCGCAGCCCGATCCTGTCAAGCTCAGGCAGCAGGCCCAGCGCGTCCAGCTCGGCAATGGAATGGGGCAATGTGTTGATGCCCACACCCACTTCGCGCACGGTCGCGGCCTGCTCAACCACCTGCGCCTTGATCCCGCGCTGGTGCAGCATCAACGCGGCGGTCAGCCCGCCGATCCCCGCGCCCGCGATCAGGATGGTCATGTGGCATCCCCTGATGTGTCCACCTCTGGCGGAGGCAGGAAATCAATCGCATGCGCGGCTGAGACAGCGACCACCTCGGCCACATTGGGCTCAGGGCCCATATTATTGATCTCCCAGAACAAATCATAAAGTCTGAGCGCCGGCGTCACCCAGAAGAGCGTCTTGATCGTCCGGTCGGACTTGTTGAAAATACCATGCGGGATGCCGCGCGGCAGCTTCACCAGATCGCCGGGTTCGCCAATCATCTCCTGCCCGGCCAGCAGGAAATCGAACCGCCCCTCCAAGATGTAGAGAAACTCGTCCTGCTCAGGATGGATATGGGGCGGCACGAATGTGCCGGGTGGCAGGGTCGCGTGCCATGTGAAGCAGTCCTCGGTCAGTTGCTTGGGCACATAGGTCTGCCCGAGGATGTTCCAGCGGATACCCTCAAGGCTCTCTTGGGATTTCACTATCTCTGGCTGCATTTTGCTCATGTCCCGTCCTTTACTTCCTATTCTACGCCCAGCCATGCCTTGGTGATCGGCGCATGTGCATCTTTCAACCCCTCCAGCACGGTAAAATGGTTATGCGCACCATCGATATGGAGGCGCGTGGGCACGTCCAGCCCTTCCCACATCAGCGCCATGAGCTTGGCTTGGCGGATGAACTCAGGCCGCTCACCGCCACCGACCCAGGCGGTCAGGGGGCTGGCTTGGCACGGGCCATGCAGTGCCGCACTTTCCAGCCGCGCCTCACTTGCGTCCATTCGCAGGGTCTCATTCATCTTGGTGTGCAGCAAGGGCCGCAGATCATGCAGCCCGCTGATCGACAGCGTGTTCTGGACACGCGCCAGCACCTCGCCCGCCAGCGGCGTATCTTCGCACAGCATCCGCGTTACCAGATGCCCACCCGCCGAATGGCCCGCCAGACAGATCGGCCCGGCCACGCGGGCGGCCGCCAAACTGATCGCCTGACCGATTTCGGCAGTGATGTCGCGCACCCGCGCATGGGGCGTCAGCGTGTAGCTCGGGATACACACGGCCCAGCCATGCGCAAGCGCCCCCTCAGCCAGATCGCTCCAATAGGATTTGTCGAGCCGCATCCAGTAGCCGCCATGCACAAAAACGGCGAGGCCCTTGGCAGGGCCTTCGGGGTGCAAGATATCGAGACCCTGCCGGGGCCCGTCGCCATAAGAGACATCCAACTCCAACCGCTCAGGCGGCAGGCCTGCGCGATAGGCCGCCGCACGCGCGGCCCAGAAAGCAGGCAGTTCGTGCGAATTCTCCACATGCGCCATATTGGCGAAGGCATCATCCCAATCCGTCATGCCCCTGTTACCCACCCGGTCATCCTGCATCCGCAGGCGGTGGCAGGAAATCCACCTCATGAAGGGCCGAAAGGCGGACAAGTTCGGCAGGGTCCGTCACGCCGTCCAATTGCACGAAGAGATCGTAAAGCTTGCGTGCGGGTGCCACGCCAAAGATACAATGCGCCTCTGCACCAGAGCGGTTGAAGATGCCATGCGCCTTGCCACGCGGCATCTGGACCGTATCCCCTGCCCCGGCGACACAAAGCTGCGCGCCAAACTCCACCTCCAGCGTGCCGTGCAGCACATAGATCCATTCGTCCTGATGCGGGTGGATATGCGGCGGCACAAAGGTCTCGGGCGGCAGTGTCGCATGCCAGACAAACGCCTCCTCGGTGAGAAGTTTTGGCACATAGGTCTGCCCCACTACACTCCAGCTTTGGCCGTTCAGGCCGTCACCGGATTCTACCACGCCTGCCTGCATTCCCAGCTCCCCATTGCCTATGCTACCCCCAATGAGTGCAACGATCCGCCGCGAAGGGCCAGCCGAAAAACAAAGCGGCCATGCGGAAGCATTTGCGCAGGAAAGCTTTGCGGTGCCTGATGTTTGGGCTAAACACGACACATGGACAGTTTGTCACATATCGAACGCCTCCTGCCCGAGCTGCGCGCATATGCACGGTCCATCTGCAATTTGCACAGCAACGCTGAGGATCTGGTGCAGGACGCGGTAGAACGCGCGCTGAGGGCTGAAAACCGCCCGACACCAATTGACGAGTTGCGCCCATGGATGTTTCGCGTGCTTCGCAACCTTCACTACGACGAATTACGCAAAAGGCGGGTGCGGCGGGAATATTTTACCTCCCAGAAACGTCTTTTGGATGAATGGGACACTGGCGCCGATACGGCGCGCGACGTGATGGTGCGCTTGCTGTTTGAGCGCCTGCCTGAGGACAAGCGCGAGGTTCTGTGCCTCGTCGATATAATGGGTTTGAAATACGTGGAAGCGGCGATGGTCATGGATGTTCCTGTTGGCACGGTGATGAGCCGCGTCAGCCGCGCCCGTGCGGCCCTTTTGGAGTTGGTGAACGGGCCAGACGTTCCCGTCGCTCCAGTGGTCGAGAGTGCGGCAAAGACATGACGACTCTGAGCGATGAGGATTGGGAGCGCGTCAACGCGTTCCACGATGGTGCGCTTGGCAAAACCGAAGCGCAGGCGTTTACGGCACGCATCAACGCCGAGCCTGATCTTGCCGCGGCACTTTCCGAGGTGGCCACGCTGTCTCGAAGCCTCACCGCTTTGCGGCCCGTGATTGAAAACGCACCCGTTGAGCCCTCTGCCGTGGCACCCGTGCGCCGGTGGTGGATTGGTGCGGGGCTTGCCGCCTGCCTTGCACTGGCGGCGGTCTCGACGCTGCCCGAGCGTGGCCCGGCCAGCTTTATGGACATCCACCGCAGCTTTCTGGCGCAGGATTTCGATGTGACACGCAACGCCGCTTTCTATGTGCGCACCACTCCCAGCGCGGAGCAGCCTGATCTTACAGGCGGCAACCTCACAGCCGTGGCGCTGCACACAATACCTGACGGGACAGTCGCGCATTACGCCGGCCGCAATGGCTGTCGGCTGTCATATTTTCGCGGGCATGGGGTCCTGAATATGCCATCGCAGGCGGCGGTTCAGGCATCGGTCTGGACCACGCGCGACGGGATGCAACATGCGCTGGTTGCGTCCGGTATGGACGTGCCCAAATTTGACGCGATTGCCACCTATCTGCATCAACTCACACGGCAAAGTGCGGTCAATGACCTCTATGCCGCAATGACGGTTGCCACACGAAATGCCAGCCCCTGTGTGGGCTGACATTCCGCGTGGCTACATTTTGGACGCGTGGCTTAGCCTGGATCAGTTGCTCTCGGACCCCGGAAAGTTCGGGCGATCTTCGTTGTAATGCGCCGCGAGGTAGTCGAGAATTTCCGTGCGCTCAGGCTCGTCGATCTCCATCATGCCCTGCTCCTCGACCATCCAGACGAGCAATTCGTCCCAATGATCGCGTGAGAGGCCCTGCTGCGCGATGATCATTTCCGAATGACAGGCAATGCAATTGTAGTAGGTAGCCTCCACCCCCGGCGCGTTCAGCAGGAGGCCGAATTCGGCCTCTTCTTCGGTGCTGGATTGCGCCGTGGCAGGGGCTGCGCCGAGGGCAAAGAACGCGCCCACGGTCACAAGGGATAGGGCTCGCAAAGGTGCGAATGACATGTAGTGCTCCTTGATACTGAGGGGTTGGGCGGCCCCCGCAAAGGCCGCCCTGCCGTCTATCTGTCGTCGGTATATCGTCGCTCGTAAGCGCGCGATCAGCCGACGCGCAGACCGACCCGGTGCATGGTGTTGTTGAGATAGCCCTTGGCGTTCCAATCGATGGCAAAGGGTTGCATCTCGCCCTCGCTGTCGGTCGCGCGCGCCCAGACCTCGTAATACCCCGCTTGCGGGAAGGTCACGTTCGCGCGCCAGTTCTGCCAGGCGCCATCATTAACGGCTGCATCGAGATTTGCGTCCATCCATGACTTGCCGAAATCCATCGACAGCTCGACCTTGGAAATCGAGCGGTCCCCGGCCCAGGCATGGCCGCGCACTTCCGTTTCCATCTCCGCAAGGTCAGTGCCGTTGGCCGGGAATGTCACGAGAGATTTCACGGGCATCCGCTCCATGATCACCCAATCCTCTTCCGGGATATCCTGACCTGGCTCCACAGGATAGGCGGGCACCTTGTAGGACGTACCCGTCATCTTGGCACCGTCATGCACCACATCGCGCAGCTCGATCCGGGTGAGCCATTTTTGCGAGCACGAGCCCGGCCAGCCCGGCACAACCAGACGCAAAGGCGCGCCATTCATCGGGTGAAGTGCTTCGCCGTTCATCTCGAACGCAATCAGGATGTTGTCCGTCAGCGCCTTTTCGATCGGCAAACCGCGCGACAGGGGGGCTTTCTCGGGGTCGCCCGAGAGGTGGATATCCGCACCGTAATGCGCGGTGTAGATCACGTTGGACTGCACGCCCGCCTTCTCCAACACATCCTTGAGGCGCACGCCCGTCCATTCCGAACAGGCAATCGCGCCATAGGTCCACTGATTGCCCTTGGCGGGGGGATCGAAGAACGCACGCCCGTTGCCGCCACATTCCATGGCCAGCGCGCGGGTGACAACCTCGAACTGCTCGCGCAGATCGGCAATGGTCAGTTCCATCGAATTGTCGGTGAACCCGTCGATGGTCAGCGTCCATGTGGACGGATCCATATCATCGGGCAGCAGGCCGTTGTTGCGGATGAAATGCCGGTCCGTCGGCGTGATCGCGTCATCCAGAAGCTCTGGCGGGGTTTCCGCATTGACCGGGCGATCATTGAGCAGCGTCAGCCCGTCCTTGCCCGCGAGCGGGTTGTCCTGAGCGGTCGCGGCAGGCACGAATCCGGCGGGCAGATTGGCCCCGAACGGGATCGACGTGCCCACGATTGCAGCGATGGACGCCAGCGACGTATTTTGCAGGAATTTGCGCCGATCCGGACGGGACACACCGCCGGTCTCACCGTTTGCGCTCTGGCCGTTTTCTCCCGAAACGGACTCGATCTTGGTAAACTCGTCTTTCGCCATTGTTTCCTCCCTAGGCTGCAAATGCGGCTTGCTTGACGCAAACCCTCATTACGAAAGAGACGTTTGCGGGTCAGGGTTTATTTCCGAAGGGAAAGGAAATGATTTTTATCGCCGGTATCCACCTTACTCATACCCGGTCATCTCAAGGTATCCGCGGCCCTTATGGCTGCCTTCGATGGTGACAGGCCCCTCCCAATAAGGGATCGAAAGATCCATCCAGGCGTTGGGGTTGAGCGCCTTCACCGTCACATCCAAACCCCTCTCGGGCAGGCGCACGTGCCATGTGGTCGGCACGGCGCGCCCGCCGACCTCGCTGACCTTCAAAGGGGTTGCAACCAAAGCCCCATCCGGCAAGGCGGTGGTCGTGCCATCGGGTGCGATCCATGTCGCGGCGCTGAAATCCGCCTCGTCGGTTTGTCTCAGCTGAAAGCCCATCATCTTGGCGCCACTCTCAAACGAGAGCGAAAACCAATCCCAGCCTGATTGCCGCTCTGACAGAGGCTGGGACGACCATTCCCGGTCCAGCCAAGCAGCCCCCGTCACGGGGATATCGCCCGAGGGCAGCGTCAGCGTCCCCTCAATCTCGTAAAAGGGCTGCGAGTAGTAATAGCTCGCCTGCCCCTCGCTGGATTTGACCGAGAAGCCCTTGTCGCCGTGGAACACCAAAGGACCTTGGGCGCTCAGCGCCATGTCATAGGCAAACTCCGGCCCGCCTGCGCGCAAGGTCAGCGTGTCGAAATCCGGCCCCTCCAGCGCCCATTCGTCTATCCATGCACGAAACGGTGCCACCTCCACGCCCGCCTGCCCGATCCCGCCCCGCGCGAACCGCTCGGTCGCAAAATGCGCCTCGGCGGTGGTTACGGCGGCATGGGCGAACCAGATCTGCGGCGACGCCCAGCCCTCGGCCTCCCCCGGTGCAAGTGCTGTGCGAAAGAGCGTCCATTGCAGCCCGTAAGGCGTGCCGTCCGGGCCGCTGAGATTGGCGGTGAGATACCACCATTCGATCCGGTAATCTGGATGGGCCCCGTGATCGGCGGGAAAGCTGAACGACGGGTTCGGCGCGGGCACAGCAAATGCCTCGTCTGCCTCGGTGCCAAGACCAGAGAAGCCCTGTGCTGTGGCGGCAAAGGGCATGAGGGCGAGGATGGCGGCCAACTTAACGTTCATTTGCAAAGACTTTCAAAAGCTTGGAGGGCGGCGTGCGCATGAGACGCCATGCGGGCCACGCGGCGGCCAGCCCGGCGGCGATCAGCGCGTAAAGGCCGAGCCAGAAGTAATCACGCGGGAAGAAGAACATCGGCAATTGCCAGCCGAACGCCTCGACATTCACAATGCTCAGAAGCACCCACGCGAGCGCAAGCCCCACGGGGATCGCGCAGGCAAAGACCACCACCGTGAGCGCCATGGCACGCGCAAGCTCCAACTGCCCCAGCCTGCGCCGCGTCAGGCCCAACGCCCAGACCGGTGCCAGTTGCGGCACGCGCAGATCGGCCAGAGTGAGCAGGCTCATGAGGATCGCAAATCCCGCCACTCCGAGGGTCAGCACGTTGAGCGCCGCCGTGACGGTAAATGTGCGTTCAAACACCTCCAGTGACATGGCCTTGATCGCGGCCTGATTGATAAAGGCGCTTTGGGGGATGCCGAGCGCCTCTTCGATCTCGCGCCTGAGCGCGCTTGCGTCGCCCGTGCGGATGCCGAACTGGCCCGCGTAAACCTCAGGATGCAGCGCGGAGAACACCGCGTCCGACACGATCACCTGTCCCTGCGGGTTGCCGTAATCGCCCACCACGGCACCGATGGGCAGGCGCAGATCGGGGGTGATCTGCACTGAGTCCCCCACCCACAGATCATCGCGCCGGGCCAGTTGCTCATTCACCACCACCGCCTCGCCAGCCGCCACACGGTCCCAGACGGCGGGGCTTTCGTCCAGAAAGGCCCAGTTCTCGCGGTAGGTCGGCCCGACGCGCACCCCGTAAAGGCGCGCAGGCTGCCCCTCGATCTGTGCCGGCCGCGACAAGAGCGGCAGGGCTTCGATCCGTTGCGCATCAAGATAGCGATTGAGCGCCGCGCTTTGGGCGGCACTCTCGACCCGCACGAAAAGCTCGGGCGCGAGGCGTTGATCGAGAAAGCCGGTGAAGGTAAGCCGGAAGCTCGATACCATCGTGGAGACACCAATGTTGGCCGACACCGCCAGCAAAAGGGCCATCAGCGCGAGGCTCAGCCCCGGCAATTGCTGGCGCGTATCGGCCCAGAACCACGCCGCCACTGGGGCCTGCACGCGCCGCTCCATGATCGACAGCGCCCCCGCCGCCAGCGCAGGCAGCACCAGCGCCGCCCCGATAAGCAAACATCCCAGAAGGGAAAATCCCGCAATCAAGCCATCGCCCAGCACGACCAAAACACCCGCCGCCGACAAGAGCCCAAGGGCCACCCAGGTTTGTGCCCGGAACCGTCCGGCCCCGGCCATGACCCATGCGCGTGGGCGTACGGAGGCCAGAAGCGGCATGCGCGCGATCTGCCAGATGCGCCCGGCCAAGGCCGCAGCCGCGCCCAACATGGCCAGCAGGAACCCCGACAGCCACCACTCAGATCGCAACTCCAGCGTGCCTGAGATTTGCGCGCCGTAAAGCCCTTCCAGCGTCGCGGCCACATCCGGAATGAGCAGTGCCGCAATAAGATAGCCCAGCACGATGCCAAGCACCGCGCCAAACGCGGCAAGCACCAACATCTCGGTCGTGATGAGCACAATCAACATGCGCAGCGGCACGCCCAGCGAGCGCAGCGTGCGGATCATGCCGCGCCGCTGCTCAAAGGCAAGCCCGATAGTGCTGTGCACGATGAAAAGTCCCACCGCGAAACTGAGCAGGCCAAAGGCGCGCAGGTTGAGGTGAAAACTGTCGGTAAGCTGCGCCACATCGGCCACCTGCTGCGACGGTTGCACGGTGAGAGCGGGGGCCACCTGAGCCAGCGGCATCTGTACGAGCGGCTGTTCCGGCAACACGATGAGCCGGGTCAGATCGGTCCGCCCAAGAAGGGCCTGAACCGCCCCCACATCCCCGATGGCCACGCCGGGTGCGATGCCCGCATCGACGGTGATCTCGGCTGTGAGCCCATCCAACTCCCGCAACCGCCCAGCGGTCTCGGCATTGGCGAAAAGCCTGCCCGACTGGCCGAAACTCATCGCCTCGTCCAGCGCCGCCACCGCCCCCAGCCCCGTGGGCGAAGTCAGCGGATCAATCCCCACAAGCCGCACATCACCGCGCTCCACATCAATCACGGGCGAGACGAGCCAGCCCGCGGCACGCAGCGCGAGATAGGTCTCCTGCGCGATACTGCTCCCTTGCCGTGGGATGACCTGATCATACTGCCCCTCCCCAAGGGTCGTGGCCGCCGCATCATAGCTCGCACGGGCCTCGGCATTGATCGCCTCGACCCCGGACCAGAGCGCCGTGGCGAGCGCCAGCCCCGCAAGATAGGCAAAAAGCTGAACAGGGTTGCGCATCCAATGCGAGAGGAGCGCGCGCAGGCAGATGCGGATCACGTCAAAAGCCCGCCGCTGAGATGCAGTTCTCGGTCCATGCGGGCGGCCACGCTGGGCGAATGGGTGACGAGCATCAGACCAGCATCGGTTTGCGCAACCAGCTTGAGCATCTCGTCCAGCACGCGGGCAGCGGTGCCCTCATCAAGATTGCCCGTCGGCTCATCGGCCAGCATCAGCTTGGGCTTGGCGGCGAGAGCGCGGGCGATGGCCACGCGCTGCTGCTGACCACCGCTGAGAGATTCGGGGTATTTTCGGAGTTGATCGCCCAGACCCAGCGCATCCACCAGATCATCAATATAGCCAGGGTCCACCCGCCCCGAAAGTGCCGCCTGAAATGAGATGTTCGCGGCGACGCTCAGCGAGGGGATCAGGTTGAATTGTTGAAAGACCAACGCGATATCGCTCCGGCGTACCACTGCGCGCGCGCCCTCGCCCATCTGCGCAAGGTCTTGGCCCAGAACGCGCACAGACCCCGCATCCGGAAACTCAAGTCCCGCCGCAATATGCAGAACCGTGCTCTTTCCGCTGCCCGATTCTCCAGTCAGTGCAAGGGTTTGTCCCGCCATCAGATCAAAGCTCACGCCCCGCAAAACAGGCACACGCCCGTCGCTGTCGGTGTAGGATTTTTCCACGGATCGAAGCTCAAGCAGCATCACACACTCCTGTTGACCCCCTACCTAATGCAAGCCGACCCTCCGGACAGGCCCCGCATGTAAACTCCATGCGCATTTATCCCAGAAAAAGCCATAAGCCGGGCCTATGGGGTCAGCGGAAATATCAATTGGGCTTGCGCCCGATATCTGCCAAACTACAAAAATCTGTCACACAAAGAGGCTAGCAAAAGCCCGACACACATTCCCAGGAGAGGATACATTATGACTACGTTGAAAAAAGCCCTGACCAGCGTCGCCGTCTTGGCGCTGAGCACTGCCGCCGCCATAGCGGAGACAGAACTTACCGTCTACACCGCCATCGAGGCCGAGGATCTGGCGCGCTACGCCGAGACATTCAACGCCACCCATCCCGATATCAAGGTGAACTGGGTCCGCGATTCGACCGGCGTCATCACCGCCAAGCTGTTGGCCGAGCGTGACAACCCGCAGGCCGATGTGGTCTGGGGCCTTGCCGCTACGTCGCTTCTGTTGCTGAAATCCGAAGGGATGCTGGAGCCCTATGCGCCCGTTGGTGTGGAAAACCTCGACCCGAAATTCGTCGACAAGAGCGACCCGCCCGCATGGGTCGGCATGGACGCGTGGGTCGCCTCGATCTGCTTCAACACGGTTGAGGCCGAGAAGCTGGGTGTCACAGCACCCACCTCGTGGCAGGACCTGACGGACCCGCAATACCAGGGCCATGTGATCATGCCCAACCCGGCCTCGTCGGGCACGGGCTTCCTCGATGTATCAAGCTGGCTTCAGATCTTCGGCGAGGATGAGGGTTGGGCCTATATGGACGCGCTGCATGAAAACATCGCGCGTTACACCCATTCGGGCTCCGCACCGTGCAAGCTGGCCGCCTCCGGAGAGACCGTCGTGGGTGTGTCCTTTGCCTTCCGCGGCGCCAAGTCCAAGGCCGCAGGTGCGCCGATCGAGATTATCGTGCCGTCCGAGGGCGTTGGCTGGGACATGGAAGCCACGGCAATCGTCGCGGGCACGGATGATCTCGAAGCAGCCCAAAAGCTGGTCGATTTCACCGTCACCAAGGAAGCCAACGAGATGTATAACGTGGGCTACGCAGTCGTTGCCTATCCGGGCGTGGCCAAGCCTGTGGAATTCTTCCCCGAAGGTCTGCTGGACGCCATGATCGAGAATGATTTCGAATTCGCGGCCAACAACCGCGCCGACATCCTCGAAGAGTGGCAGAGCCGCTATGACGGAAAATCGGACGCCAAGTAAGCGTCTGATATCTTTGAAAG
>JBASXE010000291.1:0-1900 GCA_049276875.1 Roseovarius sp. | reverse complement strand
TCCAAAAGCAATACCTTTGGTGAGGGGGCAAGCGCACGCGCCAAAGCAACACGTTGCTGCTGTCCGCCAGAAAGCTGCGCAGGCTTTCGTTGCGCGAATTGGGACAGCTGCACCAACTCAAGCATCTCAGCGGCACGTTTTCTGGCCTCAGGCACCGATTTTCCGAGCATTTCGAGGCCAAAGCCGACATTATCCAGAACCGACATATGCGGAAACAGCGCATAGTTTTGAAAGACCGTATTCACTGGGCGTTTGTGCGGTGGCAAAGTTTCGATCTTGTCCCCGAACAACATGATCCCGCCTTCAGTCACATCCTCAAAGCCAGCAATCATCCGCAACAGCGTAGTTTTACCGCAGCCAGAGGGCCCCAGGAGCGTGAAGAATTCATTGTCCTGAATGCTGAGCGAGATCTTTTGCAGTGCGGTGAAGTCGCCATAGCGCTTTACAGCATTGCGTACATCGACGGCAATTTCACCGTAATCAAGCATCGGCGGCTCCCCTGAATTGCGAAGACCCAGCGCTAGCAACTCAATTCCCTGCGTTCAGAGTGGATGAATTGATGACCACTGACTTCTTTTAGCTGAGGGGACTGTAGGGGGAGTGTCGCTTATCAAAAACTCGTATTTGGCGAAGGGCAGCTTAGGGAAATCCTTTGCTCAATCAAAAAATCTTAGCCCCACCCTAATCAAGGCTAATGTAGACTATTCTTTTCACGCCAAGCATAAACCGCGACTTTGCACTTAAGCAGGCAGTGTTTACTGTCCTTTGCGCCGCTTTGGAGGGCCTCGGATGTCAGTTGAAAAGATAGACACACTTGTCGTGGGGGCGGGCCAAGCTGGCATCGCGCTATGCGAACATTTGGGCAAACAGGGGGTGCCGTATCTCGTGTTGGAAAAAAACCGTATCGCCGAAGCTTGGCGGACATCGCGCTGGGATGCTCTCGTTACGAATGGCCCCGTTTGGCACGACCGCTTCCCCAATCTGGAGTTTAAGGGCAACGCGCCCGACGAGTTTGTCAGCAAAGATCGCGTCGCAGACTACATCGAAGAATATGCAGATATGGTGAATGCCCCTGTGCGCACCGGTGTCGAGGTATTGGCAGCAGCGCCTCTCAAAAATCGGGCGGGCTTTCGTGTTGAAACATCAGACGGCATGATAGAAGCCACGCGGATCGTTGCCGCAACAGGCGCTTTTCAGCACCCCGTCATCCCGCCAATTGTTCCACAGGATGCGCACGTCGTGCAAATGCATTCCGCCCAATATCGCAACCCTGATCAACTTGCCGAGGGTGCTGTGATGGTTGTTGGTGCGGGATCGTCCGGTGCACAGATTGCCGATGAATTAAATCGCGCCGGGCGCAAAGTGTTCTTGTCCGTTGGCCCACATGACCGCCCGCCGCGTAGGTATCGCGGCCGTGATTTTGTATGGTGGCTTGGCGTTCTGGGGTTGTGGGACTTGGCCGCGCAAAAGCCAGGCACTGAACATGTCACGATTTCAGTGAGTGGCGCTTACGGTGGTCGCACGATGGATTTTCGCCGCCTTGCCAGTGAAGGCGTAGTCCTACTTGGGCGCACAGAAAAGTTTTCCGATGGTCGCCTCTCCTTTGCGGACGATTTGGGCAAAAACGTCGCGGCTGGTGATGCGAACTACATGGAAATGCTTGATGCAGCTGACGCATACGCCACGGCGATGGGTCTCGATTTGCCGTTCGAACCCGAGGCGCGTCAGGTTTGGCCAGACCCTGCTTGCATGACCGATCCTATCCACAACTTGGACTTTGCCAAAGAAGGTATCACGACAATCATTTGGGCGACGGGTTTCAAGCAGGACTTTAGCTGGCTGAAGGCTGATGCCTTCGATGCGAAAGGTGCCCCGATCCACCAACGAGGTGTCTCAAAAG
>JBASXE010000290.1:0-2640 GCA_049276875.1 Roseovarius sp. | reverse complement strand
GCCTCAGGCAAGGAGTGTGATTTTTGGCATGGCACGTGGTAGCTGCAAGGTCCGCCACGCGGACTGTAACCAAGTCGCCCTGGAGGCATATCTAAGCTTCTCGCAACGCAAGTTTCGGGTCCATGTCAGAGAAACCAAAATCTAGACGTCATCACGAATCATTCAGTCATCGGATGACCTGACCTGCTTCACCAGACATGAAGAAGCTCTCCCCCGTTGCACGTGGCTCTGTCGTAAGATGCCTTCTTGATGACAAACACGTGTTCCTGGCAACGAATTCTTCCACTTGGGTTACAATCATTGACGGTGTTCGCCACAGGTTCTATGGCGCTCTAATGCTGGACACGCATATAATGATACACTGTATGTACCTATGCGGTGTGAAACGGCAACACTCATTGCTTCCTGTTGTTGCAATAGAGCCGGCGACCTCAACCGTCGCAAGAGCACATGCCTCCAGGATTGGTTGTCTCACTTCGGGCATGGGCCACCGGCCCGCGCGCGTCCCCCTGGCCCCTCAGGCTCACGCACGGCGCACCCATCGTATGATATGGTTCCGAGGGTGTATGGAAGCGGTCGTGGCAGCCCGACGCTTCTTGGGGTAACCCCAACATACATCCGGAGCCCACCTCATCATCCAGGATGCAAGTCTGTGTTACAGTTTTCCATGAGTTCTCATACGAGGGTGCGCACTGCATTTCATGCCTGCTGTTTCCACATGAAACGGCACAGTAGGAATCACCGCACAGCGGTCGCCTGCCGGCGCGCGTCACCCGGTCACCTGCGGCTCACGCAGTGTGCCACGATATTACTATATACCTGCGAGGATGTGTGGCAGCGGTCGTGGGAGCCCGACGCTGAGTGGGGAACCCCGACACACATCCGCAGCCAGTAATGCAACTCACACATGCAGCCATCTTTTCATGAGTCTTAATCCTTCCATAGTCATGTGTGGTGTACATGTACGTATGTAGGTAGGGTCAGTCCTGCGAGTCTTGCCCTAGCGCCTGCAGTCTGTACGATGCCTGCCAGCGTGAATCCTGTCCTTGTGGCAGACACTCTCCATATGCGGTACCATTAGGAAACCAGTGCGACCAGACACCAGTCTCTGCGTACGAGGGTACGTTCTTGCAGACATGCATGTCATAGCCATTCGCGCTACGTACGTACATACAACCAAAGGGTCCGAGGAATGGCACATATGGTCAAGTCCATATGCAACCTTTGACTGGCCGAGCTGTTGTGGGTACCTATGGTGGCTCGCCAGGGGACCCTGGGGCAGCCTGTCCCCGGGCCTATCCGCAACCACATAGAGGTACGGGAGTGTCTTGCCTGGCAACGCATTTGCAGATAAGCTATCACGGAAGGGTCTGTGGTTGTGGCCCGCTGTAGACGCTACTAGACCGCAGGCGCGAGCCTGCAAACGCTGCTTTGTAGGAGAGAAGTGCTCGTCCCACGCAAAAGGCTTTGCTCGGCGCAGCAGACCGCGTCGTAACAGTCACCTGCCGCGTAGGGCATAGGAGAATCCTGCGTGCAGCACGTGGCGGCACGAGCTTGCAGTGGACAGCCACATCCAACGAGCAGTCGGCATGCAAGACACATGGTCATAGCTTTTGGATACCAGGTCCTGGTCGCTTATAAAAAGGTTTGCCTAGTCATGCTGACGGGGTGCATGAGGTCTTTTGAGTTTCAAATCGTGTCTCCGACGCTGTAGCCTCTCCTTGTTGAGTCATGAGATCAGTTGGGAAGCACTTCACAGCGCAGGGTCACGGCCACGGCAGTCCATTATCCTGTTAGGTTCATCATCATGTAAGTTACTGTGGTTGGGTTTCTATTAGAAACTTGGGGCATGGCCTGCACATCGACGGCTGCTCCACACAACAGCTTTCTGACTCGCACTATCTGTCCCAGAGCTGTCACAAACCAGTGCCGAAGCTATGAAGCAAAGTCTCGGTTGCTATGCTCTATTGTTCAAACTGGTTCCTGGCCTTTGGCTCTGCGTATCAAGTGCAACCGCCGCTCCCAAAACTTCTGTCGGCCAAGATGGGCGGACACATCTTAACACAGCGAGCGTGGGATATAGCATTCGGTATTTATGTCACAGCCGAATTGAACATGGAACCAGCGCTTCTGTATTGCAGCATGTGTGGCGCCGTAGACAAAGCCTACACCAAAGAGGTGCTCCAGCGCAGATATCTCGCCGAAGACGATGAGGAACTCCAACTCATGGCCCAGCCTGGATGCAACTGGAAAAACCTACGGTACCAAATCACAACCTGGCTCGTGCAATACTCGGTGCACCAGTGGATAGCTCGCATGAACGACAATACTGGCGTCGCTCCCTCTTTTGATTCGGTCTTCGAGGAGTATGCCAGGCTTCGCTTGGAACGAGGGTATCCATGTGTTGGATATGAATCTTATCCTGCTCGCAAGACCTGGGTCCAGCGATTTATGGTTAGGTGGAGTTCCTCACGAGCTTCCATAGTCACCCACGAGGCGTCCAGCAGCGAGGAGATTGTACAAAAGGTTCCTGCCCTCAAGGTCAACAAAAAATCACTCTCGCCCGAGATTTCTGGTTCCAATTCTGTGGACGTTTTCCGGCCCCAAAAAGAGAACCTGTGCTTCAATTCAAACAAAGAG
>JBASXE010000289.1:0-2196 GCA_049276875.1 Roseovarius sp. | reverse complement strand
AGATGAACCTTGCCGATCTCAAGGTATTGCAAAAAGACCTTGAGAAAGCGATTAAGACATTTGAGACGCGCAAACTTGCTGAAGCGCGCACCGTGCTTGAAGCCAAAGCGCGTGAGTTGGGTGTTTCGCTTGAGGCGATCTTGGGCGGTAAGCCTGCCCGCACCACTTCAACTGCAGCCCCCAAGTACCGTCATCCAGAGAACTCTGAGCTGACCTGGTCCGGCCGTGGCCGCACACCGAAGTGGATTGCGGACCATGAGGCCAACGGCGGAAACCGTGAAGATTACGCAACCGGCTGAACTCTGCGCACTGACTTGAAACTCTCCGGCATGGTGTCCACATGCGTGACACGTGAAGCGAGGATGCCATGCCCACCCGCCAAGACCTCAGTGACATACTATCAACTCTCAATGCAGCGTCAGATCCGGTTCATGCCGCGAAACGGATTGTTGTGGACCGGGGTGGTGACTGGACGGATGCGAAGGGGCATTTGGGTTTGTTTGAGGTCCAAATTGCTGGCCTTTCGGGTATCGGGCCATCGCCTAACTCCGCAATCGATGATTGGATGTCGCAAGCACGCGATGTGATGTCGGGACCACAGCCTGCTGCGAGATAGCTGCGCCTGCATCGTAACGCGAAGCGCGGCTGAATAGTTCAAAAAATCTCATTACCTTTAGCGGCATCGATAACCGACGCTTGAACAGCATCGGCAAGATAATCGCGCCCAAAACGACACTATCCGTAAAGCGCCGCCCCTCGGGGCGGCGTTTCCTTTTGCATGGGGAGACGACCATGACGCCTTTTGAGATTGCCCGGGACTATATCGGTACGACCGAGGGCCTGGGCCCCGAGAACAGCCCTGCCATCATGGCGATGTACGCTAGTGTCGGACACGATTGGGTTGAGCATGACAGCGTGGCCTGGTGCGCAGCCTTTGTCGGGCACTGCCTTGAGCAGGCCGGCATCCGGTCAACGCGGCAGCTGACGGCGCGCTCTTATCTGGACTGGGGCATTCCGGTGGAGATCGCCGATGCCCAACCCGGCGATATCGGGGTGATCCCGCGCGGGACCTCCAGCTGGCAGGGGCATGTGTTCTTTATCGAGCGCATCGAGGGGCCATGGGTCTGGGGCTTGGGCGGTAACCAGAGCGATGCGGTCAATGTGAAGCGCTATCCGGTCTCGAAGCTCTTGGGCGTGCGGCGGGCGGGCAATGTAACGCCTGCCGTCACTATGAGCATCCGCGACGTCCAGACCCGCTTGCGCGCACTCGGCTATCACGAGGTTGGAACGGTTGACGGGGTGGTCGGCCCGCGCACACGGGCCGGGATCCTCGCTTTCCGCGATGACAATGCGCTGCCGCTGGTCCCCATGATCGATGTGGCGTTGGCTGAGGCGCTAGAGCATCCCGCACCGCGCGAGGTGGCACCTGCGCGCGCCACGGGCAGCCCAGAGCAAAGCCGGATCGTTGCCGCCGCAAATGCCCAAATTGGGCTGGGCGTCATGGGCGCTGCTGGCACGCTTGGCGCTCAGATCGCGCCCGCATTGGCGGAGGCCGAGCAGGTGCAGGATATGGCGGCGCGTATGGTAACACTTTTTGGGGTGCAGAGCTGGCTGCCCGCAGCACTTCCCTGGGTCGCGATGGCGGCGTTTGTCGGCGTCATCCTCTACGCACTGAAAGCACGCGCAGCCCGCATCGAGGACCACCGCACGGGGCGCACGCCATGATCGGGCTCGTCACACCGCTCATCGCTCGTCTCAGCAGGCGCGCCGCGCTTTATGGGGCGCTTGTTTTGGCCATTATCTCCGCACTTGGGATCGCCATGCGGCAAGGGCGCAAAGCAGCCGTGGCGAGCTTCGCGATCCGCCGCGCCGATGCCCGCATCCGCGCGCTCCACACCGCCAAGGACACCCGTCATGATATTGAAACTACCAGCCCTGCTGAGCGTGACCGTCGCCTTGCTCGCTGGATGCGCGACTGAGCATCATCGGCCTGGGCAGATGGTCTGCGACTGGGCCGCACCCATCCGCCCCTCACTTGCCGATCAGCTGACCGATGGGACCGCGCGCCAGATCCTCGCCCATAATGAAACAGGCAGCAGGCTCTGCGGGTGGCAGCCATGAGTATCACCACCACGACCGAAGGGCCGGCGGTGATGATCGGCTATCCATGGCGCTTGCAGATCGAGGCGGCTGCCC
>JBASXE010000288.1:0-14081 GCA_049276875.1 Roseovarius sp. | reverse complement strand
CGACCACGAGCCTTCTTCAGGTGCTCGAAAGCCGCACAGTACTAGTATTGGCACTGGGTGGCGGAGAGGTCGCTAACGGAACGGGTTTCGTCGTTGGTCCTGGTCTAATTGTCACCAACGAACATGTGATTTCAGATGCGGCGCGCATGGGCGGACAGATCATGGTCGTCCATAACGCTTTGCCCGGCCCACAACCAGCCACCATTCTTGCGACCCACGGCCCCCTTGAAGAACGTGGCGGCGATTACGCGCTTCTGCGCATCGCAGATACAAGCCTGCCCTCTTTCCAGCTACATCGGTCGTTGGGGTCACTTACCCTGACCAATGTCGTCGCCGCAGGCTTTCCCGGTGACGTTCTTGAAACCGATACGCAATTCACGGCACTTTTGCAGGGTGATCTGAGCGCTGTACCCAGCCTGTCGGTCACCGATGGTTCCATCATCACTGAACAGGCGCTGGCTGAGGGCACCAACGTCCTTGTCCATTCTGCCCCTTTGTCGAACGGAAACTCCGGGGGACCTCTGGTCGATTATTGCGGTCGCGTGGTAGGCGTCAACACATTCGTGCGGCGCGGGGATCTTCGCACGCTCAACTTCGCGCTGGCCAGTCAGGATCTGCTCACCTTCCTCAACGGAACGCCCGCCGCAACTAGTGTGGTGGAGGAGGCGTGCAGACCTCAGGTGATGCGCCCGGAGCCCGCGATGGAGAGCGCTGCACCGGACGAAGTCCAAGCGGACGAGGCCAAGACAGCAGAGCCCAACGGGCCCGGGGCGGCCGACGGGGTAGACCCTGCTAACAGCGAACAGCAGTCCAAGTAACCATTATGGACGTCTTTATCGCCAGCACCACGACCGCGGGACTGACACCGCTTGGCCCTGCAAACCAGCGGAGCCTGGTTCTGCTGGAGGATGTGTTGCGCACCCGCCTGGGCCCCGCGCATGCCAGCCTGTTCGCAGACCCCGTGCCAAGCGAGTTCGGGGACCAATTTGACTGGTACGCCCCGCATGGCGGGACGCCGATCCCCTATCCAGACTTGTCCGAACCCGACAAGAGCACGCTGTTGGAACAACTTCACGCGCGCTGCGCCGATATCGCCGCCCTTGGTGAGAGCCTCAAGGCCAGTTCCGATCTACAGGAGCGGATGCTAGGAGAGGCGCTGACGAATGCCGTGGAAATCCCATCCGAAAGCTCGATCTACGCTCTGCGGGATGCCGCAAGCGGAGAGGTGTCGCCGATCGTGATCAATTGGGGCTGGGTATGCAGCGAAGACCGCAATGTGCGCGGTGTCCTGACCGGCCGCACCACCGCCCCACGCATAGCACCTGTCGCAGCGATGGCCGCCCCTGCGATGGCCGCGGCGGGCACGGGGCACGCTGACGTCGCCACGGCTATGCCTTGGGCTATCTGGCCCTGGCTTATTGGGCTTGGATGGGTGATTTTGACCCTTCTGGTGGCGCTCATTCTGTGGCTTTTGATCTATCCCTGTGGCCTGACCCCCGGGCGCTTTGTCTATTTCTGCCCGACGCCTGTTGTGGCGACTTCCGACCCCTTGGCGGCAGAGCGCCTTGTGCTGGAGGACCAGATCGCCGCGCTTGAAGCTGACCTTGCCGCCCAAGATCGTATGTGCCAGCCGATCGCTGCACCGCCCCCTCCTTCTCTAGATCCCCCCGCCGGGCTGGACACCCCGCCCCCAGCGGATCTGCCGGTCATCCCTGCACCCCCCCAGGACGAGCTTGATGCACGCCTTGAAGAGCGCGGAGGAACATTGGGCGAACTGAACTTTGCCCTCTACTGGAACAGCATCGATGACATCGACCTTCATGTCACCTGCCCTAGTGGTGAGCGGGTGTATTTCAATGCGCGCTCCGCCTGTGGGGGAACGCTTGACATCGACGCCAATGCAGCCGGCCGCAGGGTGTCGGACCCGGTGGAGAACATATTTTTCGCCAATCTCTTGCCCGGACAATACGAAGTTAGTGTATACCTCTTTTCAGATCGCACTCCTGGACCCAAACCCTTCACGCTGCGCGTCCGCCAGAGCGACGGCACTGTGCAGGATTTGTCCGGAGTGGTCTCTTCTTCCGCGCCGGACTGGCGCCAAACAATCACCGTGGGTAACTGAGAATGACACAGACGCAATCGTCCCTGGCGCCCCTGGTGGACTGGCGCGATGAAATCAAGCTGATCCCCTTTTCGGGTATCCAGATCCTTGATTTCGGACTGCGACTGGACGCCGTGGAACTCAAGCGTGCCGAGTTCATCGAACGCGACGTGCCAGGCAGCGAGGCGGAAGGTTCGATGGAACGCACGCTGCTGCCCTTGACCGGCGACCCTGCGATCGACGACGCCACCCGCGCCTCAGGCAGCCCCACGGATGACACCTATGCGATAAGTCATGAACGCGCGCTCGAGCCGTTTCTTTCAAAATGGATCCCGGTGCCCGTCTTGCGCGAAGCAAAGGAGCGCGAACGCGGTGGTGCCGTCAAGTATGACCCGGGCCCGTCAAACTGGGCGCGCATCCGCACCGTTGAACTGGACCAGCCCGACCCCGCGACCGGGCACACCCACCGTGTGCAGCTTGCCCTCGACACGAACCTCATGGCTGCCATGCAAGGCACACTATACCTTGCGCCGCTCCGTCAGGATGCCGAGGACAACAAAGCTTTCGCCTTCGTCAGTGACCCCGACAAGATGGACTGGTTTCTCAGGCGGCTTGAAACCGATGAGACGGGGATGGTCGTGGACCCGCAACTCTGGGTCTCGATGTGGTTAGAACATGTCTTTCTCACCTTCAAGACGGCCGAACGGGGTCGCCCCGTCGATCCGAGCAGCCTCGATCATCAGTTCGAGCATTGGGCGCGCTATCTTGCCTATATACGCCTTCTGAACACCGCCCTTACCGTGCCACGGATCCGTTTTGCCGATACCGTCAGCGCGACTGATCCGCTGACCCCGGTTCCCGTGGAGCTGGTGCTGGACGTCGGCAATTCGCGCACATGCGGGATCCTGTCCGAGCGCCTGCCCGGCGCAACCAGTGAAGATATCGGGGATGCCTTCGAGCTTGAAGTCCGAGACCTGTCGCGGCCCGAATTGATGTATCGCGGCCTGATAGAAAGCCGGGTTGAATTCGCCATCCATCAGGTGGGCGAACAGTCTTTTGCCCGCCGCTCTGGGCGTGGTGCCAATTTCCTCTGGCCCAGTTTCGTGCGCGTGGGGCCCGAGGCGCAGCGTTTGGTCGCCGGCGAGGAGGGCACCGAGACGGCCTCCGGTCTCTCCAGCCCCAAACGCTATCTTTGGGACCGTGAACCCGTCTCCCAGGACTGGAGGTTCCACCACCATTCCGGGGACATGCTCCCCTCGAACGTGTTTGCGGCGTTGCGGTTGATGAATGAAGCCGGTGACATGCTCTCGCAAGTCAGCACGGATTACAGCGCACGTGAACGGCAGCAGAACCCCGCCCTGACCCGTCCCGCGCAACGCCCGCGCTGTTCGCGCAGCTCGCTGTTCGGTCTGATGCTGGCCGAGCTTTTTGCCCATGTGCTCGTCCAGATCAACGCACCGGCCGGGCGCGCGCTGCGCCGTGAAAGCCCGCGACCACGCAAGCTGGAACGCATCATCCTGACGCTACCCACGGCGACCTCGAGCCAGGAGCAGGCGATCATGCGCTCGCGTGCGGAAGGTGCACTGCAACTTGTCTGGACGATGTTGGGCCTCGACAAGACGCAGTCCAGCCTGTCGGAATGGCCGGAACTGATCGTGGAATGGGACGAGGCGTCTTCGACCCAACTGGTGTATCTTTATTCCGAGCTGACCCAGAAATTCGGGGGCCAGATCGATACGTTCCTTCAGCTCAAGGGCAAGCCACGGACCACGCCGCTCGAGATCGCAGTGCGCAACGCGGTCTCAGATCGCCCGGAGCCATCCTTGCGCCTTGCATGTATAGATATCGGCGGCGGCACCACCGATCTAATGATCACCACTTATTGGGGTGAGAAAAACCGCATGTTGCGGCCACATCAGACTTTTCGGGAGGGGTTCCGCAAAGCGGGCGATGACCTTGTCGAACGCGTGATCGGCGACGTCATCCTGCCCGAGATCGAGCGGGGGATCCAGGCAGCCGGCGGCCGCAACGCCCGTGAGGTGCTGGCCGGCCTGTTCCAATCCCGAAGCGGCCAGACACAGCAAGGGGTTCAGATGCGCCGCCAGTTTGCGCTGCGCGTGCTGATGCCCTTGGCCTTCGAGATACTGCACCTCGCAGAAAAGGTGAGGGATCTCGATCGCATCTCGATCTCGGTCGCGGATGTCCTGCACTTAGCGCGCAGCGCCCTGGACGATGACGAAACCGCAGCGCTGGACCGTCCCCTTGCAGGTTTGGGCAGCACAACCGAAGCTGGGCCGAACGTTCCTGAAAGCCTGCTTGCCTATCTGGAAAGCGTCGCCCATGAGTGCGGCGCGGTGGACTTCCGCATAGCTGATCTGGACATTGTCTGTATGCGCCAGGACGTCGATGCCATCGCGCGGGACGTGCTGGGCGACCCGCTTGCGAACATGGCAGAAGTGATCGCACATCTGGGGGCGGATGTGGTGTTGCTAACCGGTCGCCCGTCGCGCCTTCCGGCGGTGCGAGCCATCGTCGAGAACCTGCTTGTGGTGCCGCCGCACCGGCTGATCTCCATGCACAGCTACAAGACCGGTGCATGGTATCCATTCCTTGACCGCCTGACACAGCGGATCGGCGACCCCAAGTCAACCGTGGCGGTTGGGGCGATGCTGATCGCCATGTCGCAAGCCCGGATCGAGAATTTCACGGTGGACACCACTGCGTTCCGCATGCGCTCGACTGCACGTTACATAGGTGTGATGGAGCGCTCCGGGCAGATCCTCGATGCCAATCTGCTGTTCCGGGACGTGGATCTCGATCACAAGCCGCGGGGCAAGGAACTGCGGGCCTCGGTCGATCTCTATGGTCCGACCCGGATCGGGTCACGGCAATTGAGCCTTGAGCGTTGGCAGGCAACACCGCTTTACAAGCTCGACATCTCAACCCGAGCGGCGGCCGAAATGCGCCCACTGAAGGTGCAGATCGAACGCGCCGAACAGGAGGCACTGGATAGCGAAGACGCGACCGCAGCCGCCGAGCTGCAGCTGCAGGCCGCGCGCGAGGCATTCCGTGTCGAAGAGGTCAGCGACCGCAACAACGACCAACGCAAACCCGAAGAGGTATCGCTGCGTCTGCATACCTTGGGGTTCGCCGACGAGTATTGGATCGACACAGGCGTCTTAGGCGCCTGAGAGAGGACACATGGACATGACTTCACCCGAAACCCTCTCTGCCCAATGCACCGTCATTGCCGAGGCCAGCCAGAAAGCTGCGGCCTGGGTCAGCGACCCTGCCAATGCCGAGCTCGTTGGCTCGGCAGCAAAGTCAAACCTGAAATCTCTGCGCCGTGTGACACGCAGGGCACACAAGCTGGCGAAGGCCGCAAAAACGCGTATGTCAGTCAGCGTCTTCGGCCCCAGCCAGGCTGGCAAGTCGTTCCTGGTGTCTGTTCTGGCGCGGCCCGAGGCAGGCGAGTTGTACTCTGCCTACGATCATCCCGATGGAACAATGAACTACCTCAAGGAGGTTAACCCCGAAGGTCAGGGCGAAAGCACCGGTCTTGTCACCCGCTTCACGATGGTTCGCGACGCTACGCCCACGGGTTTTCCGATCAAGCTGACCCTGCTGAGCGAAGCGGATATCATCCGGACCATTCTCAACAGCTTCTTCAACGATGGTGACAATTCGGAAGACCCCCCGGAGGGCAGCGAGCTTGCTGCGCATCTCGAAAGCTTCAACGCCAAGCGCGGCGCGAAGGTCCCGGGGCTTTCACAGGACGACATACTGGAGGTGGGCGAATATGTAGAGCGCACCTTTGGACGCACCGCCTATGCCGCGGCCCTGAAACCGTTCTGGGAAGAAGCCGCAGAGATTGCCCCCTACCTGTCGCGCAGCGACCGCGAGGCGTTTTTCAGCATGATCTGGGGCCACCATGCCCCTCTGGGACAGCTTTACCGAAAACTGGCTGATGCGCTTGCGGCCATCGACCATGCCGAGGTTGTCCATGTGGGTCTTGACGCGCTAATTCCCCGACACACGTCGATTATCGACGTCAAAACCCTCGCGGGGCTTTCGGGCAAGGATGTCGGTCCGGATCTGAGGGTACGGACAGAGGCCGGCCGGGAAACAACCATGGCGCGCGGCGATATCTGCGCGCTGGCTGCAGAAATGAATTTCCCAATGCAGGACCAGCCGTCCGAGGTTCTTGGACGCACAGATCTTTTGGATTTCCCCGGCGCGCGCAATCGGTTCGATAAGCCCCTTGCCGTCACCCTGTCCGTGGGCGACACCGAAGATGCACTACGCGAATTGCTGCTGCGCGGCAAGGTGGCCTATCTCTTTGACCGCTACGTCGAGAACCAGGAGATCACCTCCATGCTGCTGTGCATTCCGGGCAGCAACATGGAAACGATTTCGCTTCCCGGTCTTGTCGAAAACTGGATCGCCCTAACCCATGGCAACACGTCCGCCGCTCGAAAGGGGCTCGACACCGTGTTATTCTTCGTGCTGACCAAGTTCGACGAATTGTTGGTCGACAGCGGTGCCGACGGCGGAACGACGACACGGTTTCAGAGGCGCATGGAAGCGTCGCTTTTGGAAAAATTCACGCAAGTGGCCGACAAGTGGGTGACGGAATGGACGCCGGGCAGCGCCTTCAACAATTGCTTCTGGCTACGCAATCCCAAATACCCAGTTGAGGCGGTCATCAATTACGAAGATGGGCGCGAGGTCTCGTTGCGCCCTGAAAAGGCCGCTCGCCTGGCCGAACTTAAGCGGGGCTATCTGGCTGCCGATCACGTTCAGCGTCACTTTGCCGATCCCGAAGCGGCGTGGGAGGCCGCGATGTCTTTGAACGATGGCGGTGTGCGGTACCTGACCGATGCATTGGCCCGTGTGGCAAAGCCTGACAGCAAGCTGCGCCAGATCGAGGCGCAGTTGGATCGCCTGTCGCAGGAAGCGCTGAACGAGGTAGCCGAGTATCATGTCTCGGGCGACATCGAGGCGCGGATCAACGAAAAGCGCGCTGCTGCCGAAAGGGTCATCGATGGCCTTGCCCATGCGGCTCAGGAACAGCGTTTCGGCAGTTTGCTGCGCGAGTTGATGGTCGATCAAGACGAGATCGAAAGCCGGATCGCCCGCGTGCCATTGACCGTGCGGATCCGTCCGGGTAGTGCCAATGGCGTCGGGACGCGCGATGAACATCAGGATGCCTCGGCCAAGCCGGTATCACGGTTGCGGCGGCCCGGAGCGGCCCTAAACCATCCCGCGGCCAATGTCGCGGCCAAGGCTGCAACACCCCCTACCACAGCCAACACACCGTCGCAGGCAGCGACATCCGTACGGTCGCTGACCATGGCAGAATTCCAGGCGGAAACTGCTCTGGGCCTGTGGATCGAGACGATGAAACGGTTTCGGGACGACCCGCGTGTCGCCGAGGTCTACGGCTTGGGAGCTGCCACGATGAACGATCTGGTCGTGGAACTGGTCCATGCCGCCCGACGGTTGAAGCTGGCGCAGCGTCTGGCGGGCGAGTTGTCGGGCCTGACCTTCGGTCTTAGCGCCGCGGATCAGGCCGCGCCTGCGGCGATCCTGTGTGCCGAACGGATGAACCAGTTCATCAGCAATCTAGGGGCGCCGATGATGTCCTCTGACGAACGCCCCATGGTCGAAGATATCAACGGGGTGGCCAGACCCGCCTTTACGCCTCGCACCAGCCATGACACGGCCGACACGCTGCCGACGGCCATTTATGATGGCGCCTTTGAGCACGCTTCTGATTGGGCCTTCGCGCTTGAGGCAGTTTTCATCGGTAATGCCAAGGACGGCGACTCTGGCAGCGTGAACATCGAGCAGAACCTCGCACTGGGCGCGGTGGTTGCTGCGCTGCGCGACAAGGATCTGGCAGCATGAGCGTGCTGCGTATCGAGCCCGATCCCGGCGCGCCGCTTGGCGGTGTCGCGCTCTTGCGACTTCCGGCCGGTGCCTTGGCAGGGGATGTCGCGCATGTGCAGGTGAAAAACGCCTACACACAGCTTTGGCTTGCCCCCACCAGCGGAGAAGATACGCTGGTGCATGTGGGCGATGGCAACTGGCAGGCCGAACCGCATAAATTTGGGCCTTATGAGATCACCCGCGATGGCGCTGAGGTCATGGTCAGGATCGGCCCCGAGATTGTCAACAAGCTCGAGGTTTTTGCGCCCGTGGTGCTCTGCATCGACGGTCGCGACCATAACGTGATCTGGCCCGAGGATGTCCCGCCCCGCGCAGGGGCTGCGCTTATGGGGGCTTTGAAGGCCAGCTCGACCACGAAGCCCGTCGTCAATGACGCGACACGGTTGGTTGGGCGCAAGGCGGCAACTGAGGAACCGGACAATCCCGCAAGCGAATTGGAAAACGACTTCTCCTCTTCGGCGGCTGAAGCTACGGTCGCCAGCTATGCATCGAACGCGGAGGCCGCGTCTTCATCTAGGCGAATGGCGCTGATCGGGGCGCTCCTGGGGGTCGTGATCGCCGCGCTTGCTGTGGCATTCATCCTGCTGCGTCCAACCGAAGACATCGCCGAGGCGCCGGAAGCACCAAGCGTTGCGGCGGTCGCCAAGGAAGACCCTGACTGTAGCCTTGACACCCTGTCGAGCTTGCCCGGAGGGTTTGCAGCCACAACCGAAGCGCTTACGGCCTCTTGCGACACAGTCATGTATGCCGAAACCGGGTTTCGCCTCGTCGAGCGGGGCACTGAGGCCGGGGACGGTGAGGCATGGCTCGCTCTGGGCGGGCTTTATGACCCTGCCTATACCGTGCCGGTGTTCGAAGATAGCCTTGGCATCGCGCTGGACGTCAACCTTCCGTTGGCCGCGGAATATTACGCAGCGGCAAAAGCGGCCGGCGCCGCTGGCGCCACAGACCGCCTCATGGATGTCTGCGCCAGGCTCGCCGACCTGACCGACACGTTGTCGATAGGAGCACTCAATGATTTCTGTCCCTAGATTGCGCGGCTTTTGCGCGGGCCTGCTCGCCACCATGATGCTGGCCGCACCGGTCCCCTCGATGGTGCTTGCCCAAGGTCAACCCCTTCTGGTCGAAGAGCGACAGACTGTCTATCAGCGTGTTCTGACGCGTCCTGGTACGACCCGCCATGCCGCGCCCGGTGCCGATCGTGTTGGCGATTATCCGGCCTTCCAGCCGCTTTATGTCTTTGCCCGCGAGCCGGACTGGATTCAGGTCGGCCCTTCGATTTCTCGCCCGCCCGAAGCCTGGGTGCCCGCAAGCGACGTAGTGGATTGGCGGCAAAACATCGTCGGAGCCTTCACTAACCCTGCAGGTCGGCAGCGGTCCATTCTCTTTGAAACCGCAGATCAGCTGCGCTGGCTGCTGAACCATGAAGCCCTGCTACAGATCCAAAACCAAATGCTGGCAGAGGCCGATACCGACCTTCTGTCGCCAGAGCGGCAGATCGTGGCCGTGGAGCCCGCCGAATACGTTGATATCACCGAGCGGCTTTACCTGATGCCCATTCTCGATTTTATCGAGGATTTCCATCCGACGACCTACGAACCGAACCTATTAATGGAAGTCGCGGTGGTCCCGCTGCAAGGGGAGGGCAACAGCGCGCTCATACCCTCGGAAGGGGCGTTCGACACTGGCATCGTCTTCGTATTCGACACGACGCAATCGATGGACCCGTTCATTGCGTCAACCCAAGAGGCCGTGGAACAGATCGTGCGGCGCATTCAGGGAACGAGTATTGGCGAGAGAACCAATTTCGGTGTCGTTGCCTTCCGTGACAATCCGGACGCCGCCCCTGGCCTTGAATACCGCACCCGCATGCTTTTGCCGCTTGAGCGACGCCCCGACCAGACGCCCGTGGTTGCCACGATCCGGGCTGCAACCCAAGTCGCCCAGGCAAATTCACCCGGTTTCAACGAAGACAGCCTTGCCGGCGTGGAAGATGCCATCGACCTGATCGACTGGGACGCTGGCGGTGCTGATCCCTATGATGGGCGGTTCATCATCCTTGTAACGGATGCCGGCCCGAAGGCGCCCGATGACCCGAACGCCCGGTCACGGATCGGCGTCGAGGAACTTGCCGCCGAGGCTGAGCGCGCAGGCATCACATTGATGACCCTTCATCTGCAGACCCCTGCCGGCGGCGAAGCGCAGCATGAATACGCCCGTGATCAATATCAACGTCTGACGCGCCGGGGGAATAACAGTTTCTACTACCCCATTCCGGAGGGCAGCAGCCAGCAGCTGCAAAGCGAGGTGACGCGCCTTGTCACGGCTATCGCGGACGTGGTGCGCCGCGCCGAGGGCCAGGAAGCAGAGCTTTCCGCAGAGGAGACCGGCGCCGAATTGCTGGAACTAGGCCTGGCTCTGCAACTCGCCTACCTCGGTGACCAGCAAGGAACCCAGGCTCCTTCGGTGTTTTCGGGATGGGTATCGGAAAAGGCGGTGGAAGATCCGCGGCGTCTTGCCGTGAGCCCTCGGCTTCTGGTCACCCGCAATGAATTGGCCACAATGTACGACCTTATGGGCGAGGTGCTGGATCTCTGGACGCAGGGCGACACGGAGGAAGACAGCCAGCTGTTCTTCTCTCAGGTGCGCGATGTGGTCAGCCGCATGGCGCAAAACCCCGATCGCCTCTTGAACACAGAGGCGACGACGCTGGGGGGGGCGCTCGAATTCCTCAAAGACCTTCCCTACGAAAGCCAGATCATGTCCATGACCCCGCAGCGCTGGAGCGAAAGTGCCATGACCCGCTCCACCATCATCGGCGGGATTCGCCAGAAACTAGTCCTTTATGGCAGATGGTTGCGCGACCCGAGCGTCTGGACGCCGCTTTACGACGGAGCGCCGGACGGCGAGCATGTCTTTGCGATGCCCTTCGACACGCTGCCCTGAAGCGTGGTCACAGACATGGTGAAGGGTGGAATCAAACTGGAAGGCATGACAGTCACGCTGTCCAGCGGTGACAGCCGCTTCTGCCTTGCGGTCGACGATCTCTCCCTCGAACCCAGCGCGATCATGGCGCTGACGGGAGAGAGCGGCGCAGGCAAGACGCTGTTGCTGGAGGTGCTTGGCCTCATGCGCGCGCCTTCCGCCGGGGGGCGCTACACACATACGCATACGGACGGCAGCACAACGGATTTGGCAGGGCTTTGGCAGGGTGGCGCCAACGCTCGCGCCCTTACCCATACGCGCGGTGCGATCTTCGGTTTTGTGCCTCAAACCGGCGGCCTGCTGAATTTTCTGTCGGTGCATGACAACATCGCCCTGCCGCAACGTCTGACCGGACGACTGGATGCACGGTGGATCGAAACACTGCTCAAGCGCATGGGGTTGAGCGAACAGGCAGATCTGCGCCCGTCGAAACTGTCCGTGGGGCAAAGACAGCGCGTGGCGATTGCCCGCGCCCTCGCCCATCGTCCGGCCTTTGTCATAGCTGATGAACCGACAGCAGCACTCGACCCGGAACGCTCCGAAGACGTATTGCAGCTGTTTCTTCAGATGGCTGCGGAAAACGGCTGCGGTGTCCTTTTGTCCAGTCACGAGGTGGACCGTATCGACCGCCTTGGATTGTCCCGGTTGCACTTGGCCGTGACGCGAGACGGCGACACCACGGTCAGCCGTCTGCGTGTGGGAGCGCCGAGGTGACCAGACCCTGTTCGCCCCTGCCCCAGCGCGCGGCCCCGTTCAGTGGAGGCCGCCCCCCTGTATTTGCGCAGGGTGCAAGCACGCTACGTGAACATCCAGAGAACCTTCAAGGTGCCACTCAATGACGCTGAATGACCTGAAGCTTGCGCTGATCCTAGCGTGGCGCGACCTGTGGCACGATCGGTTCTTTCTGATCTGCAACGCGGCGGTGCTGGTGGGCGTGGTGGTGCCTCTGATGGTGCTTTACGGCACCAAGAACGGCGTCACCCAAGCCTTGCTCGAGGATTTGATGTCAAATCCAACCGTGTTGCAGATCGACACATTGGGCAACAAGTCGTTTACCCCTGACCAACTTCATGAAATCGCAACCTGGCCGGAGGTGGCCTTTGTTGCGCCCCGCGCCCGTAGCGCCTTTGACAGCGTCAATTTGCGGCGCGACGGCGGTCGGACAATCATCGCCGCCACGCTTCTGCCATCGGGAGCGGGCGATCCCAACCTGCCGCCGGAGCTGGATTTGCCGGTGGGGACCGTCGCCTTGAGCGAACTTGCGGCTGGGCGGCTAGAAGCCACCGTCGGCGATACCTTGGATATCGTGGGCCAGATCGAGGCAGGACAACGACCGGGCAACCTGCGCGTGCAGGCGGTCGTGACGCATATCGTGCCGTCGAGCCGGATCGATGGCGCCTCGGTTTTGGGTCCGTTTGAGTTGGTCGATGCCTTTGAAGCACTTTACGAAGGCTATTCCGTCCCGCAGTTCGGGCTAGAGTTAGGCCTACCCGCCGACACCCGGGTTTCGGCCTTCGAGGGAGTCCGTGTCTTCGCTCGTGATCTGTTAGATGTCGTACCGCTGGAGACTCGGCTTGGCGCAACGCTTGATGTGGCCACAAGGGGCAGTTCAGCAGATATCGCAGCGCTCTTTGGCCTGTCGCGCAATCTCACGCTGGTTCTTGGGATCACCGCGGCGTTGGCCGCCATCGGGCTTGGGGCGGCGCTTATGACGGGGTCTTATGCGAATGTGGTCCGGAAACGACTTGGCTTGGCAAGCCTGTCCATGCTGGGGGTGCCGGGGCGCGCTCTGGCCGCGATCCCGGTCATCCAGGCGCTCTTGACGGCCCTTCTCGGGCTTTTCGTTGCGTTTCCTTCATTCTGGCTGGGCGCTGCGTTGATCGACACGTTATTCGGGCAGTCACTACCAGGAGAGAGCCCTGTCGCCTTCCTGCGCCCGGTGGAGGCCATGGCGCTGTTTATTGGAGTTCTGGCGCTCAGCGCTGTCGCAGCGGCCTTGGCATCGCGTTCCGCAACAAAGATCGACCCCGCCAGCGTCCTCCGCGAAGGGCAGTGACCACTACAGGTTGCATTTGAATATGCCGCTACATGATCCGAAACGCCCGAAAAGGACCCTGCCAATGACACGCCCTGCCCTCTGGCTTCTTTGTTTTGCGGTCCTGACCACTCCTGTCACTGGTCAGACCCAAGGGCAGGATGCAGAATCGCCGTCCTGGCCCGTCGCCTTCTATGATCCTGCGGCCGAAGCTGAAAACGGCCGTTCAGCCGATCTTATACTGCCTATGCCTTGCGGGGCTGCCATGGCCTTTCAGCGGGTCGAGGTCCCATTGGACGCAGACGATCCTCTAGCGGATCGCCGTGTTCAACTGGGGCTGGGCGAAGACGCGGCGGGCTACTCGGATTATCTGCGCCCGACCTTCCTGCGCGGGCCGTTTCAGGACTCAGACCGCGGAGAGACAACCCATTACTACATTGCCCGCTATGAGTTAACGCAAGGCCAGGCACGGGCACTTGGCGGTGACTGCGCGCCGCCTAGCATGCCTGCAGACCGCCTCGCGCAGGGAGGGATGTCATGGTTCGATGCCGTGGAGCTCGGACAAACCTACACGGCATGGCTTTACGCCAATGCAGCTGATGCCTTGCCGGACCGGGACGGTGCGCCAGGTTTCTTGCGTCTACCCACCGAAGCCGAATGGGAGTATGCCGTCCGCGGGGGCAGTGCGGTGGATCCAACAACCTTTCCGTCCCGCCATTTCTTCAGCGATGGGACAGTCGAGGACCACGGGCTTGTCTATTCTCCAGGGTCCGGGAACGGGCGCATTTTCCCGATCGGACTGCGCGCAGCCAACCCGCTAGGGCTCTATGACGTTTACGGCAATGTTGAAGAATTGATGCTTGAGCCGTTCCGGCTGAATGTTTTTGGCCGCTTTCATGGCCAAGCCGGTGGCATCGTGACACGCGGCGGATCCACATTTTCCGCCCCGGCACAAGTCCATTCGGCCGCCCGCACCGAATACGCACCGTTCGATAGCAGTCTCGGAAC
>JBASXE010000287.1:0-3723 GCA_049276875.1 Roseovarius sp. | reverse complement strand
CAACTCTCAGACCTTATGGACCACTGCCGCATACCGCGCGCCGTCATCACAGGCTTCTCCCTCGGCGGCATGATCGCCCGCCGCTTCGCACAAGACAATCCCAACCGTGCGCAGGGGATGATCTTGCTGCACACGCCCCATCTGCGTAGCGCAGCCGCGCAAGCGGCGATCCTCGAGCGAGTGCGGCAGGCCCGGCTTGAGGGGCCGGACGCCACGGTTGAGGCCGCGCTGGAGCGATGGTTCACGGACGGCTTCCGTGCCCAAAATCCCGCTATGATGGAGACCGTGCGCGGCTGGGTGATGGCCAATCGCCGCGAGGTCTATCACCGGATTTACGCTGTTCTGGCCGAGGGCATTGATGAGATCGCCGCCCCAGAGCCGCCCCTCACGTGCCCCGCGCTCGTGATCACAGGCGATGAGGATTACGGCAACGGGCCCGAGATGACCCATGCCATCGCTGCTGAAATCCCCGGCGCGGAGGCGCTGATCCTGCAAGGGTTGCGGCACATGGCGCTGGCCGAAGCGCCCGAGGCAATCAACGCGCCAATCCGGCAGTTTCTAGATCATCTTGCCTTGCAGCCATAACCCCAAACACCTCAGAGGAGACAGAGTATGCTACCCGAATTGCGCAAAGTCGTGACGTTTGATGAGGATATCCACACCGAAGGTGGGCGCGCCGCCACGCCGCCCTTGCGAATGATCGGGGTGGCCGCCGTCGTGGCAAACCCTTGGGCAGGGCGCGGTTTTGTCGAGGACCTCTCGCCCGAAATTCGGCGCATGGGGCCGGTGCTGGGCCAGATGCTGACCGAGCGGTTGATCGCTTTGGCGGGATCGGGCGATGCAATTGAGGCGTATGGCAAGGCGTGTATCGCTGGGACAGGTTGTGAAGTGGAGCATGCCTCGGCCCTCATTCACACGCTGCATTTTGGTAATTTCTACCGTGAGGCAGTGGGGGCCAAAAGCTATCTCGGGTTCACCAACACGCGTGGTCCTGCGAATACGCAAATCCAGATTCCGCTGATGGACAAGCATGATACGGGGCGACGTTCACACTACCTGACGGTGCAGTTCTCGATCTATGACGCGCCGGCGGTGGATGAGTTGGTCGTGGCGCTGGGGGCGGCGACAGGCGGGCGTCCGCATCACCGGATCGGGGATCGCTATTCGGATCTGGCAGAGATGGGTCGGGACGTGGAGAACCCGGCGGGGGTTTGATCCTCAGGCAATCAAAAAGGGCGCTTTGGGGGATACCCAAAGCGCCCTTTTTTGCATCTTTGGCCAAGTCTAGCTCAGGGCCGCGCGCACCTCGGCCAGCATGTCTTTGCGCGCCTTGCGGGCGGCGGCGGCCTCGTCCATGTCCACGCGCACGAATTTCACCGGCGTGTGCGGCTGAAGCTGTCCGATCAGGTCCATATCGGCGGAGATGATCGCGCCCAGGGTGAAGTAGCCCCCGCCCGACACCGCGTCACGGTGCAGCACGATCGGCTCGGTCCCGCCGGGCACCTGGATGGAGCCGTAGGAATAACAACCATCCACGATGTTCGAGGGGTCTGCGCCCGCGCCGAAGGGCTGTTCGCGGTCCACGAATTCGAGCTTGCGGCCCCCGCGGAAGCGGTAGCCCATGCGGTCGGCCTCGGGCGCGACTTTCCAGTCATCGTCGAAGAACGCGTTTTGAGCTTTTTCCGTCAGGCGGTCCCAATAGAGGCCCGGCAGCACGCGCAGGGCTGCAGGTGTCGCAGGACCACGGCGCAGCGCCTCCGGCACGGATTTACCCGCCGTGCCTTTACCTGTGCCGATGGGCAGATCGTCGCCCGCTGCAATCGGGCGTCCGTCCACGCCGCCAAGCGCGCCGATGGGATAGGTCGAGCGGCTGCCCAAGGCAGGGGGCGTGTCGATCCCGCCCGAGACGGCGATATAGGCCCGCGCGCCGGATTTGAGGAACTCAAAGCTCAGTGTCTGGCCCTTCTTGACCTCGAAACTGCTCCAGCAGTCGCGCGGCTCCCCGTCCACCTTGGGCGGCAGATTGGCGCCGGTGACGGCGACAACCGCATCTTCGGTGAACTCGATCTCGGGGCCCATGAACACCGCCTCAAGACAGGCCGCACCCTCCGGGTTGCCCACGAGCATATTTGCGCAGCGCAGCGCGAAACGGTCCATGGCTCCGCCCATGGGGATGCCGAGGTGGAAATATCCGGGGCGACCAAGGTCCTGAATGGAGGTGGCAAGGCCGGGGTTTTTGATCTTAAGCGTCATTGAGGGCCTCCATCAGCTTGGCGTTGGTCCCGGCCATATCGGCGTTGAATGCTTCAAGGTCGAATTCGACCTCGGCGATGCGGGGCACATAGGTGTTGTCCTCGACCTGTTTTAGGATGCTGTCATATTCCGCGCGGTCGATGGGTTTCCATTTCACGATGTCACCGGGCTTGAAGAAGACCATGAAATCCTTGAGGTAATTCATCTTCTGCTCGGGATCGTAGATCGGCATGGGCGTGATGCCGAACATCTGATAGCCACCTGCGCCGCGCACGGAATAGATGCACGAAAAGCACCCGCCATAGCCCACGGTCTGCTTGGGCGTGTCGGTGCGGGGGCTGAGGTATTTGGGCACTTCGAGCTGTTTTTCGCGCTCGACCAGTTGGTAGAGGAAGGGCAGGCCCGCGACGAAACCCACCATCGACACGAACCAAGGCTGCGAATGGTGCGCCTCGATAAAGGCTTCCGCGCTGTCGTAGCCGTTGATGCGCGCGGCATAGTCAAGATCGGTGCCCGACGGGTCCTGGTGACGCTCACGAAAGCGCATCACGCAGTCATGGGTCCAGGGATCTTGGTAAAAGACTGGGATCTCAATGATGCGCGTGGTCATGCGTTTCTCGGCTGTCTCGGCCTTGCTTTCCAACTCCTTGACGCGCGCCAGCATGTCGGCGGGTGCGATCACATCGGGGTCAAAGCGCACTTGGAAAGAGGCGTTGGCCGGGCAGATCTCAGTGACGCCCTCAATATTGGCTGCACGCACCGCGTTGCTCATCGAGAGGGATTTGAAAAACGCATCAAGCGACATCTCGTCATCCATTTCGACATAGATGTGCTCATCGCCGCCATAGGTGTATCTGGTCTTCATGTCTGGCCTCCGTTTGCCGAAGTGGTCAGGTTACCGGCATCGAGCCAAGGCTCAAGCCATTGCGTGTGAAATTTATCTGCCTGCACGGACGCGTCGCGCGCCAGCGCTTTGTGCAGGGGGGCGGTCGTCTTGATACCGCCAATCTCAAGCTCTTCCAGCGCCGCACTCATCCGCGCGATCGCGTCGGCGCGGTCCGTGCCATGCACAATGAGCTTTCCCAGAAGCGAATCGTAGAAGGGCGGGATCGTATAGCCCTCGTAGAGGAAGTGATCGAAGCGGATGCCCGCGCCTTCGGGGATTTTCAGCGCACCGACCACACCGGGCCACGGCATGAACTGCATCAGCGGGTCCTCGGCGTTGAGGCGCACCTCAATGGCATGGCCTGTGCGGGTGATTTCGGGCTGCGTCATGCTCAGCGCCTCACCGCCGCAGACGCGGATCATTTCCTGCACCAGGTCGGTGCCGGTGATCATTTCTGTAACGGGATGCTCGACCTGAATGCGGGTGTTCATCTCGATAAAGAAGAACTCCTTGGTCGTGGGATCATAGAGATATTCCAGCGTGCCCGCGCCGCAGTAATTCACGGCCCTCGCGAGGGCCACGGC
>JBASXE010000286.1:0-2494 GCA_049276875.1 Roseovarius sp. | reverse complement strand
CATCAGCACTTCACCGTCAGGCCTGATCTTGCCTCCTGACATCCGCGCCAAAAACCATGCGTGCCAATCGCGTTAATCGGTGGCGACTTTCAAGGAGTCGTCTTTCTTTTGAGCCGGAATTTGCACCCCCGAAATTACCCACGACGTGACCTGCCCCCCGAAACTTCCCTCATTTTAATGTAGAGTTTGTTCAACCTGCGAACGAGCAAACAAATGCGACAGAGTCGTTTTACCGAAGCCTAGATTATAGGGATGATCAAAGAGCAAGAGGCTGGGATGCCGACTGCAGAAGTGTGCCGTAGGCATGGCTTGAGCCCGGCATCGTTCTACAAGTTTAAAGCCAAATTCGGAGGCATGAATGTGTCCGACACCCATCGCCTCAAATCGCTGGAAGATGAAAATGCGAAGCTGAAACGTCTGTTGGCTGATACCATGCTCGACAAGGTTGTCCTGAAAGATCTGCTGGGAAAGAACTGACGACACCGAACGTGCGACGGGCTGTAGCACGCAAGGCGATGCGGGATCATGATATCTCGCAACGCCGTGCGTGCAGGCTTGTCGGTGTCGATCCCAAGACCGTCCGGCGTGATCGGCCGCAAGATACTCCAGAAGTTCGTGAAGAGATGAAGGCGATTGCCAGCAAACGGCGGCGTGTCCGTCGTCAGGGTTTATGGAACTCAGTCAGGGGAGGCCAACCCAAACGAAGGGAGCTTCACCCTGGAAGTTCAATTATCGCCAACAGACAATAAATGGCATCCACTTGCAAATGGAGAGGAGCTGGAAGACGGACCGTTTGATAGTCGACAGGATGCAGCGTCGGCTGCAGAGAGCGCGTATGAGAATTACTATGCGGATTACGAGAACCCAACTGATGGGTTCTAACGCATCTTCCCTGATACGTGCAGCAATCAGGCAATTTACTAGAACTTTAGGAGCATACGACACTTTGTGTCTAGGCTCTGCACTTATAAAACCAAAAACTGGTGATTGCGGCAAAGCGGACCTTGGTGCGCTCCTCAGCGAATGACTGTTACGAGCCCGATGTGATCGATGCTGCAAAAAGTGCGAATGACCGCTATTGGGTCTAGGTGAGTTCAAAAGCGGATGTCTTTTTTGCCTGATCAATCCTAACCTGTTTGAAGCCGACAAGCGCTGTCGCATTTGGGCGAGACCCCGCTACATCCGAAAAGGACATTGTTCGCGCAGACATGAGCGAGGCTATGATGACAAACAAAATCAACCCTGACGCGATGAGCAGGGAATGGAATTATCACCCCGAGCTTCCGCTTGCAGACCCATCATTATTCAAGTGGCCTCCAGATCCTCGCTTTTTGGGCCGTTGGGTCGTCCGCAACTGGCTTACGATGAGCGAGCGCGTGATAATGGTTTTGCTGGCAACGTTATGTTGGTGGTTGCTCTACCCAGCCTTGGAGGCGGCGCAGACCTTCGCATTCGGATGGGTGTTTCAGATATGGCTTGTCAATCTATGCTTGATGATCGGGGTCGCAGGAGGGCTCCACTGGTTTTTCTACATGCGGAAGGGGCAAGGCAAGACGCTGAAATTCGATCATCGCGAGCCCGCACGCGGCAATCAGCTCTGGAATTTTTCGAACCAAGTACATGACAATGTGTTTTGGTCTCTGGGCAGCGGCGTACTGCAGCTGACCATGTTCCAAGTCGTCATTATGTGGCTGATGGCGAACGAATACGTTCCGACGATCAGTTTGACTTCCAATCCGATCCTGTTTGTTGCCGGATTGGTATTGCTGCCGATCTGGTCGGCTTTTCATTTTTACTGGGTGCATCGGCTTTTGCATGTGCCGTTCATCTATAAGCATGTCCATTCGCTGCACCACCGCAATGTCAATATCGGGCCGTGGTCCGGGCTCTCCATGCATCCTGCTGAGCATCTGCTCTACCTGTCCTCGCTTTTGATCCATTGCGTGTTCCCCAGCCACCCGATCCTTGTGTATTTCCATGTGATCTATCTTGGACCGGGGGCGGCGATGACCCATACTGGCTACGAAGATTTGCTTGTCAGGGACAAACGCAGACTGGCGTTGGGAACGTTCTATCACCAGCTGCATCATCGCTATTACGAGTGCAACTATGGCAATCAGGAAATGCCTTGGGACCGTTGGTTTGGAACATTTCATGATGGCAGCGACGATGGGACTCAAGCTACGCGAAGACGCAAGAAGACAATGCACAACAATATTTGATGAGACTATTCTATGTAGCACCGAGAGACCTCATCGGGCTTGAGGTACGAAAATTATAATGTGGCTGTATCAGCGGCATAGTCCGCCTTTTGCATCGCGCCCTTCGAAAGCAGACATTGGCGCAACCGCAGCGAATGGCAACTTGGTCCGCGAAGCAGACCTCGGTCCAGCACGCAGCGAATGTCTCCTTTCAGCCCATATATACGTTTACACTCTTCTATGTTTCTAAACATACACTTCCATAGGCTTGTTGGTCCGCCCTGCCGTACCGT
>JBASXE010000285.1:0-3621 GCA_049276875.1 Roseovarius sp. | reverse complement strand
TTTGGTTGAACGATCGCAACCACGGCCTGCAGTTCAAAGCACACTTCCTGAAGACATCTGCCCCCTCAACGGTCGAGGGGATCGAAAAGTACCTCGGCTCTGGGATGATCCGGGGGATCGGGCCGGTCTATGCCGAACGGCTGGTTAAGGCGTTCGGCAAGGACGTCTTCGACATCATTGAGGCCGCGCCCGAGCGCCTGCGCGAAGTGACTGGCATCGGCCCGATGCGCGCGGCCAAGATCACTGCAGGCTGGGCGGATCAGAAGGTGATCCGTGAGATCATGGTGTTCCTGCACCAGCATGGCGTGGGCACGGCGCGCGCGGTGCGGATCTTCAAGACCTATGGCATGGATGCCGTGCAGGTTATGAGCGAAAACCCCTATCGGCTCGCCAAGGACATCCGCGGCATCGGCTTCCGTACAGCCGACATGATTGCTGAAAAGCTCGGTATCGAGAAAACTGCAATGATCCGTGTGCGAGCAGGGATTTCGTTCGCACTTACCGAGGCCATGAACGACGGTCATTGCGGCCTACCAAGGGCAGATTTGATCGGCGTGGCAGGAAAGCTGCTCGAAGTGCCCCAGCCCTTGATCGAAAGCGCCCTACTGGAGGAACTCGCGGCGGAAACCGTTACAAGCGATCGCGTGGATGATGCTGACTGCATCTTTCTAACAGGTTTATACCTTGCAGAGCGCGGCATTGCAGAACATCTCAAACGCATCCGCGCGGGCGCCCTGCCTTGGCCTGAGATCGATGCGGACAAGGCCCTTCCCTGGATCGAGCAGAAGACCGGGCTCACCCTCGCCGCCAGCCAAGCTGACGCAATCAGGCTGGCGCTGCGGTCGAAGCTTATGGTGATCACCGGCGGCCCCGGGGTGGGCAAAACCACCATCGTGAACTCGATCCTGCGCATACTGGCCGCCAAGAGCGTGAAGCTGTTGCTATGTGCGCCCACAGGACGCGCGGCCAAGCGGATGACAGAGGCCACCGGCATGGAAGCCAAGACGATTCATCGGCTGCTGGAATTCGACCCGAAGGCCTTCGGCTTCAAGCGCAACGACGAGAACCCGCTCGATTGCGATCTCCTGGTCGTGGACGAAAGCTCAATGGTCGATGTGCTTCTGATGCAGTCGCTTCTCAAGGCCGTCCCAAGCAACGCAGCGTTGCTGATCGTCGGCGACATTGACCAGTTGCCTTCCGTCGGCCCTGGTCAGGTGTTGGCCGACATCATCGACTCAGGCACCGTGCCCGTCATGCGGCTGACCGAGGTGTTCCGGCAAGCCGCACAGAGCAAGATCATTACGACAGCGCATACCATCAACGCAGGACGCTTACCCGATCTAGGCAAGCCAGATGGCGAGGCGGACTTCTATTTCGTGCCGGCTGCAGATCCAGAACAAGCCGTGCTACGCATTGTCGAATTGGTCGCTAAGCGCATCCCGCAGCGTTTTGGCTTTGATCCGATCAGGGACATTCAGGTCCTGTGCCCAATGAACCGCGGCGGTGTGGGCGCGCGCTCGCTCAACATCGAATTGCAGGCCGCCCTAAACCCTGCAGGGAACAAGAAGGTCGAGCGCTTCGGGTGGACCTTTGCCCCGGGCGACAAGGTGATGCAGATCGAGAACGATTACGATAAGGACGTCTTTAATGGCGACATCGGCATGATTGAAGATGTCGATCTTGCCGAGGGCGAAGTTGCCGTGGATTTCGACGGCCGCACTGTGACCTTTCTATTTGGCGAACTTGACACTCTGGTCCCCGCCTATGCGGCGACGATCCACAAGAGCCAAGGGTCTGAATACCCCGCCGTGGTTATCCCCGTCATGACCCAGCACTATGCCATGCTGCAGCGTAACCTGATCTACACCGGGGTCACCCGCGGTAAGAAGCTCGTCGTGCTGGTCGGCCAAAGGAAGGCTGTAGCGATTGCCGTCAAAAACGTCTCGGGTCGGCAACGCTGGTCGAAGCTAAATGAATGGTTAGCCTGAGAGGACGAAATGATCGAATTTTTGCGGATGGCCGACGACAATCCGGAGCTCGCCTACTCCCCACTCCTGCGGGGTTTCCAGAAAACCTTCGCCTATCTCGCCGAGCATGAGACCATCGGATTGACACAGTCCAAGGGCTTCAAGCGCAACTTTGTCCATTGGGCGGCGCGAGAGTTCGACTGGCCCGGCCACACCGAGGCAGACCTCTTTGCCGTGAACAAGGTCCTGAACGAGCAGGACTTCATGCCGCTCGTCGATATTCACTTCTTGCTGACAACCCTCAAAATGGGTCGGCATTACAAAGGGCAGTTCAAACTGACCAAGGCAGGAAAAGAAATCAGCCAGCATCCGGGTCGGCTGTTCGGGATCATCACCCCGTTTTATCTTTTCGAGATCGACCACAGCGTCTGGACCCGATTTCCGGATACCGAGATCATGATGAATTGGAACGTCTTCCTGAACGTTCTCAACGTAGAAGCGGAAAACGGAGCACTGGGTGCAGACCTGCGTCGAACCTTTTACGGCGAACCAATGCCGGAGCACTTCCCGCACTACGACGTCGTGATGGCCAATCTATACACGCAAGTCTTGCGGCCCTTAATTTGGACTGGCCTCCTGCAAGAAACACGCCCGGCAAAATCCTTCCGGTCGCAAGAGAGCGTCTTCACCAAGACACCCCTCTGGAAGGCGGCTCTCAAGCTGGAAACCGATTCCCAGGTGAAGCGCGCCACACGCCATTGATGGCATGCCCCCCGGTCCCTAGCACATACGCTCGGCCCCGCAGACCTTCACCAACCAATTGTTTTGGCTTGAGCATTAGGCACTGACGGTGCCCAAATCGGCTCACCAACCCGAAAGGCGCTCCCATGCTTGATGAACAAGAAACCCCGATTTCGGGGCCCAATCCCCTATGCCCTGAGCGCATGTCAGCGCAAGCGCGCCTCGCCGAGATCGGGCGCATCCTGGCAGCTGGGGTAATGCGGCTGAACGCTGCACAGTCCAGCGGTTTATCTGCCGAAACCGGAGACAGTTTCGTGGACTTCTTGCCCCGAAAGAGCGGTGGTCGTCGTGCAAAACGTATCCGCATCGGAGGAATTCATGAATTATCACAATAAGATAACACCTGCGCAGCCGGGGGATGATCCAAACCTGGACCTGACGGTGCTGTCGCGCCTGGCCGCCCTGAAGGCGATGTCGGTCAAGGAGCTGAAAGCCGAATGGGAAAAGCTCCTCGGCACCTCGGCACCAAACAACAGCCGAGCGTTTCTTGAACTGCGGATCGCCTATCGGCTTCAGGAACTGACCTATGGCGGCCCGGACCGTGACACGCGTCGCATGTTGGATCTTCTGGCCGACGAGGTCGAAGGCCACGCGAGGCGCAAGCATCAGATCGCTGATCCCCGCAATCCCGTGACAGGTACGAAGCTGCTGCGCGAATGGGACGGCGTCGAGCACACCGTGACCGTGCTGAAGGACGGCTTCGACTGGCAGGGTCGCAAGTTCAGATCGCTCTCCGCCGTGGCACGTGAAATCACTGGCACACGCTGGAATGGCTATCGCTTCTTTGGCATGCGTGAACGCAAGCGGGAGGCGGCCTGATGGACAATACCAACCGCCCCGCCCGTCGCCTGCG